>JANMSH010000313.1:0-4182 GCA_031389105.1 Hyphomicrobiales bacterium
GAACGCGACCAGGGCGTCGAAGTCGATGCTGCGGCTCTCGCGCGCGGCGGCGATGTCGGGCGATAGCGGCGCGCGAAACCGCCACGGCGCGATGCTGGCGATTTCGTCGGCGCTGACTTGGCGGCCCAAGGCTTTCAGCAAAACAGCCGGATCGCTGGTTTCGACCACCGATGAATCGTAGCCGCTGACCACGGGCTTGAGCGCATTGACCGGCTGTCCGGCGCTGCGCAGATAGCGGATCAGCCCGGCGGTGACGAAAGTCTTGCCGATGTCGGTGCCCGTCGCGGTGACGAAATAGGCGGCCACTTAGTGCACCAAAATCTTGTCGCGTACGATGTCGGCCAACCGTTCGATGGCTTCGTCAGGATGCTGCGCCGTGAAGGTCAGACGCAAACGCGCGGTGCCGGCGGCAACCGTCGGCGGACGTATTGCTGTGGCGAGGTAGCCTTCGTCGGCCAACAGGCGAGAAGCGGAAAGCGTCGCTTCCTCCTCGCCGATGATCACCGGCACGATCGGGCTCTGTGCGTCCGGCAATTGCGCGCGCCGCGTGAAGGCTTTGGCTTTCTGCACCGGCAACGCCGCGTAGTCCGGCTCGTGTTCGATCAGATCGAGCGCAGCGATGCTGGCGGCGACGCAGGAGGGCGGGAGGCCGGTGGAGTAGATCAACGTGCGGGCGCGGTTGCGGATCAAATCGATCACCGCCGCCGAAGCGCACAGATAGCCACCATATGCGCCGATCGCCTTGGACAAAGTGCCCATCTGTAGCGGTATCGAAACGTGACTATTGGAGTTGAAACTCGAGCCGCGTCCGCCGCCGACCACACCCAGCCCATGGGCATCGTCCGACATCAGCCAGGCGTCGAATTCCGTAGCGATTTCATTTAGTTCGGCCAAAGGCGCCAGATCGCCGTCCATCGAGAAAACACCGTCGGTAACGATCAGGACATGCTCGTAGAAGTCCCGATGCTCGGCCATGAGCATGCGCAGATGATCGAGATCATTGTGCCTGAACGTCATCACCTTGCCGCGTGACAATTGCGCGCCGGCGAACAGGCACGCATGCGACAACTCGTCGGCCAGCACCAAATCCTTGCGCCCGACCAGCACCGGAATAATGCCGGCATTGGCGAGATAGCCGGAGCCGAACACGACCGCGGCCTCGGTCTGCTTGATGGCGGCGAGCCGCGCCTCAAGTTCGGCGTAGAGCGGGTGATTGCCGGTGACCAGCCGCGAGGCGCCGGAGCCCGCGCCGTATTTCTCGACCGCCGCGATCGCCGCCTGCTTGATGACCGGATGCTGACTGAGATTGAGATAGTCGTTGCAGGAAAACGACATCAGCCTACGGCCGTCGCGCTCGACCCAGATGCCGTCCTCGCGCACGGTCTCGGCCAGCTTGCGGTGCAGGTGCCGGCGCGCCAGGTCGTCGATTTTGCCCTGGGCGAATTGATCGAGCGATGACATTTGATCGTTTACAACCATGCGTGTAGGGAAGCGTCAAATGGCGGACGATACCAGCAAAAAGAGCGCCAAGAACGACAGAATGCCCGGCTGGTATGCGGGCGGCCTCGAGCACATCTGGCTGCCTTATGCCCAGATGAAGACGGCGACGCCACCCTTGCCGGTGGTCGGCACCCACGGCTCATGCATCGTGCTGGCCGACGGCCGCGAATTGATCGACGGCGTCGCGAGCTGGTGGACCGCGTGTCACGGCTACAACCATCCGCATATCCGCCAGGCGGTCGAACGCCAGTTGGCCGCCATGCCGCACGTGATGTTCGGCGGGCTTGCGCATGAGCAGCCGCTGACGCTGGCCAAGCGCCTCGCCGCGCTGCTGCCGGGCGATCTCACGCGGGTGTTCTTTTCGGACTCGGGCTCGGTCGCCGTCGAGGTCGCCATGAAGATGGCGATGCAGTATTGGATCAATTGTGGGGTGAAGGGGCGTAGCCAGTTCGTTGCGTTCAAGGGCGGCTACCACGGCGACACCACCGGCGCGATGGCGGTGAGCGACAGCGAAGACGGCATGCACGCGCTGTTCGCCGGATTGTTGCCGCAACATCATATTGTCGATCTGCCGGACGACGAAGCCCGCGAGGCCGCGCTCGACACATTGCTGGCGCAGCGTGCCGGCGACGTCGCGGGCATTATCGTGGAGCCACTGGTGCAGGGCGCCGGGGGGATGAAGTTTCACGACGCTACGGTCCTGAAGCGACTCCGCGCGCTGGCTGACAAATATGAAGTGCTGCTGATCTTCGATGAAATCTTCACCGGCTTCGGCCGCGCCGGCACCATGTTCGCCTGCGAGCAGGCGGGCGTGACGCCCGACATCGTCACGCTTTCCAAGGCTCTCACGGGCGGCACGCTAGGGCTCGCCGCGACCGTGGCCAACCGCACGGTATTCGACGCGTTCTGGTCCGACGATCCGAAGAAGGCGCTGATGCACGGGCCGAGCTACATGGCCAATGCGCTCGCCTGTGCGGCGGCCAATGCTTCGCTCGATCTGTTCGAACGCGAACCGCGATTGCAGCAAGTCGCCACCATCTCCGCCGCGCTGACGCAGGGGCTCGAACCATGCCGCGCCATGCGCGGCGTCAAGGACGTGCGTGTGATGGGCGCGATCGGCATTGTCGAGATGGACCGCATCGGCAATCTCGACGCCTTGCGGGCACGTTTTGTGGACGAGGGCGTGTTCGTGCGCCCGTTCGGCAATGTGATTTATCTGACGCCGGCGTTCACGATTGTGGCGGATGAGCTGAAGGCTTTGACGGATGCCGTCGTGAAGGTCGTCGCCAGCAATCAATAGCCGACCGCCGTGCCGTGCAGGTCATATTCGTCGGCGCGTTCGATCTTCACAGTGGCGATCTCGCCGACGCGCAACGGCCGCCGGCTGGCGATGTAAACCGCGCCGTCGATCTCCGGCGCATCGGCCATCGAGCGGCCTTTCGACACCGTCGGTCCCGTCTCGTCGATAATCACCTGCTGCCGCGTGCCGACCTTGCGCTTCAAGCGGCGCGCCGAAATCTTCTGCTGCGTCTGCATGAAGCGGTGCCAGCGGTCTTCCTTCACGTCGTCGGGCACGACGTCCGCGCCGAGATCGTTGGCCGGCGCGCCGCGCACCGGCTCGTATTTGAAGCAGCCGACGCGGTCGAGCGATGCTTCGTCGAGCCATTGCAGCAGGAATTCGAAGTCGGCGTCGGTTTCGCCGGGGAAGCCAACGATGAAGGTCGAGCGCAAGGTCAGGTCGGGGCACATTTCGCGCCAGCGCTCAATGCGCGCGATGGTCTTTTCCTGCGCGGCCGGCCGCTTCATACGCTTGAGCACATCGGGCGCGGCATGCTGCAGCGGCATGTCGAGATAGGGCAGGATTTTACGCTCGGCCATTAGCGGAATGACGTCGTCGACATGTGGGTAGGGATACACGTAGTGCATCCGCACCCAGATGCCGAGTTCGCCCAGCGCGCTTGCGAGGTCGACGAACTTGGCGCGTACATCTTTGCCGCGCCACGGGCTCGCCGCGTATTTGATATCGACGCCGTAGGCGGAAGTATCCTGCGAGATGACGAGCAGTTCCTTGACCCCGGCGGCGGCGAGCTTCTCGGCCTCGCGCAGCACGTCGCCGGCCGAGCGCGACACGAGATCGCCGCGCAGCTTCGGGATAATGCAGAAGGTGCAGCGGTTATTGCAGCCTTCTGAAATTTTCAGATAGGCGTAGTGCCGTGGCGTCAGCTTGATGCCTTCCGGCGGCACCAGATCGATGAATGGATCGTGGCGCGGCGGCGCCGCGCGGTGCACGGCGTCGAGCACGCTCTCGTATTGCTGCGGACCGGTGATCGCAAAGACGTCGGGGTAGGCGGCCGAGATGTTTTCCGGCTCGGCCCCCATGCAGCCGGTGACGATGACCTTGCCGTTTTCCTTCAGCGCTTTGCCGATGGCGCCGAGCGACTCCGCTTTGGCGCTGTCGAGAAAGCCGCAGGTGTTGACGATGACGAGATCCGAGCCAGCGTGCTCGCGCGACAGCTCATAGCCCTCGGCGCGCAGGCGCGTGATGATGCGCTCGCTGTCGACCAGCGCTTTGGGGCAACCGAGCGAGACAAAGCTCACCTTCGGCGCGGTTTTATCGTCGGATTTCGTCTCTGGAACCTGCATGCGGCATGGAGCTAACCGCGATCCTGGGCGATAGCAAGG
>JANMSH010000328.1:0-19201 GCA_031389105.1 Hyphomicrobiales bacterium
CCTTGCGTTCGAAGGTATTGTTGCTGCGCGACTTGACGTCGGCGCCGTCGATCAGAAGCTGGACGTTCATGTCATCCTCCCTGGATACTCTTGTTTACAGCGGCGCACGGCGCCGCCGGCTGCGGTTAAATGTCTCAAAGATGCGGCAAACGGACGTCCAGCACCGCGCAACGCTTCTCGTCGCGCACCGCGGCAAAGGCCTCCGCCAGAGTCGTTTCGATATCTTCCGGCCGTTCGATCTTGCGCGCATAGGCGCCGCCGGCCGCGGCGGCGATCGCCGAATGATCGGGCACGGGGTCGAATTCGACCCCGATCGAATTGGCGCGGCTGGCATGGCCTTGCGGGTGCACAGCCAGCGTCGACATCTTCGGCGAACGCCAGCCGCCGTTGTTATAGACAATCTGCAGGAACGGCGTGCCGTATTTCCGCGCCATCCAATGCACCGACGATGGCACCGAGAACATGTAGGAGCCGTCGCCCGACAGTGCGATCACCGTCTTGTCGGGATGCGCGAGCTTGGCGCCAATTGCCGCGCCGCCGTTCCAGCCGAGCGAACTGCCGCCGCTCAGGAAATATTGGCCCGGTGTCAGCGGCCGCAGATGGTTGGCGACGACCGGATAGTTGGTGATCATCTCGCTCAGAACGATGGTGTTGTGGTCGACGTATTTGCGCAGGCACGCGGTGAAATATTCCGCCGTAATGACGCCGGTCGGCTGCTCACGCTTGCGGAGTTCTTCGGCGCGCGCCTCGTGCAGCTTGGTGTAGTGCGCGGTGCGTTCCTTCACCGCGGCGGCGTCTAGTTTGATGCCGTCGAGGGCTTCGTTGATCTGCGCCAGTGCGGTCGCACCATCGGCACGGAACACGCGCCGCGCCTTGAAGTACCAGAGCGGGATGTTGTCCTTGAGGGGGTCGACGTCGATGTGAAACACCGCTGCGTCCGGATTGGGCTTGCTGATCGCCGGCACCCATGGCGCGTCGCTGTCCAGCACCAGCACGACATCGGCCTCGGCCAGCACCGGCTCCTGATGCGGCTCGCTCCAGCGGTTGCCCATATAGAGCGGATTGTCGGGTGAGAAATTCATGGTCACCGGCGACTGCTCCAGCACTGCGATGCCGGCGCGCTCACACAGTTTGGTCAGTTCAGCGACCGCCGCCGGATTGCGGCCGACATAGCTTGTTACAATTAGCGGGCGCTTTGCCTTAGCGAGCGCCTGCGCCAGCTCGGCGGCATCCTTTGATGCCAACGGCATTGGCGAGATCGCCGGCCATTCCGCCGTGTCGATGGCGAGCGGCGTGACTTCTTCTTCCATCACTTCGCGTGCGCCGACCAGATAGACCGGGCCCATCGGATCGCTCTTGGCGAGTTGCATCGCACGATGCGTGACCTGCTTGATGTTGCGGCCGGTGCGGAATTCATAGTCGAACTTCACGTAGTTACGCACGATGCCGCGCTGGTCGGAAATATCCTGGATCCACTGGATCCATTCGTTGCGCGAGCCTGTCAGTTCGCCTTCCTGCGTGTAGGGCGTGGCGCCGGCGAAAATGAGCACCGGCACGCGGGCGCGGCAGGCATTGTGCACGGCGCCGCCGAGCGCCTGGGTGCCGCATTCGACGTGGACGATAACCGCCTGCGCCTCACCGCTCACCTGCGCGTAGCCATGCGCCGCGCTCAGGGCCACCATCTCGTTCGGGCATGTCAGCATCGCCGGGAAATCGCGGCCGCTGGCCTGGCCTTCGGCGATCGACTCCACGATCGCGGGATGGTCGCTGCCGAGATTGGCGAAAATATAGGAGACGCCGGCCTCCTTCAGCGCTTCGAGAAATGCCGTACCCGCAGTACGCACGCGACGTTCCTTTTAGTTTCTTCCCGCCATGGTTGGGTACCCAACCATTTGGTGCTGGCATGCTAGCACACCAACCCTCCGAGGGAAGATGCGCCGGCCGCCCAAATAAAAAGCCGCTGCCGCCCTACATCTTCGACGGCAACCACAGCGCCAGGATTGGGAAGGCGATCAGGATCGCTAGCCTGATCAGGTCGGTGACGATGAACGGCAACACGCCATAGAAGATGGTCGATATCTTCACGTCCTCGACCACGCTCTTGATCACGAAGATATTCATGCCGACCGGCGGATGAATGAGTCCAAGCTCCACTGTCATGACGATAATCACGCCGAACCAGATCGGATCGAAGCCGAGCGCCGTAATTACCGGGAACACGATCGGGATGGTCAGGATGATCATCGCCAGCGCGTCCATCAGGCAGCCGAGGACCAGGTACATCAACATGATGACGCCGAGGATGCCGTAGGCGCCAAGCCCCAGCGAGCCGAAGAACTCGGACACCTTTTGCGGCGTCTGGGTGATGGTCAGGAAATAGCCGAATAGCAACGCGCCGATCAGGACCGTGAACACCGCGGCGGTCGTGCGGGTCGCTTCCAGAAGCGAGCGCAGGATGTCGGCGCGCGACAGCCTGCCACGCGCGATACCGATGATGAAGGCGCCTCCGGCTCCCATGCCGGCCGCTTCGGTGGCGGTGAACATGCCGCCATAAATGCCGCCGATGACGAAGACGAACAACAGCACCGTGGCCCAGACTTCACGCACGCCCTCCAGCCGCTCCTTCCAAGAGCTGCGTTGGCCGGCGGGAAGAAAGCCCGGCCGCAGCGCGCCGATGATGGAGATGGTGGCCATGTACATCAGCACGGCGAGGATGCCCGGAATGATCCCCGCGACGAACAGTTTGCCGACGTCTTGCTGGGTGATCAGGCCGTAGACCGCGAACACGGTAGAAGGTGGAATCATGATGCCGAGCGTGCCGCCGGCGGCAATCACGCCGGTAGCGAAACTCTGCGGATAGCCGAAGCGGCGCATCTCCGGATAGGCGACGCGCGAGAACGTCGCGGCGGTGGCCACCGACGAGCCGCAGATCGCAGCGAAGCCCCCGCAGGCGGCGATGGTCGCGATGCCGAGACCGCCGCGCAGATGGCCGACGAAGGCATTGGCGGCGCGAAATAGTTCCCGGCTCATGCCGGAGGTGGTGGCCAGCGAGCCCATCAGCAGGAATAGGGGAATGACTGCGAAATTAAAGTCGGTCACCGTCCGCATGGTGGTGTGACCGACGATCTTGAGCGCGGGCCCGCCGCCCGAGAGATAGGCGAAGCCGCCGACGCCGACCAGGCCCATGGCCATGCCGATCGGTACGCGCAGCAGCATCAGCACGAACAGAATGACAAACCCGATGATCGCTACGGCGTCAGAACTCATGCGGGCATCACACAATTGCGCACGATCTTATCCGAAAACCGGTACCCACTTTTCGGGATCATGCGCGTCACTCGATCGGTTTGATGGAAGTTTGGTTGGCGGCGATCATCTCGGGGTGGAAAATCAGCCGATAGGTGCGCACCACGATCAGCAGAACCGCGGCAACGTCGCCGATCCAGGCGACCAGAAAGAACGGCCACACCGGCAGCCGGAGATCGAAGGTCTGCAGATTGGCCTCGCGGGTGCTGACGACCTTGTCGAACAGAGTGTAGGTCTGCACCACCACGACGAACAGCAAAACCAGCGTGGCGAAAACGTCGATGGCGCGCTGCCAGCGTGGTCCGACGTTGGACCAGACGAGGTCGACGGTGATGTGGGTGCCGCGGTATGAAGTAGCGGCGATACCCCAGAAAATCAAAATGCCGAGCAGCAACTGGCCGAAATCGTACGCATCCGGAATCGCGATATTGAAGAAGTATCGCAGCATCACTGTGATGAATACGTCGGCGGCGACGATGCCGATGAACAGCGCGGCGATCCATTCGATAGAATCGATGAAGCGGTCCATCAAATTGCCGGACATGCACACGCCTTGACGGGAAGCCAAAGCGAGGGCGACCGCGCCGGATCGCCCTCGCGAATGAAAGGGTCGGCGGCGGAATCTCCCGCCGCCGCATTAGGTATTAAAAGGCCGCTTTGAGTTTGCCCAACTCGGCCTTGAGCTCCTTCATGATCGCGTCGCCGTCGCCGCCGGCCTTCTTGACGTTGTCGGACCAGGTTTTTTCCAGAGGCTGCGCCGCCGTCTTCCACTCGGTGAGCTGGGCCGGCGTGATGGTGTAGACCTCATGCGCGCTGTCGGCCTTGAGCTTGGCGACGCCGCCCTGCTCGAAGTCGGCCCAGTTCGACGCCACCTTCAACGACCATGCATTGGTGCAGTGATTGTCGATAACCTTCTTCTGCGCCGCCGACATCTGATTGTATTTGTCTTTGTTGAACACGAAGGCGAAGGTGGTGACGTAGAGCGGAACCTCCATGTGATATTTCGTGACCTTGTCGATTCCGAAAAGCGGGATTGAGCCCCATGGGAAGGTCACCGCGTCGGCGACGCCCTTCTCGATGATGTCACGCACTTCCGGCGCGCTCGATTGCACATTGGTGCCGCCGAGTTGGGTGACGAACGTCGCCATGGTGGCGTGCGCCGGGCGGACCTTCATGCCCTTGATGTCGGCCGGCACCATGATCTTCTTCGTCTTGGAATGGAACGTGCCCGGATCATGCACGAAGGCGAGACAGAATTTGACGTCCTTCATCTCCTTGTCGGCGTATTTGCGGTACCAGGCGTCGAGCGCCTGTGAGCCGGTCTTGCCGTTAGAGATCAGGAACGGCAGTTCGCCGGCGCCGATGATCGGGAAGCGGCCTGGCTGATAGCCGGGATTGATGTAGGTCATGTCGGCGATGCCGTCGCGCGCCATGTCGTAATGGTCGAAGGCCTTGCCGAGCTGCTGGGCGGGGTAGACCTTGTATTTGATGCTGCCGCCGGAATCCTTCTCCACCGACGCGCCCCATTCTTCCAGCGCCTTCTGCAACGGGTGCGACGGTGGCACCCAGTGCGACAGCTTGAGTTCGAAGCTTTTATCCTGAGCGATGGCGCCAGCCGGGACGCCAAAGAACGCGGCGACGGCAGCGGCGTAGACACATCCAGCGAAACGGGGTTTCATGGGTCTTTCCTCCCTCGGTTGGGTATTAGCTTGAGCGCCAATTTTTCTTTATTCAGCCGAATGTCCGCGGACTTGTAAAGTAGATAGTTTGATATCCAACTAACGCACAGGCTGCGGGCCGGGAAACGGCGCGCGGCGATGGAGTAGACATGGCGGAGTGTACGACCAATGGCACCGGCGCTGAACGGCGCGGAAAGAACAGCAGCCGCAACGGCGGCAAGAATAGCCAAGCCTCCGGCAAGCCGATCAATTTTGGGCCGCTCGCCACCTGGATCGGCTTCAATCTGCGCATGGCGCAGGAATCCGCGTTCCAGGCGTTTTCGCGCCGCTCGCTGGAAGTCGGCGAAAGCCCGGGTCGCTTCGCGACCCTGACGCTGATCGCACGCAATCCCGGCATCAGCCAGACCGAACTCAGCCAGGCGGCCGGCCGCGACAAGTCGAGCCTGACGCCTGTCGTCGAGGATTTGGTGCGGCGCGGCATGGTCGAACGCAAGCGCACGCGCGGCGATCGCCGCACCTATCGCCTGAACCTGACGGTGCCCGGCAAAAAAACGCTGACCCAACTCACGCGTTGTGCGCGGCGGCACGAACGCATTCTCGACGGCATCATCGGCATGCGCGATCGCAAACGCTTCATCCAGATCTTGAAAAAGATCGCGGCGGAGGTGGAGTAGCGCTAAACGCCGGCGAATTTCACCAGCACCGCCTCCGGCACTGGATGCGACTTCAGGCGCCCCTCGGCGTCGCGCACGGTCCATACCCGTTTTTCCGAACACTCCGCGCACAACTCACCTTTGAGGCTGAGTCTGTGCTCAATGTCGAAGCTGGTGCGGCCGAACGTGACGCCGGTCACGACCGTGACGTCGTCGCCGAAGCGCGTGGGCTTGAGAAAGCGCGCCTGCGTGCGGACCAGCGGCCAGCCGGCGAATTCCAGTGTCTCGAACATTCGATGCTTGGTTATGCCGAGCGCGTGCTCGAACAACGCCGCCGTCGAAGCGTCGAAGATCTCGAAATAACGCGGATAAAAAATAATCCCGGCTGGGTCGCAATCGCCCCACTCGATGCGCACAATGCGAGTGTTGGTAAATGATGCCACGTCACTCTTGCCCCGCCCACGGTGCGCTCCCTCTCCCCAGCGGGGAGAGGGTTGGGGTGAGGGGGACTAGGTCTTTCGTTAGACCGCAACCCCTCACCCGGATCGCTGTTGCGATCCGACCTCTCCCTACGGGAGAGGTGAAGAAGAATGGACGCGCCAACATCACCGCGGCGCCATGCGAAGCGCGCCGTCGAGGCGGATGACTTCACCGTTGAGATAGCCGTTGCCAACGATATGCATCACCAGTGCCGCGAATTCGGACGGCTCGCCAAGGCGCTTGGGGAACGGCACCGAAGCGCCAAGCGAATCTTGGGCTTCCTGCGGCAGCGCGTGCAACATCGGCGTACCGAAAATTCCGGGCGCGATCGCCATGACGCGAACACCAAATTGCGCGAACTCGCGCGCCGCCGGCAGTGTCAGCGCGGCGACGCCGCCCTTCGACGACGCATAGGCGGCTTGCCCGATCTGGCCCTCGAAGGCCGCGACCGACGCGGTCGAGACGATAACGCCGCGGTCGCCGCCCGGCAGCACGTCGAGCGGCTGCATCGCTGCGCCGACTAGCCGCATCATGTTGAAGGTGCCGATCAGGTTGATGCGGATGACGCGTTCGTACTCGGCCAAAGGCTGCGGGCTGTCGCGGCCGACGATGCGTTTGGCCGGCCCGACGCCGGCGCAATTGACCAGCACACGGGCGGCGCCATGCGCCTCGGCCGCTTTCTTGACGGCCGCTTCGCCGGAGGCTGCATCCGCCACGTCACAGGTGACCGCGATGCCCTTGATCTCGGCGGCGACTTCGGCGGCTGCCTTTTCGTTGACGTCGAAGATCGCGACCTTGGCGCCTGCATTGGCCAAGGCGCGTGTGGTGGCTGCGCCGAGGCCCGACGCACCGCCGGTGACGATCGCCGCCAGTCCCTTTATATTCATCAGTTGTTTCCTTCGACTTGAACGGCTCGCGACGATAGCGGCGTCGCATAAAGCTCGTTCACCAGCGCGGCGCGATTCGTCAACACCGCGCGCTGGTTGATCGAGCCTTTGTCGGTCATCTCGCCATTGTCCATCGACGGCGGCTCCGCCATCAGCAAAGCGCGCAGGATGCGTGTCGAGGTGCCCAGACTTGCGGCGTGCAGCGCATTCAGCAGGCTTGAGAATTTTGCGCGCAGCGGCGCGTTCTCAACGATTGCTGCGAGCGCCGCATCTGCGCCGAGCCCACTCAGCTTGCGGCAGGCTTCGATGTCGGGAAAAACTAAAGCGACGATGTGATCGCGGTCTGGGCCGGCGAACACCACGTCGCGAACCAGCGGCGCAAAGTGATCGATGAAGCGCGCCCGCAACGGGCCGACGCTGGTCCAGGTGCCGGTCGATAGCTTGAAATCCTCGGCGATTCGGCCGTCGAACAGCAGGCCTTTGCCCGCGTCGTCCGGGTCAGCGAATTTCAGCGCGTCGCCCAATTTGTAGAAGCCGTCTTCGTCGAATGCATCGCGCGTCAATTGCTCCTGCCGCCAGTAGCCGGGCGTGATGTGCGGCCCGCGCAGCCGTGCTTCGAGCTTGCCTTCGTTTGGCACTAGCCGGAGTTCGACGCCCGGGAACGGCAGTCCGATATTCCCGGCTTTGTCGCAATCGAATGTGCAAACCAGCGCCGCTGGCGCCGTCTCGGTCGAACCGAGGGAGGAGAGGAGGATAATGCGTTCACCGGTGGTTTCGACCGACAGCTTGATGAGTTCGTCCCACGTCGTCTGGTTCAGGCCGGCGCCCGCGTAAAACAGGACCTTCAGCCGGCTAAAGAAGTTGCGACGCAGTTCGGCGTCGGCGCGGAAATGCGGGAGCAGCGCTTCGTAGCCTTTGGGCACGTTGAAATAGATCGTCGGTGCGATCTCGCGCAAGTTTCGCGCGGTCTTGGGCACGCCGGGCGGCGACGGATTGCCGTCATCGATATAGAGCGAGCCGCCGTTCACCAGCACCATGTTGAAGTTGTGATTGCTGCCGAAGGTGTGGCTCCACGGCAGCCAGTCCATCACCACCGGCGGCTCGTCGGTGAAAAAGGGAAAGCCCGCCGCCAGCATCGCTTGGTTCGAGCACAGCATGCGGTGCGTGTTGATGACGGCCTTCGGCGTGCCTGTCGAACCGGAGGTGAACAAAAATTTCGCGATGGAGTCGGATGTCACTTTGGCTTGCGCCGCGGCAAAGCCGGCGCTGTCTTCCGTGCCGAGCAGATCGGCAAACATCGTCACCGGCCTGTCGCCGAGCGGATTGCGTGTCACCACCAGTTCGATGTCGTCCGGCACCGTTTCGTAGAGCGCGCGCGCGAATGGCCCGCCGTCATTGGCGAACACCATGCCGGGCGTCAGCAGATCGATGATGCCGCGTAGTTTTCCGAAGTCGCTCGACATCAGCGAATAGGCCGGCGAGATCGGCGCATAGGGAATGCCAACAGTCATGGCGGCGAGCGCCAACAATGCGTGCTCGATGTCGTTACCGGAAATGATCGCGATCGGCCTGTCGGCCGACAGGCCGCGCCGCAGCAGCGCCGCGCCGATTCGTTTCACCTGGGCGAGCGTTTGCGCGTAGCTGAGCGTGCGCCAGTTGCCATCGGCGTTGCGCTGACCGAGGAACACGCGGTCGGGCGCGATTCTAGCCCAATGGTCAAGCGGCTCGCTCAGCGTGTTGTAATAAGACGCCAGCTTTTGCGAGGTGCGGATATGGATGACGCCGCCCGCGCTGTGTTCGACCACGGCGTCAAACGCACCCAGCCGCACTGGACGGAGCGGCGCAGCGGGTACGTTGTGTCGGACCGGCTCGGCCATCAGTTCCCCGGCTTCACCTTCGGCGCGCGTTTCTCGAGAAAATCCTTGAGCCGCGCTTTGGCCTCGCCATCGGCCTGCGCAATCGACGACATCAGCGCCTCGACCGCAAAGCCGGCCGATGGGTCCATCTCGGCGATACGTGGCAGCGCCTGCATGACAGCGAAATTGGTCAGAGGTGCGTTGCTCGCGATGTGCGTGGCGAGTTCCAGGCCTTTGCTGAAGCCGCGCCCAGCCTCGGTCAAATAGGTAGATAGGCCGATGGCCTGACCCTCTTCGGCCGAGTAGGTGCGGCCGGTCAGCATCATGTCCATCATGCGCGCGACGCCGATCAGCCGCGGCAACCGCACCGATCCGCCGCCGCCGACAAAGATGCCGCGGCTGCCTTCGGGCAGCGCGTAATACGTTGAGTGCTCGGCGACGCGCACATGCGCGGCCGCTGCCAGCTCAAGCCCGCCGCCGACCACCGCGCCATGCAGCACCGCGACCACCGGCACCTTGCCGAACTGAATCTTCTCGAAGGCGCGATGCCACAGCCCGGAATGGGCGATGCCTTGCGTAACGTCGCGCTCTTTCAACTCACCAAGATCGAGGCCGGCGGAAAAATGCTCGCCTTCGCCATGCAGCAGAACCGCACCAATGCCTTCCGGCAGCGACGTGAAAAAGGTTTCGATGCCGAGGATGGCCTCGTCGTTGAGCGCATTGCGCTTCAGCGGGCGGTTGAGGCGGAGGATGGCGACATTGCCCTGCCGGTCGGCGACGAGCGAGGCGGGCAGCGTGATCGGAAGTCCGAGCATCATTCCACCTCGTAAACGTCGAGCCGCACGGCGCGCGCTTCGCGCTGGCCGCGCGCCAGCGCCAGGATGCGGTTGAGCCAGTCGACCGAAGGGTCTGACGTCTCGAACCGCAATACGGTGCGGAAATAGTAGAGAGCTGGATCGACCTTGTCGCCCCGCGCCAGTTGCTCCATCACCGCGGGCGGGCCATGCCGCAGCCCCGCGCTGTAGACCAGAATGCGCGCGCCGGATTCGCTCTCAAGGGTGTAGCGCGCCTGGATGTCGGCGGCGCCGTCGCCGCGGATGATCTGCCAGTCGGCGCCGCCGGGCAGCACGCGGCCGTTGAGCTTGGGTCCGCTCACGGTTCCGCCGCTGATACCGATCACGCGCCGCTCGCCATAGGGCGTGCGGCCGAGGTTCATGATGGCCTCAAGTTCGGCGTGGATGGTGAAAATTGGTTGGGAGTTCAACATTCTTGCCGCGTTCTTTCGAGGTCACCTATGGCGTTTGGGCATTTGACCCTGTCCATGGCGCGCCGTAAATACGGTTTCGAAAGCCGGGATCCCGGGGCACACCCAATTCGAGGCCGCGAATGGCGATTCGTGACGTTTTCTTGTGTGATGCAGTTCGCACGCCGATCGGCCGCTATAACGGCGCGCTCGCCAAGGTCCGCACCGACGATCTCGGCGCGGTGCCGATCAGGGCGCTGATGGCACGCAACCCCAAGGCCGACTGGGAAAAGCTCGACGACGTGTTCTACGGCTGTGCCAACCAGGCCGGCGAAGACAACCGCAACGTCGCGCGCATGGCGTTGTTGCTGGCCGGCATGCCGCAGAGCATTCCCGGCATCACCCTCAATCGGCTGTGCGCCTCGGGTCTCGACGCGGTCGGCACCGCGGCCCGCGCCATCCGCTCCGGCGAGATGGAATTCGCCATTGCGGGTGGTGTCGAATCGATGACGCGCGCGCCCTTCGTGCAGGGCAAGGCGCAGGAAGCGTTCTCGCGCACGGTCGAGATCTTCGACACGACGATCGGCTGGCGCTTCATCAATCCGCTGATGAAGCAGCAATACGGCGTCGACGCCATGCCGGAAACCGGCGAGAACGTCGCCGAGGAATTCCAGATCACGCGCGCCGACCAGGACGCATTTGCCGTCAGGTCGCAGCAGCGCGCCGGCAAGGCCATCGCGGCGGGCTATTTCGCCAAAGAAATCGTGCCGGTCGAAATCGCCGGCCGCAAAGGCGAGATGGTCAAGGTCGACAAGGACGAACATCCGCGTCCCGACACCACCCTCGAGCAGCTCGCCAAGCTCAAGACCCCGTTTCGCAATCCTGGCACCGTCACCGCCGGCAACGCCTCGGGCGTCAATGACGGCGCCGCCGCGCTCATTCTCGCGTCTGAAGATGCGGTGAAGCAGCACGGCCTGACGCCGCGTGCGCGCATTCTCGGCATGGCCTCGGCGGCGGTGCCGCCGCGCATCATGGGCATCGGCCCGGTGCCGTCGACCCGCAAGCTGATGGCGCGGCTCGGTCAGAAGATCGGCGATTATGATTTGATCGAGATCAATGAAGCCTTTGCCTCGCAGTCGTTAGCTTGTTTGCGGCAGCTTGGGCTTACCGACGATGCCGAGCACGTCAATCCGCATGGCGGGGCGATCGCGCTCGGTCACCCGCTCGGCATGTCGGGCGCGCGGCTGGCGCTGACGGCGGCGCATGGTCTGGAAGAACGCGGTGGCAAGCTGGCGTTGGCTACCATGTGCGTCGGTGTCGGCCAGGGCGTGTCGCTGGCGATCGAAAAAGTCTGACGGGGAACAAGAATGTCGCTGATTTATCCGAAAGAAAGCCTCAGCGCTTATCCGAAGCACTTGAGCCCAGGTTACAAGAGCACGGTCAAGCGTTCGCCGTCGAAGCCGCTGGTGATCGTGCCGCATACGTTGTCCGAACTCACCGGGCCGGCCTTCGGCCATGACGCGGTGCAGGAAGGCGATGCCGACCTTACCAAGCAGGGCAAAGGTGAGCCGCTGGGCGAGCGCATCATCGTGCACGGCAAGGTGCTCGACGAGGACAAGCGGCCGGTGCCCGATACGCTGGTGGAAATCTGGCAGGCCAATGCCTGCGGCCGCTACGTCCACATCGTCGACCAGCATCCGGCGCCGCTCGATCCGAATTTCACCGGGGCCGGCCGCACGATCACCGACAAAGACGGCTATTACAAATTCATCACCGTAAAGCCCGGCGCCTATCCGTGGGGCAATCACCACAATGCCTGGCGGCCGAACCACATTCACTTCTCAGTGTTCGGGCAGTCGTTCCTGACCCGCCTGGTGACGCAGATGTATTTCCCCGGCGACTATCTGTTTCCCTACGATCCGATCTTCAATTCGGTCACCGATGAGAAATCGCGGGCGCGCATGGTCTCTACCTTCGACCTTGAGAACACCATCCCGGATTGGGCGTTGTGCTTCCGCTGGGACATCGTACTGCGCGGCCGCGAGCAGACCCCCTTAGACAACGACGAGCATTAGCGCATGATCCCGAAAAGTGGGAACCGGTTTTCGGATAAGATCATGCGCGAAGGAACAAAATAATGTCCGAAATTACGCCGTCACAAACCGTCGGGCCGTTCTTCGCCTATGGCCTGACGCCCAAAGGCCGCTGCGAGTGGGATCCCAACGGCAGCTATAGCTGGAAGGAAACCATCGGCTCCGATCTTGTGACGCCGGACGCCACCGGCACGCGCCTCCGCATCGAAGGCACTGTATTCGACGGCGACGGGCTGCCGATCAACGATGCCATGATCGAAATCTGGCAGGCCGATGCGCAAGGCCGCTACGTCCATGCGCGCGGCGAGCAGCCGCGGCCGAACGCGAAGTTCACCGGCTTCGGACGCTCCGCCACCGACAAGAACGGCGTGTTCGCTTTCGACACCATCAAGCCGGGCGCGGTGCCGAGTCCCAATGGCAAACCGCAGGCGCCGCATATCGTTGTCTGCATTTTCTCGCGCGGCATGCTGCGGCAGGTTTACACGCGGCTGTATTTCTCCGACGAGACGGCCAACGGCGCCGATGCCATCCTGGCGCTGGTGCCAGCGGACCGCCGCGGCACGTTGATTGCCCACAAGCAGGCTGGTGACGGGGCGCCTTTGTACCGCTTCGACATCCGCGTCCAGG
Source organism: Hyphomicrobiales bacterium (assembly GCA_031389105.1). Taxonomy (GTDB): domain Bacteria; phylum Pseudomonadota; class Alphaproteobacteria; order Rhizobiales; family Xanthobacteraceae; genus Pseudolabrys. The sequence continues at coordinate 12,825 of JANMSH010000328.1, forward strand.
GCGATAACGAGACAGTTTTCTTCGATATCTGAAGCGCTTGTCGAAGTGTGCTGCTGCCCACAACAGCCCACCGCCTGACTTCAATGCGGGATACAGCCCAACCCCCAAATGGGCGCATTGTTCGTCGGCGACATTCATATTTCCTGATATATTGGCAAAAATCGCAGGAGTGCCGCCCACTTCTGTCGCCCAACTTAAGTGGGCAAATTTTTGTGGTTGACGAATTAGCATCCTCTTGGTTCGCTTTGGATCTGAACGGCCGTCAGAGCCGGCAGGGGAAATCCAGGGGCGCGCCGCATGAACGAAGCCATTCTCCAGGAAATCGGTGAATTCTGCCGCCAGCGCGGCTTGGCGGAGTCCACCTTCGGCCGGCGCGCGGTCAATGACGGCAAGCTCGCCAGCCGGCTGCGCAACGGCGGCCGCATCACCACCGATACGCTGGAACGCATCCGTACGTTCATGGCGAGCCACGTCGCCGCCGCGCCAGGCCGCCGCCGCATGCTGTTCGACGCGCCGCAGGCCGCGCTGCCGACGGTGAAGCCGCCGGCCCCGCCAATGGCCTCGGGGCAGGCGAGCGACGACCCGCAGCGCAATTTCCGGTTTTTCGACAACCGGCAAAAATATCTGCTGTTCGTGAACACTTGCAGCGAGAAGTGGGAGGTCGCCAACCGCGTCAGCCTCGAACTCGCCAATATTCATCCGCGGCCACCGGCGGTGCGCGTGTTCGACGCCGGTGTCGGCGACGGCACCGTGCTGGCGCGCGTGATGCGCTCGATGCACGACCGCTATCCGACGATGCCGTTTTATATCGTCGCCAAGGAAATCAGCCTCGAAGACGTCCGCCTCACGTTGCAGAAAATGGCCGACCGCTTCATCGAGCATCCGTCCAGCGTCATCGTGCTGACCAATCTTGCTTATGCCGAAGCGCCGTGGCTGTCGGTGAAGTCGGTGACCGCGGCTTCCAGCATGGTCTGGAAAGAGATGGCGCTGGAAGGCAACACCGCGCACAGCTTCGAGCAGCAGATTACTGCGCTTGAGCCGTTCCTCGGCGAGAACTGGAAGGCGCGGGTGTCGCCGAAGAGCGGCAATCCGGTCTATGAGCGCCCGGTCGTGCTGGTGCTCTACCGCAACGACCACAAATTTCTGCTCAATCAGGTGATCCCGAAACCTGGCGGCACCGTAGCCGACTACGATCTGGTCATTGCCTCGCAGCCTTATCGTGCGCGGGCGTCGATCGACTTCAAAGCCAAGCGCGTGCTGGCGCCGCTGGCACGTGCGCTAGGGCCGGGCGGCCGCATGATAGCGATCCATTCCTATGGTCACGATCCGGGAATGGAGATCATTCACAAGGTCTGGCCGAACGATAATCCGTTCACGCACAGCCGCCACGAATTGCTCAAGGCGGTGAAGCAGGAACTGGGACCGGCCGGGCGCGATCTCAACTTCAATGCCTACTCAGATCAGCGATCGCTGTTCCGCTACGAGATGCATACTCTTCCGTCGGAAATCTCGTCGTCGATCGGCACGTCCACGCTGCTCGCCGCCTGGAACGCGGCGATCTATGTCGCGCAGATCGAGGACGACCGGCTGTCCGACGTCAATAGCGACCGCCGCTATGTCGACGCGACGCGTGACGTGCTGCAACAGCATGGCGGGCTGTGGTTCTACGACGAATCCTTTGTCATCTCGCACCGGCGGGAGTAGTCACCGTGACGACCTTTGCGCAGAACTTCTCGCTGGAAGCTACTCGTCCCAATGCAAGCGAGATCGCCGCGCTGGCGGCGATCTTGCCGCCGGGCACGCCGGTCTATCTGACCGCCGTTCCGACGGTCGACCCACGCGCCCAGATCGATGCCGCCGCCGGGTTGCGCAAAGCGGGCCTTGAGCCGGTGCCGCATATCGCCGCCCGCCGTCTTGCCGGCGCCGCGCAGTTGAACGAACTGCTCGATGGGTTGCGCGGTGAAGCCGATGTGCGCCGGCTTCTGGTTATCGGCGGCGACGTCGAGTCGTCGGGGCCGTACGCGGATGCGCTGGCGGTGATCCAGAATGGCGGCCTGCGTGAGGCCGGCATCGAAGAGATCGGCATCGGCGCTTACCCGGAAGGCCATCCGCGTATTTCGCAGCGTCGGCTGGAAGCCGCGCTCGATCAGAAAATCGCGGCGGCACGCGCGGCCGGCTTGCGGGCCTATATCGTCAGCCAGTTTTCGTTTGCGCCGGACAGCATCCTGACCTGGCTGCGGCAGTTGCGGGCCTGCGGCATCGCGGTGCCGGTCAAGATCGGCATGGCAGGACCGGCTAGCGTCACCGGCCTGCTGCGTTACGCCAAGCGCTGCGGGGTGTCCGCCTCGGTGCGCGGCCTGATGTCGGGTACCGCCCGTGGTCTCATCGGCCAGGCCGGCCCCGACGCCATTCTGACGGCATTGGATGCGGCCGGCGATCTGAACGCCACCCCGCATTATTTTTCGTTCGGCGGGGCGGTTGAAACCGCGCGCTATGCATGCGAAGCCGCCGCGGGACGAATTGCCGCCTGACGTGCTACACGGTCGGCGAAAATCAATGACGGGCCGCCTTTAGCGGCTACCTGCCGGAGATCATCATGACACAGCGTACCAAGCCGCCTTTCCGTGCCGACCAGGTCGGCAGCATTCTGCGCACCAAAGCCATTCACGAAGCGCGCGCCAAGCACGAGAAGGGTGAGATCACCGATGCTCAACTGACAGAGGTTGAGAACGCCGAGATCATCATGGTCATCAAGAAGCAAGAAGAGGTTGGCTTGCACGCCATCACCGACGGCGAATACCGCCGCTCGTTCTGGCACTATGATTTCTACGGAATGCTGGACGGTGTCTCGGTCGAAATGTCCGACCACGGCATCCAGTTCCAGGGCATGCAGACCAAGATGAAGGTGCTGAAAGTCACCGGTAAGATCGACTTTACGCCGAACCATCCGATGATCGAGCACTTCAAATTCCTGAAGGCGCACGCCACCAAGACGCCGAAGATGTGCATTCCGTCGCCGACGGTGATGCATTTTCGCCTTGAGCCGGGTTCGGTCGCCGCGTCGGCTTATCCCAATCGCGATGCCATCTTCGACGATCTAGCCATCGCATATCAGAAGGCGATCAAGTCGTTCTACGCCGCCGGTTGCCGCTATCTGCAATTCGACGACACTGCCTGGGCCTATCTGTGCTCGCAGGAAGAACTGAAGAAGGCGCGCGACCGCGGCCTCGACGTCGATCATCTGCAGGAGACCTACACCAAGTGCATCAACAAGGCGCTTGAGGCCAAGCCCGCCGATATGGTCATCACCACGCATGTCTGCCGCGGCAATTTCCGCTCCACCTTCATCTCGTCAGGCGGTTATGAGCCGGTGGCCGAAAGCCTGCTCGCCAAGTGCAATTACGACGGCTACTTTCTCGAATATGATACCGACCGCGCTGGCGGCTTCGAGCCGCTGCGCTTCCTGCCCAAGGGCAACAAGATCGTCGTGCTTGGCCTTGTCACGTCGAAGTCCGGCAAGCTTGAGCCGGTCGAGGACATCAAGAAGCGCATCAAGGAAGCCGAGAAGTTCGTCGCGCTTGAGCAACTGGCGTTGTCGCCGCAGTGCGGCTTTGCCTCGACCGAGGAAGGCAACGTGCTGGCCGACGACGAGCAGTGGGCCAAGTTCAAGATGATCGTGGATCTGAGCAAGGAAGTTTGGGGAAAATGAGCGCCCGCACCACACCGCCGTTCCGCGCCGACCATGTCGGCAGCCTGCTGCGGCCCACTGTCCTGAAAGAGGCCCGCGCCAAATTCGGCAAAAGCGAGATCGATGCAGCGGCGCTGAAAGCCGTCGAAGACCGCGAGATCGAGAAGGTCATCAAGAAGCAGGTGGAAGTCGGCCTGCAACTCGCGACCGACGGCGAATTTCGCCGGTCGTGGTGGCATTTCGATTTCTTCCGCCATCTGCAAGGCGTTTCGATGGTGCAGATGCCGGCGATCAAATTCCACGGCGTCGAGACCAAGAGCGAAGGTGTTCTGATCGACGGCAAGGTCGGCTTCGCTGCCCATCCGCATCTCGATCACTTCAAATTCCTCAAAGCGCATTGCAGCGTCACACCGAAGATGACGATCCCGGCGCCCTCGACCTTTCACTTCCGGCAGGGCCGGGCGAAGGTCAGCAAGGATGCCTATCCGGACATCGACGCGTTCTACGCCGACATCGCGCAAACCTGGCGCACGGCGATCCGCGCGTTTTACGACGCCGGTTGCCGTTACCTTCAGCTTGACGACACCGCCTGGGCGATGCTGTGCGATCCGCACGAGCGCGAGGAATCGAAGAAGCGCGGCGACGATCCGGACAAATTGCCGGCGATCTACGCGCAGGTGACGCGCGATGCGTTGAAGGACAAGCCGGACGACATGGCGGTGACCATGCACTCCTGCCGCGGCAATTTCCGTTCGACATGGATCGCGGAAGGCGGCTACGACTTCGTCGCCGAACAGTTGCTCGGCCATACCAATCTCGACGGCTATTTCCTTGAATACGACAGCGACCGCGCCGGCGGTTTCGAACCGCTGCGCTTCTTCCCCAAAGGCAAGAAGCAACTAGTGCTCGGCCTGGTCACATCCAAGAGCGGACGCCTGGAGTCGAAAGACGACATCAAGCGCCGTATTGACGAAGCGACGAAGTACATCGCGCTCGACCAGCTTTGTCTGTCGCCGCAATGCGGCTTCGCCTCGACCGAGGAAGGCAATGTGCTGGCCGAGGACGAGCAGTGGGCCAAGCTGCGGATGATCGTCGAACTGTCGCAAGAAGTGTGGGGTCGATGAGCGCCCGCAAGGCGCCTCCGTTCCGCGCCGATCATGTCGGCAGCCTGCTTCGCCCCAAGGCCTTGAAAGACGCCCGCGCGCAACGCGAGCGTGGCGAGATTAACGCCGAACAACTCAAGGCGATCGAAGACCGCGAGATCGCCGCGGTCATCAAAAAGCAGGAAGACATTGGGTTGAAAGCCGTCACCGACGGCGAATTCCGCCGCGCCTTCTGGAATTACGATTTCCTCGGCGAACTCGCCGGCGCCGAAGCCTATCTCGGCGAGCGCAAGATCAAGTTTCAGGGGGTCAACCCGAAGCCGATGATGCTGCGCGTCACTGGCAAGCTCGGCACCTTCTCCGGCCACCCGATGATCGAGCATTTCAAATACGTTGCCGCGCACACGCGCGTGGTGCCGAAGATGACCATTCCGTCGCCATCGTCGATGCACTTCCGTTATGGCCGCGACGCCATCCCCGGTTCGATCTACCCGGACATGGACGATTTTTACCGCGATCTCGGGCAGACTTACGCTAAGGCGGTGCGCGCATTCGCCGATGCGGGATGCCGCTATCTGCAACTCGACGAGGTCAACCTTGCTTATCTTTGCGATCCGCAATTGCGCGCCCAGGTTACCGAGCGCGGCGAAAGCGCCGATGAACTGCCGGGCATCTACGCCAAGCTGATCAACGCAGCGATGTCCGACATTCCATCGGACATGACCATCGCGATGCATCTGTGCCGCGGCAATTTCCAGTCGACCTTCGTCGCCTCGGGCGGCTACGAGCCGGTTGCCGAGGTGCTGTTCAATTCGATCAATGTGCACGGCTACTTCATGGAATACGACAGCGACCGCGCCGGCGGTTTCGAACCGCTGCGGCTGGTGCCGAAGGGCAAGACCGTGGTGCTCGGCCTGGTCACCACCAAGTCAGGCCGCCTGGAATCCAAGGACGAACTCAAGCGCCGCATCGATCAGGCGTCGAAGTTCATCGACCTCGGTCAACTTTGCCTGTCGCCGCAATGCGGCTTCGCCTCGACCGAGGAAGGCAATATCCTGGCCGAGGAAGAGCAGTGGGCGAAGCTGCGGATGATTGTCGAAGTGGCGAACGAGGTTTGGGGCTAATCACATGAACGTACGCACCAAACCGCCGTTCCGCGCCGACCACGTCGGCAGTCTGTTGCGCCCGTTGGCCTTGAAGCAGGCGCGCGAACAGTTCGCCAAAGGCGAAATCGACGCCGCCGCGTTGAAAGCCGTCGAAGACCGCGAGATCGAGCGCGTCATCAAGAAGCAGGAAGAGGTTGGCTTGCAAGCCGTCACCGACGGCGAATTCCGCCGCTCATGGTGGCATCTCGATTTCCTCTGGGGTCTCGACGGCATCGAGAAGCACGCGATGGACACCGGCGTTGCCTTTGCCGCCGTCACCACGCGCAACGAAGGCGCACAGGTTATCGGCAAGGTCGGTTCAGCCCATCATCCGATGATCGAGCATTTCAAGTTCGTCGCCGCCCATACCAAGCGCACGCCCAAGATCACCATCCCGGCGCCATCGGCGATCTATGGCCGGCCGATGCGCACGCCGATCGA
>JANMSH010000348.1:0-4197 GCA_031389105.1 Hyphomicrobiales bacterium
CTCGTCCCCGCCGTCACCACCTTCCTCATCCGTCCACTGCCCGCCCTCGCGGCTGCCCGGCGGCATGCGCGCCTGATCCGGCCGGTACTTGTTTTCATACAGCGCGTACGGATGGTCGGCTTGCAACTCCGGCCGCACAAACTTGCGCCAGTCGGGGCGGATGAAACGATGGGCGTCCGGGCGCATCCAGCGTTTGAGCTGGTGCTCCAGGTGAGCGGCATTGATCGGTGGCATGGGATTTTGTCGCGTCTGGCTGAATGAAAAATTCGGGTCGTTGTCGCTGGTAATTGGCGAACAAAGGTCGAGCCGGCCGAAAGCCGCCGCCGCCGACTTGTCCACACTGCGCGGTTTCGCCGCTCGACCTGCCGCAGGCCTTCGCTAGTCTCGGCCCCGGGGTTGGGGGGCTGTCATGGATTCATTGCCGCGCTGCCGCGCGCCGCTTGTCATTATATTGGCGGTCGCCGCCACGCTTTTAGAGGCCACGCCGGCCGCCGCCGTTATCAAGGGTGCCTCGTCGTCGCTCGGCTCCTATACCGTTCGCCTGGTCGGCAGCCATTACTGCACCGGCGTCGCCATTGGCCGGCGTCTTGTCGTCACAGCCGCCCACTGCGCCGGCCGCAGCATGCGCGTCGGCGGCGTGATCGGTATCGCGCGCGTCTCGCGCAGCGCCGTGCTCGACGATGGCCGCCGAGTCAGCGTCTCGGGCGACGCCGCGATTCTCACGCTCACCTCAACTCTGTCGGCAAGCGCAGCACCGGTGGGCGAAGGCTCAGGCGAGCGCTTCACCATCGCCGGCTACGGCACGACCGACGAACGCCATCGCGCCGCTTTCGGCGCGTTGCACGAAGCGAGCCTGGTCGCCACCGAGCCGCGCGCGCTGGTCGATCCCAACCGCACCGGCTCGATCGGCGCCAGCGCCTGCTTCGGCGATAGCGGCGGCCCGGTGATGCGCGGCGGCATGCTGGTCGGCATCATCACCCGCGCGGCGCACCCCTCGCCACGCATTGCTTGCGGACACCTGACGCGCTGGGCGCCGGTCGTGGTGAGCGTCGAAGCCGGTGCCGTAACCGCCACAAGTGACGATGCCGAACCGCGCGGCCGCAAAGCGCGCCGTCACGCAAGACAGACGCAGAAGACCGAAGCCAACGTCAGCCTGTTCGGCAGTTGGTTCGCGCCGAAGGTGGAAGCGCGAAAGACAATCCGCCGCCGGACCGCGCAGCGGTAGGCCGCTGCGGCGGGCTGACCGGCGTCACGCCGCTGTTGAACTATCGCGGGTGGATCGTGGAGACGGCGAAGAAACTCGCGTCCCCGATAGCACCTTAGTTTGGCCGCGCGTCATCCAATTCCGATGACGACCTTATCAGGTTCCATCGGGCGATTTGTCCAGATTCTAATTCGCGTATTCTTGCTTAGCACTTGCGCCCAGAGAACCGTCTTCCACTCAACAGTTGATACAACAACCGAGAGATTTGGCGTTTCCAGCATCCCGTCAAACGTAGGCGGATTGCCGGGATTGATATCTGCTGCCCCACCTAGGCTAACATCGGTTTCGCCATCCATAAATGCTAGACAGCCAATTACTATGCATGAGGACGTCGACCATAGGTCGTGACCTCGGGTGATTTCAGGTACCGCGCCCCCATTACGGTCGGAGACGAGAAGAAGTGAGTTGGGCGGTGCAATCTTGGTTGAAGTGGGCATGTTACCTGTCTCTCCTACTACCACTAATCCAACCACCCTGAGATTTACTGCAAGATATGCACTGCGGATAAAGTCGTTGCGCGCGGCCTGAATAATTCAACGCGTTTGGTGGCTGGTGGTCGGGCACGAAATTATCCAACAAGGTTCCTGGATTTTTACCACCGCAGGTATGGCATCCAGTACTAGACCCTATGTTATTAATCTCACGGCGCTCCGCCGCTGTGAAGTCGCGTTCCGGCCCACGCGCCTGGATAGACTCTCCGGCAAATGGCCCTGGTCCAATTCCGACTCGAGCAAGCTCCGAGAGCCGCCCCTGCGCTTCTCGCGCTTCGGCTTCCGCGGTTGTTATCCTGCCTTCAACCGTATCCCGAATGCTTGGCGTGGGCCGCCAATTCGGATCAAACTCTCGGACGCGAGCAATAGCCTCCCGCGCCCGCGCCTCGGCAACGGCGAGGCGGGCTGCTTGACCGCCCGTCGGACCACCAGGCGGTGAGCCACGGCGACTCTGAGCGCTGAGTTCGGTCGTTTCTCCTTCGGAACTACGGCTTTGAGTTGGCTTTTTCGTCAGCCCCTCATCCGCCCACCGCCCAAGCTCATCGCGCAATTGATCTTGGCGATACTTCTGCTCGTACAGCGCAAACGGGTGACCATCTTCGAACCCCGGCCGCACAAACTTGCGCCAGTCGGGGCGGATGAAACGATGGGCGTCCGGGCGCATCCAGCGTTTGAGCTGGTGCTCCAGGTGAGCGGCATTGATCGGTGGCATGGGATTTTGTCGTGTGGGTGAGTGCGCGCTTCATCTCTCCCCGCAATGCGGGGAGAGGTCGACCGAGTGAACCGAGGTCGGGTGAGGGGCAATGCACGGCCCCTCACCCGGAAGAAATCACGACGCCGCGAACTTCATCAGCTTGATGGCGTCGAAGTCCTGGACGCCGCCGCCGACGCGCTTGGTCGTGTAGAACAGCACGTAGGGCTTGGCGGTGTAAGGATCGCGCAGCACCGAGACGCCGGCGCGATCGACCACCAGGTAGCCGCGGTTGAAATCGCCGAACGCGATCGACAGCGAATTCGCCGCGATGTCCGGCATGTCCTCGGCCTCGATCATCGGGAAGGTCATCAGCGAGGCCTTGCCGCCCGCGATCGCCGGCGGCTGCCAAAGATAATTGCCGGCCGTATCCTTGAACTTGCGGATCGCGCTTTGCGTCTTGCGGTTCATCACGAACACGCCGTTCTGCCGGTAGCCGGCCTTCACCGCATAGACGAGATCCACCAGCACGTCGGACGGGTTGCTCGCCGGAAACGCGCCGGCAGCGCCCGACGCGATATAACCCATGTTGCCCCAGCTCCACGACGCATTGGCCACCGTCGTATAGTTGAGGAAGCCCTTCGGCTTGTTGGTGCCGTCGCCGGTGACGAAGGCGGTGCCTTCTTGGGCTGCGAACACCTGCTCCACTTCCTGCGCCAGCCACTCGTCGATGTTGACGGCGCTATCCTCGAGCAGCGTCGCGGTCGCCGCCGGCATGGCGTAGAGCTCCATGGCCGGAAACGACAGCTCGTCGAGCGTCGGCGACGCGGTCTGCGCGCGCGCGTCGGTCTCGCCGACCCAGCCGACCGCGGGGCCGGCCGTCATGAACGGCTTCTTGTAGACATTGCCGCTGATGGTGCGCACGCCGGCGATGCCGCGGATCGGCGAGATCGACGTCAGCCGCGCGCCGATCTGCGTCTCGACTTCGGGCGGCACCAGATAGCCGCCGTCCGGATTGGAGCCGGCCGACAGCGCCTTCACCTCCAGCGCACGCAATCCGGCGGCTTCGCCGGACCGAACATAAGCATCGAACGCGGCCTTGTGCTCGATCGCCGATTGGCTGCGCGCCGCGTGACGGTCGCCGCCGAGCGCGGGCCGCGCGCCTTTGAGCGCGATATCGTCGAGGCGGCGAGCCTGCGCGTCGATGGTCTGGTTGATGCGCGCGAGCTTTTCTTCGACCAGCACGTCGCCGGCGCGTTTCTCGGTCAGCGCCAGGCGCTGGTCGTTGGTATCCTTGAAGGCTTCGAAGGCGCGCAGCATTTCGGCATGCGTCACCATCGCGTCGAGCGGAATGCCCGCCTTGGTCTCGAGGCTATTATCGGTATCGATATCCATTGAGGTTCTCCTGTTGAATGGATGTGAGTCAGCGCGCGACGCACGGCGGTCAGCCGCGTGACGCGTTGGAATTTCGTTGATGATGCGAGTGGGCGACGGCGCCGCTGGGGGCACGATCCAAAAAAAGCGAAACGGCCGAGCTTTTTGACGGCCCGGCCGTTTCTCGCCTGGGGACTTAGTGGCTTAACTGTTTGCCCAAGGCTGGGGTGAGATTATCACCGGTACCGCGGACGTTGCGCTCCGTCTTGCGATGGTAGTTAACGCGCGACGGGCTTTCCACCGAACGGCGTTAATCATGCAACTGATTGAGGAATATTGGGCCAAGTTTAGATCGCGCGGCGGACACGAGCGCGCCT
>JANMSH010000372.1:0-7080 GCA_031389105.1 Hyphomicrobiales bacterium
CCCCATCATGTCGATGTAAGACAGCACGCCGCCGGAGAACGGCGCAAAGCCCCAGCCGAGGATCGAGCCGACATCGGCCTCGCGCACGTCGGTGACGACCTTCTCCTCGAAGGTGCGCGCCGCTTCCACCGCCTGCGCCACCAGGAAGCGCTGCTTCAACTCCTCGACGTCGATGGCGTCGATCTGTTCGTTCGTGAGCTTCTTAGGCAGCAGATCGGACAGACCCGGCCACAGCTTCTTCGGCGCGCCTTGCGGATAATCGTAGAAGCCCTTGCCGTTCTTGCGGCCGAGCCGAGCGTGCTTCTCGACCAGATCCTCCAGCAGCTTCTCCTGCGCCGGATTGATGGCGTCCTTGCCGAGATCGGCTTCGGCAGCGCGCAGGATCTTCAAGCCGAGATCGAGCGCGGTCTCATCGTTGAGCGACAGCGGCCCGACTGGCATGCCGGCCATGCGCGCCGTGTTCTCGATCATCGCCGCCGGAATGCCTTCCAGCAGCATCAGATGGCCTTCCTGGATATAAGCGAGCACACAGCGGTTGGCATAGAAGCCGCGCGTGTCGTTGACGACAATCGGCGTCTTCTTGACCGCGCGAACGTAATCGAGCGCGACGGCCAGCGCCCGATCGCCGGTCTGCTTGCCGAGGATGATCTCGACCAGCATCATGCGGTCGACCGGCGAGAAAAAATGAATGCCGATGAAGCGCGGCTGGTCCTTGAACTCGGACGCCAGCGACGTGATCGGCAGCGTCGAGGTGTTGGATGCAAAGATCGCCTTGTCGCCGATCACCGCCTGCACCTTGGCGATGACGTCGGCCTTAATCTTGCGGTCCTCGAACACCGCTTCGATGATGAGGTCGCAATCCTTGAGCGCGTTGTAGTCCGCGCTCGGCGTGATCAGCGCCAGCAACTCATCGCGCGCCGCGCTCTTCATGCGGCCTTTCATGACACGGTCCGACAGCGCCTTGTGCAGCGCCGCCTTGCCTTTGTCTGCCGTGTCCTGGTCGCGATCGATCAGCACCACCTGCAATCCGGCGGCGGCGCTCACTTGGGCGATGCCGGCGCCCATGAAGCCGGCGCCGATGACGCCGATCTTCTTCAGGTTGGTCGCCGGCTCCTTGGCCGGACGCCGCGCGCCCTTGTTGAGGTCCTGCATCGACACAAACAGCGTGCGGATCATCGAACTCGCTTCCGGCGAGCGCACGATCTTGGCGAACCAGCGCGACTCGACGCGCAGCGCGGTGTCCATGTTCACTTGCAGGCCTTCGTAGACGACCTGCAGAATGGCGCGCGCCGCCGGATAATTGTCGTAAGTCTCGCGGCGGTAGATCGCGTTCGCCGCCGGGAACGTCATCATGCCGGCCTTTGAGTAAACGGGACCGCCGGGCAGCTTGAAACCCTTCTCGTCCCACGGCTTTACCGCCTTGCCGCCGGCCTTGATCCACTCCTTCGAGGCCTTGATGAGATCGGCGGCCGGCACCACGGCGTCGATCAACTTGGCCGCCTTGGCGCGGTCGAGCGACAACTGATCGCCCTTGAGCAGAAATTGCAGCGCGTCGGCGGGCTGCATCATGCGCGCGATGCGTTGTGTGCCGCCGGCACCGGGAAACAGCCCGATCTTTATCTCGGGCAGGCCGACGCGCGTTTTCGGATTTTCCGAGGCGATGCGCTGATGGCAGGCGAGCGCAAGCTCAAAGCCGCCGCCCATCGCGGTGCCGTTGAGCGCGCAGACCCACGGCTTGCCCGAGGTCTCGATGCGCCGGTACAGCAGCGACAGCTTGCGGCTTTCCTCAAACACGAAGCCGGCGGCGGCCTCCGCGCCTTCGTTTTTCATCATGTTGGCGTACATCGCCCCCATGCGCTCCAGCATCGTCAGGTCGGCGCCGCCGCAGAATGCGTCCTTGCCGGAGGTGATAACCGCGCCCTTGATCGCCGCATCGGTCGCGACCTTCTCGACGATGCCGGCGAGTTCGCCGATCACGTCCATCGAGATGACGTTCATCGAACGGCCGGGCGTGTCCCAGGTGATGAGCGCAATGCCGTCGGCGTCGACGTCGAGGGTGAAATTCGCCATTGGTTATCTCCCTTAAGCCGGATACGGCTCGCCATTCTTTTTCATGTAACGCGCGCCCTTGTCGTCACGCACGATCATCATGTCGATATCCGAATAGTACGCACGCTCGGCAGCGGCGCGGGTTCCGACCTCGATGAAAACGGCATCGCGATCGGAACGATTGATCAGGCAATGACCGTTCGGCACGCCGGCCTTCCAGGCCGCCACGTCGCCCGGCTTGAGCACGATCTCGCCGTCGTCTTCGCACATCACCACTTCACCCGCGAGAACGTAGACCAGCTCGTCTTCATTCTCGTGCCAATGGCGCTGCGACGACGCGGCGCCGGGCTTGAGCGTGCAGATATTGACGCCAAATTGCGTGAGCCCGGCGGCATTCCCGAGACGCTTGCGGCTACGCCCCTCCACCGTCTTGTTGAACGGCGGCGGATAGCGGGTCGCAGTGTCGAGCGAGATCTTGTCGATATCGACCTTCGGCATTCGTGTCCCCGCTTACACGCGTTCGATGATCGTCGCCGTGCCCATGCCGGCGCCGATGCACAGCGTGATCAGCGCGGTGGATTTGCCGCGACGTTCCAACTCGTCAAGCACGGTGCCGAGGATCATGGCGCCGGTGGCGCCGAGCGGATGACCCATGGCGATGGCGCCGCCGCAGACGTTGATCTGGTCGTGCGGAATGTCGAAGGCCTGCATGTAGCGCAGCACCACCGAGGCGAAGGCCTCGTTGAGCTCGTAGAGGTCGATGTCGGACTTCGACATGCCGGCCTTGCGCAAGACCTTCTCAGTGACGTCAACAGGCCCGGTCAGCATGATCGAGGGCTCGGAGCCGATATTGGCAAACGCCCTGATGCGCGCGCGGGGCTTCAGGTTGTTGCGCTTGCCGGCCTCGGCGTTACCGACCAGCACCGCGGCGGCGCCGTCGACAATGCCGGATGAATTGCCGGCGTGGTGGACGTGATTGACCGTCTCGAGTTGCGGATAGCGCTGCACGGCGACGGCGTCGAAGCCGGCCATCTCACCCATCTGCACGAAAGACGGCTGCAGCGACGCGAGCGTCTGCATCGTCGTGGCCGGACGCATGTGCTCGTCTTTGGCGAGGATTGTGAGGCCGTTGACGTCCTTCACCGGCATCACCGAATTCTTGAAGCGGCCTTCCTGCCACGACGTGGCGGCTCGCTTCTGGCTCTCGACCGCGTAGGCGTCGACGTCGTCGCGCGAGAAGCCGTATTTGGTCGCGATCAGATCGGCGGAAATGCCCTGCGGCAGAAAGTAAGTCTCGACCGCGATCGTCGGATCGACCGGCCAGGCGCCGCCGGCGGCGCCGAAGCCGACGCGGCTCATGGATTCAACGCCGCCGCCAATGGCGAGGTCATGCTGACCCGACATGATTTCCGCCGAGGCGAAGTTCACCGCATCCAGCCCCGAAGCGCAGAAGCGGTTGATCTGGATGCCCGGCACACCATCGCCGAGCCCCGCCACCAGCGCCGCGGCCCGCGCGATGTCGCCGCCCGCCTCGCCGACCGGATCGACGCAGCCCAGCACGACGTCATCGAGTTGCGTGGCGTCGAGATTGTTGCGGTCGCGGATCGCGGCCAGCGTCTGCGCCGCGAGGTTGAGCGCGGTCACCTCATGCAGCGAGCCGTCGGCTTTGCCGCGGCCGCGCGGGGTCCGCACGTGGTCGTAGATGAATGCATCGGCCATTGGTGTTCCCTTTTTTCGTCATTCCGGGGGGGCGCGGTACGCGCGAACCCGGAATCCAGAAACTAAACTCAAGTCTCGTCGTGGCTCTGGAATGACAGAGTAATTACAAACTCCGCGCAATCAGTAGCTTCATGATCTCGTTGGTACCGGCATAGATACGCAGCACCCGGGCATCGCGGTAGAGGCGCGAAATCGGATATTCGTCCATATAGCCATAGCCGCCGAACAATTGCAGGCAGCGATCGATCACACTGGCGAGCGTATCAGTGAGGCGGTATTTGGCCATCGAGGCCGTCACGGTGTCGAGCTTGCCCTCGACGTGCTGGCCGATGCAATGATCGAGGAACACCTTGGCGATGGTGACGTCGGTCTTGCACGCCGCCAGTTCGAACTGGGTGTTCTGGAACTCGATGATGGCTTTGCCGAAAGCCTTGCGCTGCTTGACGTAATCGACGGTGAGCGCAAGCGCGCGTTCCATCATCGCCACCGCGTGCACCGCGACGATCAGACGCTCCTGTGGCAGTTCCTTCATCAACTGGTAGAAGCCCTGGCCTTCCTCGGTACCGAGCAGGCTTTCGGCCGGGAGTTTTACGTCGTCGAAAAATAATTCCGAGGTGTCGGCGGAATCCATGCCGAGCTTCTTGAGCTTGCGGCCGCGGCGAAAGCCTTGCGCATCGTCGGTTTCGACCACCAGCAGCGACACGCCCTTGGAACCCTTGGTCGGATCGGTCTTGGCGACGACAACGATCAGGTTGGCGTGCTGTCCATTGGTGATGAAGGTCTTGGCGCCGTTGAGCACGTAACCGTTGCCGGATTTTTCCGCCTTGGTGCGCACGCCTTGCAGATCGGAGCCGGTGCCGGGCTCGGTCATGGCGATGGCGGCGACCAGTTCGCCGGTGGCCATTTTCGGCAGCCAGCGCTTTTTCTGCTCTTCGGTGCCGTAGTGAAGAATGTAAGGCGCGACAATCCCTGAGTGCAGCGGCGCACCGAAATCGTCAAAGCCCGAAAGGCTGAGCTCGCGGTTGATCACCGCCTCATGAGCGAAGGTGCCGCCGGAGCCGCCATAGTCTTCGGGCATCGAGGCGCACAGCAGGCCAGCGACGCCCGCTTTGTCCCAGACGTCGCGCTCGTATTGGCCGGCTTCGTGCCAGCGGTCGATGTGGGGCGCGAATTCGTCGCCGATGAAGCGCCGCGCCTGCTCTTCCAGCAGGACGAGGTCCTCGGTCATCCACGCCGGACGCGGAAGATTGAGGGCATTCATTGCGAGCGTTTCCCGGGCGACTCAGCTTTGGCCGCACAATAGAGCGCATGGCGGTATCGCGCGAGGGGTAGCTGGATCGCACCCTTTCCCGGTGATAGGACCGTCCGGCCGGGTTTCAATCATGACAGATCAAGCGGATAGCTCCTCCAGCAGCCAGATCGACTCGCGCGCAGCTTGGCTGCGGCTGGTCGTCGCCGTGCTGTTGAGCACGCTCGGCGGCGTCGGCATGTGGTCATTCATGGTCACATTGCCCGCGGTCCAGGCCGATTTTGCCGTGCCGCGCGGCGACGCCACTTTGCCCTATACGTTCGCCATGATCGGCTTTGCCGGCGGCGGCGTGCTGATGGGCCGCCTCTCCGATCGCTTCGGCATCGCGGCGCCGCTGGCGCTGGGAACGCTGCTGCTGGTGGCCGGCTATCTCGTCGTCGGCCTGTCGACCAGCCTCTGGCAGGTGGCGCTGGCGCACGGCCTGCTGATCGGCATCGGCTGTTCGGCAACCTTCGCGCCTTTGATGGCCGATACATCGCACTGGTTCGTGCGCCGCCGCGGCATCGCCGTTGCGATCGCGGCCTCCGGCAATTATCTCGCCGGCACGATCTGGCCGCCGCTCGTGCAGCATTTCATCGCTGCCAATGGCTGGCGCGCGACCCACACCGCCGTCGGCATCTTCCTGGTGGTGACGATGCTGCCGCTGATCTTTTTGCTGCGCAAACGCATCGTACACCATCAAAGCGACGCATCGTCGGCGGCGCTGGCGAAACGCCAGGCGGAAAGTCCGTTCTCGCCCAAGACGCTGCAAGTGCTGCTGATGGTCGCCGGCGTCGCCTGCTGCGTGGCGATGTCGATGCCGCAGGTTCACATCGTCGCCTATTGCGGCGATCTCGGTTACGGCGTGGCGCGCGGCGCCGAAATGCTGTCGGTGATGCTCGGCTTCGGCATCGTCAGCCGCGTGGCGTCGGGTTTCATCGCCGACCGCATCGGCGGCGTGCGCACGCTGCTGCTCGGCTCGGTGCTGCAAGGCACCGCGCTGTTTCTCTATCTATGGTTTGACGGCCTGATTTCGCTTTACCTGATCTCGGCGCTGTTCGGATTATTCCAGGGCGGCATCGTGCCGAGCTACGCCATCATCGTGCGAGAATATTTTTCTCCGAAAGAAGCCGGCACGCGCGTTGGGCTCGTCATCATGGCAACGCTGCTCGGCATGGCGCTCGGCGGCTGGATGTCGGGCGTGATCTTCGATTTGACCGGTTCTTATCAAGCCGCCTTCCTCAACGGACTCGGCTGGAATCTCGTCAACGTCACGATCATAGCTTGGCTGCTGATGCGTTCGCGCCGCCCGCCGGCCTTAGTGCCGGCCGTCTGAATGTCGGCTCCCCGACATACTGGAAATAAATCGCGTGGCTAAGTGTTAGTAACCCTTGTTGACATGCTCACGCGACGTTAGAAACGTGGGCAAAGGTTTTTTTGTTGCGCATGACGTCATCCGAAAACTGGCACCCATTCGGAAACATGCGCTGAGCGGGGGCTCTATCGATGGACTTTACACTTGTGCGGCCGGATGCCGTCCGTGCAATCAATCAGCGTTGGCTGCTGAAATCTTGGAAACGGAACCGCGGCGCCGGCGGAATCCCGCCATGGCAGGCAATCGAAGCGGAAAACCTGACGCGCGTGTCGGATAACCTCAGTTTCCTCGAGGTCACTGGCGACGGCGAGGTCAAACGCTTTCGGATTCGTCACCATGGCCCCGGCATCGCCAAGGTTTACGGCGCACCCGATTGCGGAGGGCGGTTTCTCGACCAGGTCATCCCGCGCGAACGCCATGAGACCGGGCTGATGCCGTATTACCGCGCCTTTAGTACCGGCCAGCCGGTTTATACGATCTGCGATGTACGGGACAAAGACGGCCGGCTGATCCATTTCGAGCGGCTGATCTTGCCGTTTTGCGGCGACGGCCAGGCCGTCGAACGCATTCTCTCGTGTTTTGAATTCGTCTGCGAAGACGGCGCTTACGACGCCACCGCCTTGATCAAACTGCAATCCGGGGCACAGAC
>JANMSH010000406.1:0-5663 GCA_031389105.1 Hyphomicrobiales bacterium
CGGCTCGGCGTTGCCACGCATTATGGACGTGCTACGCTACTGGCGCACCATCATCCGCTCAGGTGTGATCGGCGTTTGGGTCGGGATTCTGCCCGGCGTTGGCGAGGACATGGCGGCGTGGTCGTCCTACGCCACCGCGCGCCGGCTCAGCAAAGAGCCGGAAAAATACGGCAAGGGCTCGATTGAGGGACTGATGGCGGCGGAAACCGGCGACAACGCCTCGGTGCCGGGCGGCATCATCCCGGCGCTGGCGCTGGCCATTCCGGGCTCGGCGCCGTGTGCCGTGCTGCTAGCGGCCATGATCATTCACGGGGTGCAGCCAGGCCCGATGCTGATGGTCGAGAATCCGCAATTCGTCTACGACGTAGTAGCGATGGTGCTGTTCTCGACCCTCGGCATCTTGTTTTTCGGCCTGTTCTTTATCCGCCCGCTGATCAAGGTCGCGCAAATCCCGCGCTCGCTGATGATGCCGATCATCTTCGTGCTGTGCGTGATCGGCTCCTACTCGCTGTCGTCGCGGATGTTCGACGTCTACACGATGCTGGGCTTCGGCACGCTGATTTACATAATGCGACGCTACGGCTATCCGGCGGCGCCGTTCGTGCTTGGCCTGGTGCTGGGCGATATCCTCGACAAGAACTTGCGGCGCGGACTGGTGTTGACCGACGGCGACATCCTGCCGTTCTTCACCCGGCCGATCAGCGCCATCCTCGCGGCGCTGGTGATCTGGACCTTCATCACCAACGTCAAGTCATTGAACGACGGCATGGTCCGGATGCGGACCGCTCTCATCGACAAGGTGCTCGGGCGCACGCGGCCGACCGTCTGACCGCCTTGGACGTTCATGGGACTTTTATGAAAATCGGACTGTGCAACGAAGTGATCGCGACCGTGCCTTTCGAGCGGCAGTGCGAAATGGCGGCGGCGCTCGGCTATGACGGCCTCGAACTGGCGCCAATGACTCTCGATCCCGAGCCGCATCTCTTGCCGGCAGGCCGCCGCGCCGCCCTGTGCCGCGCCGCGAACGACGCCGGCATCGTCATCACCGGGCTGCACTATCTCATGCGTGCGCCAAAGGGTCTGTCGATCACATCTCGCGACGCAGGCCAGCGCGCCAAGACCGTCGACGTGATGCGAGGGCTCTGCGGACTGGCCGCCGACCTCGGCGGACGGGTGCTGGTTCATGGCTCGCCGGACCAGCGAAAGCTCGAGCCTGGCTTCGAGGATGAGGGCCGCAAATATGCCGCCGATTGCTTCGCCGCCGTGGCCGAGGCGGCGGCAGCAGCCGGTGTCATCTACTGCGTCGAGCCGTTGTCGCGTCCGCAGACGGACTGCATCAATACCATCGAAGAGGCGGCTGCGCTGGTAACCGCCATTGGCAACCCGGCACTACGCACCATGCTGGACTGTAGTTCGGCCGCCGCCACCGAGGTCGAACCGATCCCCGACTTGATCCGGCGCTGGCTGCCGACCGGACTTATCGCGCATGTCCATCTCAACGATCCGAACCGGCGCGGCCCGGGCGAGGGCGACCTGGCCTTCGCGCCGATCTTTGCCGCGCTGCGCGAACAGAACTACGCCGGCGATTTCGGCGTCGAGCCGTTCATCTACCACCCAGACGGACCGGCTTGTGCCGCCAGGGCCATCGGTTACGTGGCTGGCGTGCTCGAAGGCCTGGAGCGATGAATAAAGACGCGCCGCACCTCAAATTGCTTGGCGCCGAATTTTATGAGCGTCCAGTCAAATTGCGGCTGCCGTTCCGTTTTGGCGTTGTGACATTGCGTGAGGCACCGCAACTGTTCGTGCGGGCACGCATCCGGCTGACGGATGGCCGCGAAGGCGAAGGCGTTGCCGCAGAACTCCTGGTGCCGAAGTGGTTCGACAAGAACCCGGCACTGAGCAACGACGATAATTTTGAGCAACTACGCCGTTCGATCGCCATCGCCCGTCGGCACTTCATTGGCCTTGGCAACGATACCGCGTTCGAGTTGTCGGCCGCGGCCGATGCGCCACATCGGGTGGAATGCGAGGCCAATGGGCTCAACGGTCTGATCGCATCGTTCGGTCTGGCGCTCATCGAGCGCGCCATCATCGATGCGCTGGGCCGGATAGATGAGAAGCCTGCCGCCGAGCTGGTGCGCGGCAATGCGCTCGGGATAACGGCGGCGCTGACGCCGGATCTGTCGCAGTTTGATCTCGACCGGTTCCTCGCTCGCCTGCAGCCGGCACCATCGATCTTCGCGCGGCACACGGTCGGGATGGTTGATTCTCTGACGCGGGCGGCGACCTCCGGCGAGCGGCTCGACGACGGCCTGCCGGAAAGCCTCGAGGAAGTCATCGAGGTGTACGGTCAGCGCTATTTCAAGCTAAAGGTCGGTGGCCAGCTCGATGCCGATATCGAGCGGCTCGCGCAGATCGCTGCCGTGCTCGACGGCATTGTCGAACCTTATTCGGTCACGCTTGACGGCAATGAGCAGTATGACGAGATCGACGGCGTCGTCGAACTGTGGCGGCGCATGGGTGAGGATCAACGCCTGGCCCGGCTCAAAGCCTCGCTGCTGCTGATCGAGCAGCCGATCATGCGCGCCAGCGCCTTGGCGAAGCCGATTCACGTTCTCGGCCGCGAGGTCGCCGTTGAGGTCGATGAGTCGGATGCCGATTTCGGCGTGTTCCCGCGCGCCCGCGCGCTCGGCTATCGCGGCATCTCGGCAAAATCCTGCAAGGGCTTCTACCGCGCGCTGCTGAACCGCGCCCGCGTCGAGAAATACAATGCCGAAGATGGCGGCGGCTATTTCATGTCGGCCGAGGATCTCACCACGCAAGCCGGCATTGCCGTGCAGCAGGATCTGCTGCTGGCGGCGCTGGTCGGGGCCACCCATGTCGAGCGCAACGGCCATCACTACGTCGACGGCATGGCCGGCGCGCCGCAAGCCGAGCAGGATGCTTTTCTGGACGCGCATGGCGATCTGTACCGGCGCGCCGCCAATGGCCGGGTCCGGCTTCACATCCACGCTGGCGCGATATCGCTCTCATCCATCGTGGGCGCGCATGGCCTCGCCACCGCCGCGATGCCGGACTGGAACGCCATGACCTCAAGCCCCACGGTGAGCTGACGATGCAGATCAAAGACCTGTCGATCAATCTCGCGACCGTGCGCCAGCAGTGGAATTTGACGCAAGCCGTCGAAGCCTGCGCGCGCCACGGCATTACCGCGATCGATCCCTGGCGCGACCAGGTCTCAGCCGTCGGCCTTGCGGAAGCCGTACGCGTTATCAAGGCCAACGGCATGCGGGTGTCAGGCTACTGCCGCGGCGGCATGTTCCCGGCGGCCGACTCAGCGGGCCGGCAGACCGCAATCGATGACAACAAACTCGCTATCGACGAAGCGGCGGCGCTTGGTGCGCAATGCCTGGTGCTGGTGGTCGGAGGTTTGCCGAAAGCATCGCGCGACATGGTGGCTGCGCGCCGGATGGTAGCTGACGGCATCGCTGCTATCCTGCCACACGCCCGCGCGTGCAACATGCCATTGGCTATTGAGCCACTGCATCCGATGTATGCCGCTGATCGGGCCTGCGTGAATACGCTGTCGCAGGCACTCGACCTTTGCGATATTCTTGGCGACGGCGTTGGGGTGGCCATCGACACCTATCATGTGTGGTGGGATCCCGATCTCGCGGCGCAAATCGCGCGGGCTGGCTCCGCCAAGCGGATTCTCGGCTATCACATCTGCGACTGGCTGGTGCCGACACGCGATATTTTGCTGGACCGCGGCATGATGGGCGACGGCGTTATCGACTTCCCTCATATCCGCGCGATGGTGGAGAAGGCCGGCTATCGCGGCTTGACCGAAGTGGAAATATTTTCAGCCGCCGACTGGTGGAAGAGGCCCGGTGACGAAGTGCTTTCGACCGTCATTGAGCGATTCACAAGCGTTGCCTAATTGACAGGTGTATTCCGGCACCGCAACACTTGGGAAGTGCCGCTCGTTGTAAAAGGTCGGTGCATCCCGACGACGTCAAGGCGCGGTTGCGGCCGGCGCCAAGAACACGCAGGGCGGCGGTGCGGATCAATCCGGCAAGCACCGCCGTCATTTTTGAGGTCGCACCGTGGGCGTTGGCGTTCCTGATTACCTGATCGTAGGCGGCGGCAGCGCCGGTGCCGTGCTGGCGTCGCGGCTGTCGGAAAATCCGGCGAACCGCATTCTGCTCATTGAGGCCGGTCCGGATACGCCGCCCGGCGCGGTGCCCGCCGATATCGCCGATCTGTTTCCCAGTTCATCGCTGAACCCGAGCTATTTCTGGCCCGGTCTGCAGGCGCAACGCGTGTCGAACGGTCCGCAATATTCATATCCGCAGGCGCGGATCATGGGCGGCGGCTCCAGCATCATGGGCATGTGGGCGCTACGCGGTGTGCCGTCGGACTTTGAGGCCTGGGAAGCGGCCGGCGCCGAAGGCTGGGGTCCGAGCAACGTCGTCAAGGTCTATCGCAAGTTCGAAAACGATCTCGACCGCGATCGCACGCAAAACAAGCCGGCGCACTATACCATCCGCCGCGTGCCGCACGAACACTGGCCGCCTTTCGCCACGGCGATGGAGCGGGCGGCCGTGGCGCGGGGACTGCCCATCATTGGCGACATCAATGAAGACCCGCGGGCAGGCTTTTTCCCGCTGCCGCTGAGCCACGGCGAGAGCCGGTCGTCTAGCGCGAGCACTTATCTCACTGTCGAAGTGCGGCGGCGGCCCAATCTCGAGATCATGACCGAGACGCAGGTCTCTGCGCTACGCTTCGATGGATTACGCGCTATCGGTGTAACGGCACGTCGCGGCGGCGAGACGACAAATATCGACGCGCGCGAGGTGATCCTATCCTCCGGCGCCATTCATTCTCCCGCGATGCTGATGCGATCCGGCATCGGCCCCGGCGACGAACTCCAGCGGCATGGCATCAAGCCGCTCGTGGTGCGGGCAGGAGTTGGACGCAACCTCCAGAACCATCCGTATCTCAACATCGCGATGACGTTGCCGTCAGGTCAGCGAATGAACGAAAGTCTGCGCCATTTCGCGCTGGCCGGCATACGCATCTCGTCCGGGCTGAAGGACTGTCCGCCGGCGGACCTGATGGTCTTTGTCATTGGCCGGGTCAGCGGCCGCGGCTGGGGACCGTCACTGGCGATGATCGGTGCCTCGGTTTACGCGCCGTTCTCGCGAGGCCACGTCACGCTGAACAGTCCGGACGCCGACGCCCGTCCCGCCGTCGCTTTCTCGTTTATGCAAGACCCGCGCGACGCGCCGCGCATGGTGCAGGCGACACGCTTTGCCGAAAGCCTCCTGATGGAAACGGCGGTCAAGGACACTTTCAACGATGCCTTCCTGCTGCCGCCGATCATGGCGCTTAATCAGTTCGACCGGCCGGGCGTTGTCGGCTCGATCATGGCGCAGGCGGCAACGCTATTGCTCAACGCGCCCGCACCGGTGAACCGCTGGGTGCTCAATCGTGTGTTGGCGCCGGGCCGTTGGATCGGTAACGGGAAAAGCCGGCGGGCGTTGTCGGAGGACGAGATCCTGTCGGCGGTGGCGCCGATGGGGCATGTGACCAGCACCTGCTCAATCGGGCGCCCCGACAATCTGATGGCTGTGGTGGACAAACACTGCCGCGTTTACGGC
>JANMSH010000415.1:0-4153 GCA_031389105.1 Hyphomicrobiales bacterium
CATGAAGGTGACCGCTGAAGGCGTCGAGACTGCCGACCAGCAGCTTTTTCTGCGCGCCGCAGGCGTGCATTGCATGCAGGGCTATCGCTTCGGCCACGCAGTACCCGCCGCCGACATCACCGCCCGGCTTCGCTCGAGCGAACCCTTCCAGCCCATCGACGTCCAAGCGCTGGCGGGCTGACGCCCCGATCCGCGAATGTAAACGCGTTCCGCGCCAACCGCTGATGGCGCGCGCGTACTTTTGTGATATGGCCTTTTCCAACACACTCGAAACAAAAAACACCTCAGGGGAAATCCAAATGGCTGCATCCACAAAAATCGCGCTGGTCACGGGCGCCGGCACCGGCGTCGGCCGGGCGGTGGCGATTGCGCTCGCCAAAGCCGGCTACAGTCTGGTGCTCGCCGGGCGCCGCAAGGAGATGCTCGACAAGGTCGCGGGCGAGATCAACGCGGTCGGCTCGCAGGCGCTGGCTGTGCCCACCGACGTGTCGAAGCGCGAGTCGATCGTGGCGCTATTCGCTACGGTGAAATCGACCTTCGGCCGCCTCGACGTGCTGTTCAACAACGCCGGCATCGGCGCGCCGCCGGTGCCGCTCGAGGATCTGCCGTTCGAGACCTGGCAGAACGTGGTCGCCACCAATTTCACCGGTATCTTCCTGTGCACGCAGGAAGCCATTAAGATCATGAAGGATCAGAACCCGCGCGGCGGCCGCATCATCAACTACGGCTCGATCTCGGCGCACGCGCCGCGGCCGTTTTCGGTCGCCTACACCGCGACGAAACACGCCATCACGGGTCTCACCAAATCCACCTCGCTCGACACGCGCGCCTACAACATCTGTTGCGGTCAGGTTGACATCGGCAATGCCGCGACGCCTTTGACCGACCGCATGGTGCAGGGCGACGGCGTGCTGCAGGCCGACCTCACCAAGAAGATCGAGCCGCGCATGGAAGCCGAGCATGTCGGCAATGCCGTGGTCTATATGGCCGGACTGCCGCTCGATACCAACGTGCTGTTCATGACGGTGATGGCCAACACTATGCCGTTCGTCGCGCGCGGCTAAACGCCGGTCAGTTACGCGCCCTGCCGGCGCGGCGTGCTATAGTCCATCGCCGCGTTGGGGGAACGCATGCTGCAAATGCAATCCGCGCTGGGCGTTGTCGCCCTGCTCGCTTTCGCCTGGGCGATCAGCGAGAACCGCCGCGCGGTCGACTGGAAAAGCGCCGGCGTCGCGCTGCTGGTGACGCTCGCCACCGCCCTGCTGCTGCTCAAGGTGCCGGGCGTCAAAACCGTCTTTGCCCTCATCGGCCGAGGCGCCGACGCCGTCGGCGCGGCGACGCAGGCCGGCACTTCATTTGTTTTCGGCTTTATCGGCGGCGGCACACTCCCATTCGAATTGAAAACGCCCGGCGCAGAATTCGTGCTGGCGTTCCAGGCGCTCCCCATCATGCTGGTGATGAGCGTGCTGACCACGTTGCTGTTCTACTGGCGCATCCTGCCGCCAATCGTGCGCGGCTTCTCCTGGGCGCTGGAACGCACGATGGGCGTTGGCGGCGCGGTCGGCCTGTCTACCGCCGCCAATATTTTCATCGGCATGGTCGAAGCGCCCCTGTTCATCCGGCCTTATCTCGCCAAGCTGACGCGTGGCGAACTGTTCATGGTGATGACCGGCGGCATGGCCGGCATCGCCGGCACGGTGTTCGTGCTCTACGCCACCATCCTGCGCAACGCGATCCCCGATGTCGCGGGACACATTCTGGTCGCTTCGGTACTCTCGGCGCCGGCCGCGCTGCTGATCAGCCAGTTGATGGTGCCGGTGTTGCGAAGCGAGCGCAGCGACATCGGCAAAGTCGAGATCGCGCCCGTCGCGGATTCCACCATGGATGCGATCTGCAAGGGCACCGCCGCTGGACTGGAGCTGCTGCTCAACATCATCGCCATGCTGATCGTGCTGGTCGCGCTGGTGCATCTCGCCAACGCGGTCCTCGGTCAGCTGCCGGACGTCGCCGGTTCGGCGATCAGCCTACAACGCATGCTCGGCATGGCCATGGCGCCGGTGTGCTGGCTGATGGGCGTGCCGTGGGATCAGGCCTTCACCGCGGGCGCCCTGATGGGGCTCAAGACCGTGCTCAACGAGTTCATCGCCTATCTCGAATTCGCCAAGCTGCCGGCAGGTAGCCTCGACGACCGCTCGCGGCTGATCATGCTCTATGCGATGTGCGGCTTCGCCAATTTCGGCTCGCTCGGCATCATGATCGCCGGCTTGACGGTGATGGCGCCCGAGCGCCGCGCCGACATTCTCTCGCTCGGCGGCAAATCGATCGTGTCGGGCACGCTGACGACATGCCTGATGGGCGCGATGGTCGGTGTGCTCAGCTAACGCGCTTTTCCCTATCCCGCGTCATGGCCCACACCGCGAGCGCCGCCGCGACAAAGGCCAAGCCCACATAGCCGATGCCGTGCACGATATCGAGACTGAACAGAATGCCGCCGAGCGCCGAGCCGATGGCCTGGCCGGTGTAAAGACCCGACGTATTGAGCGCGACCGTTGCGCTCGACAGATCTGGCGCGGCCTGCACCAGCCGCGCCTGCTGCATCGAATTGGTGGCCGCGAACCCTAAGCCCCAGAACACGATGCCGACGCCCATCATCGGCAGCCAGCCGGCGCCGAGCGCCCACAACGACATCCCGACGAAGGTCGATCCAATAAACACCACCGACGTTATCCAGCCGCCGAGCCGGCCGACGATCTTGGTTGCGAGCACATTGCCGAAGAATCCGGCGATGCCGTAGACCGCGAAGATGATGCCGACGACTTCATGGCTGGCATTGGTCAGCCGTTCCAGTAATGGCGCCAGATACACGAACACCGTGAATTGGCCGGACGTGTGCAGGATCGTGATCAGCAACAGCAGCACGATCTTGCGATGTCGCGCGATGAAGCTGAAGCTTTTCAGCGACAATGCCGGCCCCAGCAGGCCGCGCGGCAGCGAGAACGCCAGCAAAATGCAGGGCACCAGAGCGATCAGCGCCGAGACGGCAAAGGCTGAACGCCAGCCGGCATAGGCTGAAATGAACGTGATCAGCGGCAGGCCGCCGGCGATCGCCAGCGACCAGCCGAGAAAGACGAAAGCGATGGCGCTGGCGCGTTCGCCCGCCGGCACGATGAGGCCGATGGTGCTCGCCGCTTGCGGCGTGAAGATCGCGGCAACGGCCAGCATCACCAGGCGGAGCGCCAGCACGGTGGCGTAATCCGGCGCAAAGGCGGACGCCGCCTGCCCCACCACCAGTACGGCAAGCGTCGCGGTGAGCAGCAGCCGGCGGTTGATCCGCGTCGTCAGCAGAGCGACGACCGGCGAACCGATGCAAAGAATGATCGCGCCATACGTCACCAGCAATCCGGTGTCGCGAATGCCGACGCTCAAACCCTCGGCCAGCACCGTCAACATTCCCGCCGGCGCCAGAATGGCAAGTCCGGTGGCGAAATTGCCGAGCATCAACGCAAGGCGGGGGAGATAGTTTCTCACGGAAATTCGTTTCGACGGAGTGGCGCGAAAGTTATGGCTTAGCTAGGCCAGTTGCGCCGCTTGCGCCATGGCCCGCAACGCACACCCGCCGCTAAAGATTTGAATGCTGCGGATGATCCTTTTTGATGGACAAAAAGTTTAGCCGCATAGTCGGTGTCGTACCCGCTCATGGATTGCCGGATGACGGCCATGACGATGGAGAAGGCGGCACTCCCCACCCGGCCGCTCGCTTCGCTCGCGTCCACCCTCCCCTGAAAGGGGAGGGATAAACCAAAATCAATGCAGCCGAAACTCGCCGTCGATCGCCTTGAGCTCCGCCGGCTTGATCAGCTTGCAGTGCGCGACCTGCACCGAGTGCAGCGGCCCTTCCAGCTTGTCCTGCCAGAATTCGAGAAACTTCTTCAACTCGGGAAATTTCGGAAACAGGTCGTAGGCCTGCCAGACGTAGGACTGCAGCAACCATTGGTGATCGGGACGCCGATAGAGAATGTGTGCGGTCGTCAGGCCGAAGCCGTTGGCCTGTTTACGAAAGTCCTCAGAGACAGAACCCATCGCGCCCTCCTTCGAGTCGGCACAAGCTTCCATTTCCGGCACTAGGCATTGCAAGCCGAAAAGGTAAACAAAC
>JANMSH010000445.1:0-19833 GCA_031389105.1 Hyphomicrobiales bacterium
GGACTATGCCGCGCTGTATAAGCAGAAGCTCGCGGAGCGGCACAGCTTTTATCGGGTCATGCCGGACGATCGGTTCTGGCGCGAAGACAGCGCAGAGCCACAGGCGCGCGTCCATCTTGCCGTTGCGTAGCGCCGCTTAAACCTGCCGCACGCTGCGTTCGAGGAAATCCTCGAGCGCGGTGATGCAGGCGCGGTCGCGATACAGCCGGTGCTTGTTGCCGGCGATCCGGCGGCTAAGCGCCTGGCGCTCGTCGGGATTGTTGGCCAGACGCACGGCGATGGCGACGAAGTCATCGACGCCGCCGGCAATCGTCTCCGGGATGCCCATCATTTCCAGAATAGCCGCGCTGTGACGGCCGCGCATCAGCGCGCCGCGCGCCGTTACGATCGGCAGATTGTGCGGCAGGCTTTCCAGCGCGGAATTGCAGCCAGACCATCCGATGCTGTCGAGAAACACGTCGCATTGGCCGGCCGCGGCGATATAGACGCTTTGGGTTACGTGGTTCAGATAAACGCAATGGTCGGTCCGCTTGAGGCCGTGCGCCGCGAAGGCGCGATCGAGCCGCGCGTCGAACAGTTCGTTGACCTGCGGGCCGCCGTGATGGCGCAGGAACACGAACTGGCAGTTGGCGGCGTCCTTGGCGATGCGCGCGAACACGTCGTCATATTGCGGCAGATATTTGGACAGCGACTGCCCGCACCAGAACACGGTGGCGTCGGCGCGCAGCCCAAGCTGTTCGCGTGTGATCGCAACGGGCTCAGTGTCGACCGGCTCATAATAAACCGACAGGTTCGGCAGGCGGATTAATTTTTCCGTGTAATGCGCGTCGGCGTCCGCAGGCTCCATCAGATCGCTGCTGAGGAAATAATCGAGCGTCGACATGCCGCTGGTTTCAGGATGACCCCATGAGTTGCATTGCACGGTGGCGAGCCGTTGCGCGGCGAGTTGCAGCGATAGGCCGTCCATCAGCAGACCGGGATAGATCAGCACATGCGGCGCGTCGGCGAGGATTTCGTCGCGCCAGCCTTCGGCCGTCAGCCCGCGATTGACGAAGCGGTCGCAGAGCGCGGCGGCGGCCTCGGTCTCGGCGTCGCGTCTTGTGCCGAGGTGATAGCCGAAGATTTTGAATCGCGTGCGGTCCAACTGACTAAGCCAGCCCTTGATCGGAATTTTCCAGTTGGAATGGAGGTGGAAAAAATTGCTGACGATGCCGACGCGGATCGGCTCGCCGGGGGCAGGGGGCGGCGCTACGGTCGCCGGGGAAAACTGGCTTTGCACCGCGCGGCACACCATTCCACCGTAAACCTGCTGCAAATTGTGGTCGTTAAGCCCTTGATACGACAAGAGAAATGGATATTTTACTGAAACGGCTTTGACCAGATCGCCGGCGACCTTGCCGGCGTCGACGTCACCGCAAAGGTCGCGCAAGCTTTGCTCATAGGCCGTGCGCTGCCGCACGATCTCGGCTTCGTCGGCGTAGAGGATCGGTAGTTCGGCAAAGCAGGCCGCGAAGCGCGCTTCGGCAAAGTCGGGTTTGAGCGCCAGCGCTTTCTGGAAATCTGCCTTGGCGCCGGCGTTGCGATTGAGATCGAGTAAAAGCCGGCCGCGCTGGTAGTAAGCTTCGGAGTCATTGGGATTGAGCGCGAGACCTTGCGCGAATATTTCCAGCGCCTCATCGAAACGGTTGAGCGCCGCAAAAACGCGACAGAGATTGTGCCGCGCTTCGGTGAAACCGGGGTCGATGGCGAGCGCGCGTTCGTAACCGGCCACCGCATCGGGCGCGCGGTTGAGGCCTTCGAGCACCAGGCCGCGATTATTATGCGCCGGGAAGTAAGTTGGACGCAGCGCCAACGTGCGGTCGAAGCTTTTGAGTGCTTCTTCATGGCGGCCGAGCACGCGCAACGATGAGCCGAGATTATAGTGCGCGTCGACATAGTCCGGCTTGATGGCGATGGCCTTGCGGAAACTGTCGGTCGCGTCTTCGTCGCGTTTGAGTTCGGCGAGCGCGGCGCCGCGATTGTTATGGGCCTCGGCATATTTCGATTTCAACTTGATCGCCTGGTCGAAGCTGTCGATCGCCTCCTGGTGACGCTTGAGCGCGTTGAGCACCAGACCGTAGTTCAGAAACACCTGCGGCGACTTGCGCGACCGCATCGCCGCCGACACCAGATGCAAGGCTTCGGCGGCCTGGCCTTTGGCAAGCTTGACCAGTCCCATCATCTGCAGGGCGTCGAAGTTGTCCGGGCGGGCGGCGAGAATGGCGGCGTACAGCCGTTCGGCTTCCGGCAACTGGCCGCGCTCGTGCAGTTGCAGCGCCTGCGCGAGCGCTTGCGGCACGTTCAAGGAAGCAGCCTTGGAGAGCGGTATTGGCGGCATTCTCACCCCTCCATGAGGGGTAAAAAACGCAGGCTGAGTCGTCCAGAACCAAGTTTGGTGCGTATCTACTTAAGACGATGGCCAAAACGTGATGCCGGAGTGATGGCAAGTTGAATGGCGATAGGCCGTAAACACTATATGTCTGGACACGCAAAGTGGGAGGTTTGGATGTTGCGGATTCTGCTCAGTTTTGGGTTGTTTTTGGCTGCGTTGGGTCTGGCTTCGGCCCAAAGCGCGCCGCAGCCGGCGCCTGGGCAGGCGGTCGCCACCTTCGCCGGCGGCTGCTTCTGGTGCACCGAATTCGACTTCGACAAGGTCAAAGGCGTGATCTCGACCACCTCCGGCTATCTCGGCGGCAAGGTCGCCAACCCGGGCTATGAGCGGGTGTCGGCCGGCGGCACCGGCCACGCCGAAGCGGTCGAGGTGATCTACGACCCGAAGCAAGTTTCCTACGCGCAACTGCTGGCTTTCTATTGGCGCACTGTCGACCCGACCGTGAAGGACCGACAGTTCTGCGACCGCGGCGACATGTACCGCTCCGCGATTTTCGTGCGCAATGCCGAGGAACGAAAGCTTGCCGAAGCGTCCAAGGAAAAGGTCGCGGCCGAGCTCAAGCAGCCGATCTACACCCAGATCGCGGACGCCGCGCCGTTTTACGCGGCTGAGGAATATCACCAGGATTTCTACAAGAAGAACCCGGCGAAATATAAATTCTATCGCTGGAATTGCGGTCGCGATCAGCGGCTGGAGCAGCTCTGGGGCAAACCGAAGGAAGGCAGTTGATATGATTGACCGGAGGAGCCTGTTGACGGCCGGCGCAGCGTTTGGTGCGCTCGCGGCCACGAGCGGATTTGGTGAGGCAGCAACAATGAACACGACCGACAAGACTGTCGACTTCAAAACTCTGAGCGACGCCGAGTGGCGCCAGCGCCTCAATCCGGCGCAATTCGACGTGCTGCGCAAGCACGGTACCGAGCGCGCCTGGACCAGCCCGCTCGATCGCGAAAAGCGCAAAGGCACCTTCGCCTGCGCCGGCTGCGACCTGCCGCTGTTCTCGTCCGGCACCAAGTTCGACAGCGGCACCGGCTGGCCGAGCTTCTACCAGCCGCTGACGAATGCGATCGGGACCAAGACCGACCGTTCGCTCTTCATGAGCCGCACCGAGGTGCATTGCAGCCGTTGCATCGGCCATCTCGGCCACGTCTTCAATGACGGTCCCAAGCCGACCGGGCTGCGCTATTGCATGAACGGTGTGGCGATGAAATTCACGGCCGAAGGTGCGTCCTCGACCTGACGAGCATTAGGCAAATTCTGCCGTAAGAAGGCAGAAACAACCACGAACAGCGGCTCTATTCGGGCCGCTGTTTTCGTTTAAGACATTGATTTTATTATATTATTTTTATGGCACGGCACTTGCGATGCTCCCTCGCGAGGGATCGTGTCCGCGAGCCAAATCGGCGTTCGCGTGGACCACAGTGGAGAACGGGTCATGGGTATTTTCGGTGCGCTCACCACAGCGGTGACGGGTATGCGGGCGCAGGCGTTTGCGCTGCAAAACATCTCCGGCAACATCGCCAACTCGCAGACGACCGCTTTCAAGCGGATCGACACCAGTTTCGAAGACCTGATCCCGGACGCCATTCCGAGCCAGCAGCTCTCCGGCAACGTGTCCGCCAAATCCAGTTCGACCAACACGGTCCAAGGCGACGTACAAGCCGCATCGGTATCGACCTACATGGCGATCAACGGGCAGGGCTTCTTCGTCGTGCAGAAGCCGGACTCCTTCGTCGACAACAGGCCGTCCTTTGCCGGCATCGACCAATACAGCCGCCGCGGCGACTTCCAGATCGATCAGAGCGGGTATCTGGTCAACGGCGCCGGCTATTACCTAATGGGCATTCCGGTCGACTCGACCACAGGTAACCTCGCCGGCAGCGTGCCGCAGATGCTGCAATTCCAGAACGGCTTCCTGCCCGCACAGCAGACGACGAGCATCGATTATCGCGCCAACCTCGCGAGCTATCCCAAGACCCAGGATCACAGCACCGCCGTGCCCGGATCCGAACTGCTCAACCAGTCCAACTTCTCTGCCAACCCGGTTGTCGGCGCTAGCGCCGCGGCCAAGATCATCGGTAGCGGCGGAAGCCTCGACAACGATGCAGCGGCAGTGACGACCGGCTCGACCGCGCTCACGGCACTAACATCCGCCGGCGGCACGCTCGTCATCAACGGCACGCCGATTACCATCAACGCCGGCGACGATATGACGGACGTGCTGGCAGCCATCAACGGGGCCACCGGCACCACCAATATCGGTGCGACCGCCAGCGGTACCGATCGTCTTGTCCTGACCGGCACCGACGCCATCACCAATATCACTATCGGTGGCGGCAGCACGCTGGCGCTGCTGGGCGAACTCGGCCTTTCGGTAGGCACCACCAACGCCACCAACTTGCTGACGCAGAGCGCGGCGTCCACAGGCCAGACCCTCGACATTACCGTCGGCGGCAACGCAACGCTGTCGCTCACCTTCGGCAGCGGTGTCGGCCAAATCGCGACGATGGCCGACCTGAACACCGCGCTGGCCGGCCTCGCCGGCGGCATCGCCGCGGCGGATCCGCTTACCGGCAACATCACCATCACGGCGTCGAACTCCACCGACACCATCAATATTGGAGGTAGCGCCACCGCGAGTAATTTCGGTATTAATACGCCGGTCGGTCTGCCGTCGAACGGCACCGTGATCGCCAACGACGTGTCGACCTTCCTGAAGGAATCGGTCGCAGGTGGCGCCCTCACGGCCTACGACACTTCGGGCGCCGCGGTGAACATCCAGTTGCGCTGGGCCAAGGTGGATTCGACCACCATCGGCGGCGCCAACACCTGGAACATGTTCTATCAAATGGACTCGACGGCCACTGGCACCGAGCCAGCCTGGAAAAACGTTGGCGTCAACTACACCTTCGCCGCCAACGGCCAGCTCAACCCGGCGGTGAATGGCGTCACGCTCGCTAACGTCGTGGTCGACGGCGTCTCGCTCGGCAACATCCAATTGGCGCATAGCGTCGGTGGCATCACCCAGTTCGCCGATTCTAACGGCAACGCACAGGTCAACCTGTTGCAGCAGAACGGCTACGCGGCCGGCGAACTTGAGTCGGTCGCGGTGAGCGACAAGGGCCGTATCGTCGGCACTTATTCAAACGGCCGCACCATCGATCTCGCTGAAATCACACTGGCGAATTTCAGCGGCGCCAACATGCTCAAGCGCATCGACGGCGGCGCCTTCGAGGAAACCGCGGAATCGGGCGGGCCCATCTACGGCGCGGCCGGCAAGATCGTCGGTTCGTCGCTCGAAGGTTCGAACACGGATATCGCCGACGAATTCACCAAGCTGATCATCACCCAGCAGGCCTACTCGGCCAATACGAAGGTGATCACGACCAGTAACCAGATGGTTCAGGATCTCCTGAACATGCTGCGGTAAGCGATGTCGGGCCCGCGCAGTAACAGGAACGGCAGCCGGCCATGAGCCTTACCCAGGCACTTTCGGCAGCAATTTCGGGACTGAAGGTCAACCAGGCCGGCTTGGCGCTGGTCGCGGCCAACGTCGCCAATGCCGATACGCCTGGCTATGTCCGCAAAACTGTCAATCAGGTCGCAACCGCCGGCAACAATACCGGCATCAGCGTCAACATCACGGGAATCCAGCGCCAACTCGATATCTACGTGCAGCGCCAATTGCGGGTGGAGAATTCCGGCGCGTCCTATGCCGGCACGCTGGCGCAGATGTATGAGCAGTTGCAGGACGTGTACGGCCAGCCCGGGTCCAACAACACGCTGGAAACCGTCTACAACAAATTCACCAACGCGTTGCAGGCGCTGACGAGCAGCCCCGACGACTCCGCGGCGCGCAGCGCGGTGATCAGCGCGGCGCAATTGCTGACCCAGCAACTCAATCAGACCAGCGACAGCATCCAGACTCTGCGCAGCAATGCCGAGTTCGGCATCTCGGACGCCGTATCCCGGGCCAACGAGGCGATGAGCCAGATCGCCGATCTCAATCAACGGATCGCGGCGTCGAGTCATAACGACAGCGCCATGACCACGTTGCTGGATCAGCGCGACACCTATATCGATCAATTGTCGCAGCTGATGGACATCAATGTCGTCAAAAGCGGCAATAACAATCAAGTTTCGGTTTTCACCAATTCAGGCATTCAACTCGTCGGCATCGCGGCGTCGCAAATCGCCTTCGATCCGCAGGGCACCATGTCGGCGGCGTCGGCGTGGAGTGCCGATCCGTTGCAACGCAACGTCGGAACGCTGGCGCTGGTGTCGCCGACCGGTAACGCGGTCGATCTGATCGAGTCGCGGTCAATCCGTTCGGGTCAGATGGCGGCTTACCTGCAAATGCGCGATCAGGATCTGGTCGAGGCGCAGAAACAGGTCGACGCGATCGCCGCGGCGATGGCGCGTTCGCTGTCGGACAAGACCACCACCGGCAGTCCCGTCGCGTCCGGTCTGCAGAACGGCTTCGAACTCGACATCGGCAGCCTGGTCGACGGCAACAGAATTACGGTCAACTATACTGACTCACTGACTCAGACGCCCCGCACGATCACTCTGATGCGCGTCGATGACTCCTCGGTCCTGCCACTCGCCAACGACGCGACCATCGCGCCGAACGACAAGGTCTTCGGTATCAATTTTAGTGGCGGCATGAGTTCGGTGCTGGCGCAGATCAATGCCGCGCTTGGCGGCACCAGCATGGTGGCGTCCAATCCGTCCGGCAACATGCTGCAGGTGCTTGACGACGGCGCCGGCAATATCGTGGACGTGACGTCATTGTCCGTGACGACCACGGCGACGTCGCTGCTCGGCGGCGGCGCACAGCTGCCATTCTTCACTGACGGCACAAAAGCCTATACCGGCGCGATATCGCCGATCGGCTCGCAGAGTATCGGCTTTGCCAGCCGCATCTCGGTCAACGCGGCGCTGGTCGCCGATCCCTCGAAACTGGTGACCTACCAAGCCGGCACCCCGGCCGGCGACAGCACGCGGCCAGATTTCATCTTTGAGCAACTGACCCGGAGCGCCGTGCAGTTTTCGCCGGATACTGGCATTGGCACCGCTTCTACGCCGTTCTCCGGTTCGATCTCGACGTTCCTGCGCCAGGTGCTCAGCCAGCAGGGCGAGGCCGCAAGCTCCGCGAGCAACCTCAGCCAAGGCCAGGAGGTCGTGCTCAATTCGTTGCAACAACGGTTCAACGACGGCGCGAGCGTCAACGTCGATCAGGAAATGGCGACGTTGCTGACGTTGCAGAATTCCTACGCCGCCAATGCGCGGGTGCTGTCGACGGTGAAGGACATGTTCGACGCTTTGATGAGAATGTGAGGACGGCATGAGTGTTTCGTCAGTCGGAGGTCAATCGGCAGTCGCGATCAAGCAGTTGGTCGCAATGCGTGCGCAGTTTAACGACTTGCAACGCCAGCTCAGCACCGGCCAGAAATCATCGAGCTATGCGGGCCTCGGCCTCGACCGGGGCGTCTCGGTCAGCCTGAATGCGCAGTTGTCGGCGATCAGCGGCTTTGACAGCACGATCGAGAACGTCATGACGCGCATCAATTTGATGAACACCGCGCTTAGCCAGATGTCGACCATCACCAGTGCGGTGAAAAAGGCGATGGTGCAGGCCAACACCACCGGTAATGGCAGCGGACCGGGCCTGGCGCAGCAGACTGCGCAGTCCTCGCTCGATCAGTTGCTCGCGTTGTTCAATACCGATGCCGGCGGCCGCTTTCTATTTTCGGGCCGCGCCACCGATCAGCCGGCGGTCGAAACCACGGATCACATTCTCAACGGCAATGGCGCGCAGGCCGGCCTAAAGCAACTGATTGCCGAACGCGCCCAAGCCGATCTCGGCACCGACGGCCTCGGGCGTCTGGCGATCAGTCTGTCCAACCCCGACATAGTCTCGGTGACGGATTCCGCCTCGCCGTTTGGGTTCAAGCTCGCATCAATGACCTCAAATCTGAACGGCGCCACCGCCACCGGTCCGACCGGCGTGCCGGCTACGCTCGACATCGATTTGTCCGGCGGCATTCCGAATCTCGGTGACACCCTGACGTTGCGCTTCGATCTGCCCGACGGCACGAGCCAGACCTTGACCTTGACTGCCACGACAACGACGCCGCCCGGTGCCAATCAGTTCACCATCGGAGCCTCGACCGGCGACACCGCGACCAATCTAGAGGCCGCAATCACCACGGCGGTTACCAAGCTTGGCGCAACCTCATTGACTGCGGCATCCGCGATCGTTGCATCCGACGATTTCTTCAATGCCGATCTCGATAACCCGCCGCAACGCGTCGACGGCCCGCCGTTCGATACGGCGACGGCGATGACCGCGGGCACCGCCGCCAATACCGTGATCTGGTATACCGGCGAACCCGGTAGCGACTCCGCGCGTGCGACCGCCACGGCGCGGATCGACCCGTCGCTGACGGTTACCTACGGCGCACGCGCCAATGAGCAAGGCTTCCGGACCCTGGTGCAGAACATCGCGACGCTGGCCGCCCTGCCGATGTCGGCGAGCGATCCCAACGCGGCTCAACTGAGCAGCGCGCTGAACGAGCGATTGACTGTCAATCTGAGCGGGCCTGCCGGCGTCCAGACCGTCACCAATATCGCGACCGATCTTGCCGGGGCGCAGACCTCGATGGCGGCCGCGACCAGCCGGCACCAGCAGACCGCAGCGACCCTCGGCGACTTCCTGCAGCAGATTAAGGGCGTATCGAATGAAGAGGTCGGCTCCCAATTGCTGACGCTGCAGACCCGCATGCAGGCCTCGATGCAGACCACGTCGATGCTGTTCCAGATCAGCCTGGTCAACTATCTCAGATAGCTCGCATTGAGCGGCGTCTCGTCGCCGTTGAACCAATAAAAAGACCGCGGACAAGCCGCGGTCTTTTTATTGGCATTGAGCGTCGGAACTAGGCGGCGCGTCCGAGCAAGCCCGCCGCCAGCTCGCGATTGATGGTGATCAGCGAGCCCAGCGTCTCCGGCTTCGGATCGGCCAGAATCGCCAGCGTCTGCTTGAACACGAAGATGCCGAGGTTGGCGACGTTCTGGCGCACGCCGGCAGGCAGCGGATTTTCCGGGCTGGTCGCCGAGGTCACGAAGATCGACCACAGTTTGCGGTTAAAGATCAGCGCAGCGTCCAGCTCCGGGCGCCGGCCGTCCCAGCCGTCGCGGATCGCTTGCAGCCGTGCCGCCGCGTTCAGAAGCAGATCGGCTTCCAGTTCACGCGGATTCCCGGTCTGCTTGGCGATGGAGCCGTAGGTGTGTGCTGCGTGCTGCATTGTCGAGCAGTTCCTTTTCGTAGGCAATAAGGGCCTTGGCGCGCTTCAACGCCTTGTACATTTCGCCGGCCATGATGTGATTACTGATCGCTTCGATGTGCGGCCAGGTGCTCGGCACCGCCTGCACCAGTTCGCGCATCAACGTGAAGTAGGTCTCATGGTGCGCGATCGGATCACGCGACGTGTACATCAACTGAACGACGAAATAGATGCGCTTGGCCGGCGAATCCGCCTGCTGCGGCGTCATGATGTCTTTCTCGCGAAGGATCGGCGCCTGCCCTTCGATCAGTAGCCGCGTGCGCTGATCGCCATTGGTGACGATGCAATCGCCGAGGATGAATCGCTCGCCAGGTTTCAGTTCAACTTTAAGGCCCATTATGTGCTGCTCCTTGCGGCCCGCTTCCGGCTCCGACGCGACGCAAGGATGAATTCTTCATCCGCGTCAGACCGCGGTTTACTGGAACAGACGCAGGACGTTCTGGTCGGCCTGCGCGGCCAGCGACAATGCCGTGGTCGACAATTGCTGCCGGGTCTGCAACGCGAGAAGGTTCGCGCCTTCCTCGTTGCTGTCCGCCAGCGTAAGCCCGTCGGCGCCGGTATTCAACGTATTGATCATGGCCTTGGTGAAGTCCTGGCGGACTTGCACGGTTTGCAGGTTAGAGCTCAGGGCCTGCGACTGCGATCGCAAGGTTACCAGCGAGGCGGTCAGTTCGGTGCCAGCGGCCGTGATGTCAGCGTTGGAGGCCCAGCTACTGGCCGACGTGCTGAGCGCGAGTGCGCCGCCCGTCGTATCGTCGAAGCCGGCGATGACGACGGTCGAGGAGCCGGTTTCGTTCAGCGTGATCGTAAGATTGTTGCCGGCGAGCAGATTGACGCCGTTGATGCCGGAGTCGGCCGACAGCTGATCGATTTGCGTGCGCAGCGCGTCGTATTGCGCGGCGAGGGTGGCGCGCACGGCGGTATCGCTGGTTTGCAGCGCCTGGCTGACCAGCGATTGGGCCGACTGCACCAGCTTGGTGATGGCGGTAATACCGTTGTTCGCGGCCTGGATGGTGTTGATACCGGTGGTCATCGTGTCGAGCAGCGAATTCAAATCGTTCGCGCGAACACCCAGACCCTGGGCGGTGAAGAAGTTGATCGGATTGTCGAGCGCCGAATTGACCCGCTTGCCCGTCGCCAGCTTGCTTTGCGTCTGGGTGATGAGATCCGATGTCTGCTGCAATTGCAGAAGATTGGAACGCACACCGCTCGAGAGGACAATGTCACTCATGGCAGACTCCTTGCCTGCTTAGGGCCAAATCGCTTTTGCCGATAATGAATTGTTAGGGTTGATGGAACGTTAATGACGGCGCCGTTAACCAATCGTTAACCATAATTATGCGGACCAAAAAACGGCGGCCCGGAGGCCGCCGTTTGTTCGTTGTGGTGCGCCGCGGCTTAGCGGAACAGGCGCAACACGTTCTGGTCGGCCTGCGAAGCGAGCGACAGGGCCGTCGTGGACAGCTGCTGGCGGGTCTGCAACGCGAGCAGGTTGGCGCCTTCCTGGTTCGAGTCGGCGAGCGTAAGAGCGGCCGAACCGGACTGGAGGGTGTTGATCGTCGCCTTGGTGAAGTCCTGACGGATCTGCACGGTCGACAGGCTGGCGCCGAGGGTCTGCGACTCCGTACGCAGCGTGGTAAGCGCGGCGGTGAGGGCAGTGCTCGCGGCGGTGATGTCCCCCGAGCTGGCCCAAGCGTTGGCCGCGTCCGCAATGCTGAGGGGAGCGGCGTTCGCATCGGTGTAGTCAACGCCAGTCACCGCAGTGCTCGAGCTGTTGGTTTCGTTCAACTGCACCGTCAGCGTATCGCCGCCGAGCAGGTTGGTGCCGTTGAAGCCGGAGTCGCCGGCGAGCTGGCCGATCTGGGTCAACAGCGCGTCGAACTGGCTCGCGAGGCTAGCGCGGACCGTCGTGTCGGTGGTCTGCTGAGCCTGGCTGGTCAAGGACTGCGCAGACTGCACCAGTTTGGTAATCGCCGAGATGCCGTTGTTGGCGGCCTGAATCGTGTTGATACCGTTGGACATCGAGTCCAGCAGGTTGTTCAGGTCGTTGGCGCGGTTGTCGAGGCCCTGCGCGGTGAAGAAGTTGTTCGGATTGTCGAGGGCCGAAGTAACGCGCTTGCCGGTGGCAAGCTTGGTCTGGGTGGACGAGATCAGGTCCGAAGTCTGCTGCAACTGCAGCAAGTTCGAACGCACGCCCGCGGAGAGAACGATTTCAGACATCTTAGGTACCTTTCTGGGTCTATTTGCCGTACTGGCAATTGGTCGCGTAACGATCCCGTGGATCGACCATGTCTTCGCACACCGCTCCAAACGACACGTAAAATTTCATGGTTAATGACTTATCGCTTCGTGTTCGAAGTCGTTCAGGTTTGAATCGAATGATAACGAGGCGGCCGATATGCCGGTGCTGCGAAAAACCGCGCAATCAAAGGCCGATTGACGCATAAAACTCCACCAGGCCGTCAATTTCTCTCATTAATAAAAAGCTAATGGTCAGGTTTCCTTAACTGTCGCGACGTATGATCGAAGCGTCATGACCTCTGTGTACAATGCGTTGTTCAGCGCCGGCGCCGCCACCAATTGGCTCGCCGACACAATCACGAATATCGAGAATTCACAGAACCAGGGCGGGTTGATGGGCATGCTCGTCAATTCCGGCGGCGACGGCAGCATCAATACATTCTTGGGTAGCAGCGCCAGCAACGCCGACAACTTCGCGCTCATTGCGCAGAATAGCGTCGTCAATTATTCGAGCCTGATCGCGCAGATGGCGAGCGAGAACATTCAGAAAGAGAATGCGAAGAAACTGGAAGCCGCATTCAAGTCGCTGCAGGACACGCAGAAGATCGTCCAGCCGAAAAACGTCAATCCGTTCGTCTATATGCCCGACGGATCGACGATCGACACCGCCAACAACATCCTGACGATGTCGGATGGCACGCAATACGACATCACGACCGGGGCGAAATACGTGGACCCGGCGTCCATCATTCAAATGGCGAACGGCTCCTACCTCGATACGAAAAATAACATCCTCACCATGGCCGATGGCACCCGGATCGATTCAGTGACCGGCATCAAGCTTTCGGTGTCCGCTTAATCGCGGACGCAGCGATCATTCATAGGCATTTAGAGTGAGCGGCTGACCGCCATCGGCTGGCTGGTCTTGCTGCTCGGCGTAGTGGCGCGGCCGGAGGCGCCGTAGGTCGAGGGCGCGGCTTTGCGCGCAAGCTCCCCCTGTACGCCGCGGATGATACCCTCGGAAACGGCGTGAGCGGTGGCCAACACCGTCAAATTGTTCTGAAGCAGTGCCTGAAACGTTTCGTGGCGCTGGCGCAGGCGATCAAGCGCGTCGGGCAGCGATTGGGTAATGACCGCTTTGGCGGATTTCACGCGCTCGGTTTCGGCGGCGTAGAGCCTGGCCAATTCGATCTTGGCCTCATCGAGTTCGATCGCATCGCGCAGCCGGCCGGCGCGGACGTGGGCGGTTTCTTGCTCGACCGTGGCGACCAGGCTGTCCATGATCTTGTTCAAGTTTGCGATCGCGTGCTCGGCCTCGCCCGCGCTGGTAATCGCAGCATGAGCCTGCGGCGCAGCGTTATTCACGACCGCGCCTCCTGATGCTTGATCAGGCTTTGATAGACCTGATCCGCGATGCCGATGCCGCCGGATTTGGCGAAAGACTTGGAATATTCGTCCGTCAGGAATGAGCGCCACACCCCAGTCGCGCCATTGCCGCCGAACGGGCCGTCGCCCTGAATGCCAGTGAACATCTGCTTCATCATGGAATTGAGAAACACCGCCTCGAAATCCTGCGCGGCGGCTTTGGCCTTTTCCTTGCTCGCGGCGGAGAACTTGCCGGGCACCGGCGTATTGGCGTTGAGCAGATCGAGCGGGCTGAGACCCGGCGCGCCCATGGAAATGGAGCTTGCCATTACATCACCTCGATATCGGCCTGGATCGCGCCGGCGGCCTTGATCGCCTGCAGGATGGCAATGAGGTCGCGCGGGCCTATGCCGAGCGAATTGAGTCCGTCGACCAGTTGCTGGAGCGAGACGCCTTCTCTGACCACCGCGAACTTCTTGCCGTCCTCCTGCACGCCGATGCGGGTACGGGGCACCACCACGGTCTGGGCGCCACGCGGGGCGAACGGCCCCGGCTGGCTCACCTGCGGCGTCTCGGTAATGGTGACGGTGAGGTTGCCCTGCGCCACCGCGACCATCGAGACGCGGACGTCGCGGCCCATGACGATGATGCCGGAGCGTTCGTCGATCACGATCTTGGCCGACAGATCCGGCTCGACCTGGAGCTGTTCGATTTCAGTGAGCAGTGAAATCACGTTGCCGCGGTATTGCTGCGGGATCGTGATGCCGACCGTGCCGGGATCCAGCGGCTCCGCCGTTGGCACGCCGATGAAGTCGTTGATCGCCGCGGCGATGCGCTTGGCGGTGGTGAAATCCGGGTTGCGCAAGGCCATGCGCAACTGGCTGAGCTTGTTGAGAGTGAATTCAATTTCGCGCTCGATCAGCGCGCCGTTGGAAATGCGGCCGACCGTCGGCACGCCGCGCACGATCTTGGCGGCTTCGCCTTCGGCCTGGAAGCCGCCGATCGCCACCGAACCTTGGCCGACCGCGTAGACGTTGCCATCCGCGCCGAGCAGAGGCGTGACCAGCAGCGTGCCGCCTTGCAGGCTCTTGCTGTCGCCGAGCGCGGACACCGTTACGTCTATACGCGTGCCCTGCGTGCCGAACGGCGGCAGGTTGGCTGTCACCATCACCGCGGCGACGTTGCCGGTGCGCAGCGTTTGCCCGCGGATATTGACGCCGAGGCGTTCCAGCATCGCGGTCAGCGATTGCTTGGTGAAGGGGATATTGTTGAGAGTGTCACCTGTGCCGTTGAGTCCGACCACAAGGCCGTACCCAATGAGCTGGTTCTGGCGCACGCCCTCGATATTGGCGAGGTCTTTGATGCGCGAGATCGCCCCGGCACTCTCCGGGACAAACATAATAGCTGCGTATGCCGCACAGAATGCGGCCAGAAATATCCTCGTCATCACTGCTCCCCAATGTGACGGTGGCTGTCCTTACTAATGCGAATGGCGTGCCAAGACGGCGCGCGGGCTCAAGACTCTGGCAGCGTTGACGTTTTTGAATCTGCGCCGCGATTGCACGCACTCCGTCGCCCGGCACGAAACGTCTCGACCGGCAAAAACTGCCGGGACGTTTACCGCCGATTAACCATAATCCCTCAGTCTCACGGTATTGGGGGACCGATTTTTTCGGTTGGGGTCTATCGCCATGCGCATATACGGGCCGAATGGAACCGCGCTTGCGAATGCGCCGGCTTCCGCACGCCGCACCGCCGGCGGCACCTTCAGCGTCAGCGAACAGCAATCGCCGCGCAGCACCGGCGCCGCCAGTTCATTGCGCTCGATCTCGACGCTCGATGTGCTGATGGCGATGCAGGGCGTCGAAGACCCAACCGAACGCAAGAAGCGCGCGGTCGCCAAAGGCCGCAACGCACTCGACGTGCTGGACGCGCTCAAGGTCGGATTGCTCGACGGCAGCGTCGATGGCTCGACGCTTTCCCGGCTCAAGATCGCGTCCGAGGGGCTGATGGAAGGGTCCGGCGACAGCGGCCTGGACATGGTTTTGGGCGAAATCGAGCTTCGCGTCGCGGTGGAACTGGCAAAAGCCGGCGTCCGGTAGTCCCAAAGCGGCACGCCCGGCCCCCAATTTGGCCTAAGTCATTGGCCTGTTACAAGAATCACACACATCGACGAACCCTACTCGGATATTGTCGGGGGCTCGGCACGCGTATATAAGCCTGCCGCGCGGGGGCTTCGCTCTAAGAAAAAAGAAGTCAGGGAGTCGGTGGGATGTTGGCTAAGACCAAGACCTATAAGCCGTCCGACAAGGAGCCGTTCATGAATGAACGGCAGCGGGACTATTTCCGCTTGCGGCTGCTGAGCTGGCGTGAGGACATATTGAGAGAAGCCAAGGAGACGCTGGTTCATCTTCAGGAAGAGAACCAGAATCATCCAGACCTCGCCGACCGCGCTTCATCGGAAACCGACCGCGCCATCGAACTGCGCGCGCGCGACCGCCAGCGCAAGCTGATCTCCAAGATCGACGAGGCGCTGTCGCGCATCGACGAGGGCACCTACGGCTATTGCGAGGAAACCGGCGAGCCGATCTCGCTGCGCCGCCTGGAAGCCCGCCCGATCGCGACGCTGTCGGTGGAAGCGCAGGAGCGC
Source organism: Hyphomicrobiales bacterium (assembly GCA_031389105.1). GTDB lineage: Bacteria > Pseudomonadota > Alphaproteobacteria > Rhizobiales > Xanthobacteraceae > Pseudolabrys. Next base: position 16,034 of record JANMSH010000445.1, read on the forward strand.
CACGAACGCCGCGAGCGAATTTATCGCGACGATTGAGAGCAGGGCGCTGCGAATGAGAATTCAGATGGCCGGGCAATGTCCCGGCCATTTTTGTTGCGTGCTGTCATTCCGGGGCGCGAGTGAAACGAGCGAGCCCGGAATCCATAACCCCTGCTCTGGAATATGGATTCCGGCCCGCGCTACGCGCGTCCCGGAATGACGGCGCGCGTCATCGCCCGTATTCTTTGCGGCGCCGGGTACGCCGTATTCCAAATCTTTCATTCTCGTCGCCCTCAAAATCGAGGGCGCGCGGAACGCCGGGGCCACAACAGCCCCGCAGCCTCGTGTGATGAGGTGAGTTTTGATCACACGAGCATAGTCACCACGGAGTGCCGGTTCCCCGGCGTCCCGCGCGCAGTGTTTATAGGTTTGCTCCGCGAAGCCCCCGGTGAGCAGACATTGTACTCACCGCTGCAGGGCTTTCGTTGCGCCGGAGGGACTTACCCAATGAAGGGACTGCCCTTGCGGACGCAGCTATGCCCATGTGGCTGCCTGCCGGGCAGCCGGGACCAGCGCGGCTTGGACCGCCGATCGGGTCATTTGCGTCGAATCTCCAACGCCCCAACCGGCCACCGCATCCCGCCCAACGTCTGAAGACGCTGATCAAACGCCCCTCGATAGTGAGGGCGGGATGTCTAGAATATAAGCCTAGGACTATAGGCGCGTCAAGTGGGAAATTTATCGCGCACAGGTCTGCCTTTGACCCGAGTCGTACATCGGCCAGCATTTCATGTTACGTAACGAAGGGGTCTTCCAGGAGCCTGCTGTGAGCCGATACGATGCCGTCTCCTGAGCTTAGGGGCGCCATGCGGCGGCGCGAGTTTATCGCAGGGCTGGGTACAGTGTTGGGGGGCCGTCAGGCTTGACACCGCGTAATCAATAACTTCGGCTACGGTTCTTAGGTTGGTATCCATAATGTTGGGGCAGGAAAGGTGAGGACAGTTCGCGGGCATTTTATCGGCCTAGCCACTGCTATCGTCGTGCCCGCCTTCCTGATATCGGCGTTTCTCATGTGGTGGGACGCAGAACGCGAACGCGAAGCGCTGGAACGCGATCTTTTAGGCCGCGCCAGAATTCTGTCACAAGCAATCGAGAGGGAGATGCGCGTCTCGATAGCGGCGCTGGAAGCTGTGCGTCATTCCACCGTCCTTATGCAAGGCGACGTGCAGGCCTTTATCGAGGTAGCGAAGCAGCTGCATGCAGACCATCCGCATTGGAATGGTGTCGTCCTTACCGATCGCGAAGGGCAGCAGGTTTTCAATCTGGCCGCTCAGCCGGGACGACCTCTTCCAAATATTGCCCACTATGAGGTCATTCGCGGGGCCCTCGCCGGGCGTGCATCTGTCTCAGAGTTGTTGGTCGGTCGTGTCTTGCCCGTTAATCTGGTCGGCATTGACGTCCCCGTGTGGATCGATGGGCATGTGAAGTATGCGCTGGGGCTGAGTATGCCTGCGTCATATTTTCAGAACATATTAGCCAGCCATCCCGTTCCTAAAGGCTGGATTATTGGCGTCGTCGATCAGAAGGGAATTATCGTTGCACGTAGCGTCGATCCGACGGGCGGTGTGGGGAAACCGACAGCTCCATTCTGGATGACAACTGAAAAACCTGAAGACATCGTGCGGGGTATAGGCCGTCTCGACATTCCTATCGTGGGTGCCTACGCCCGTTCCGAACTGTCGGGATGGCGAGCGCTGGTTTCCGTGCCGGTGACCGTTCTCAATGAGCAGCGAAACCGGCGCATCCTTGCGTTGGGCCTGGGCAGCGGCGCGCTGCTGTTAGCTGGCGGAGCGGGAGCGATCCTGCTTGGTCGTCGCGTCGTTCGCCCGATCGAGCATCTCGCAAGAGACGCGGCGCTCTATTTGCAGCAGACACCTCCTGACGATTCTGCCGTCAAGGCCCTCGACGAGACACGCATTCTAGCAGAGTCACTCACACGCGCGGGGCATGACCAACGCCAAGCGCTCGCCGCCCGTGGGGAGAGCGACAAGCAGTTCAAGCTTCTCGTCGAAGGGGTCTCGGATTACGCGCTCTATATGCTCGATCCAAATGGCAATGTATCAACGTGGAATTCGGGGGCGCTGCGAATTAAGGGCTACTCGGCGGAAGAGATCGTGGGAAAGCACTTCTCGAAATTCTACACGAACGAAGATCGGGAAGCCGGCGAGCCGCAAAGAGCACTGGAGGCCGCTGAGCAAAACGGCCGATTCGAAAAAGAAAGCTGGCGAGTCCGCAAGGATGGCACCCGTTTTTGGGCGCATGTCGTTATCGATGCCATCCGCGACGACAACGGAAAGCTTATTGGCTACGCCAAGATCACCCGCGACATCACCGAGCGGAAGAGGTCTCAGGAACTACTCGACGGTGCGCGCGAGGCCCTGCTTCAATCCCAGAAGATGGAGGCGATTGGGCAACTGACTGGCGGGGTTGCCCACGATTTCAATAACCTGCTCATGGTCGTGCTCAGCAGCCTTGAACTGATGCGTAAACGCTTGCCCGACGATGCCAAACTGATGGCCCTGCTTGAAAACGCGGTTCAAGGCGCGCAACGCGGATCGACACTGACCAAGCGCATGCTCGCCTTTGCGCGGCGTCAGGAGTTGAAGAAGGAGGTTATCGATATTCCGCAACTTGTTAGCGGAATGTCAGACCTGCTTCAGCGTTCGCTGGGACCATCGATTGTTATCGAGACCCATTTCCCGGTTGTGTCTAAGCCCGTGCTGGGGGACGCAAATCAGCTTGAAATGATACTGCTCAATCTGACCGTGAACGCGCGTGACGCCATGCCGAATGGCGGCCAGATTGTCATTGCCACGCGCGAGGAGGTTTTGCGCCCAGGCGAAGGCAACCAATTGAGACCAGGCACTTACGTTTGCCTTACCGTGCGAGACACGGGCACAGGAATGGATGAGGTGACGCTGCATCGCGCGATGGAGCCTTTCTTCACCACCAAAGGGACCGGCAAGGGCACAGGACTTGGCCTGTCCATGGTGCACGGTGTCGCCGAACAATCCGGCGGGTGGTTTACGCTGCGAAGCCGTCTGGGCGAAGGAACAACCGCCGAGCTTTGGCTGCCAGTTGCAGAGGGCCAGGCCTCGGCGAGTCGCAGCGAGGAGGTTCTCACTGACAAGCTGGCGGATCTACCCTCGCTTACGATCCTCGCGATCGACGATGACGGACTGGTCCTGACGAATACAGTCGCCATGTTAGGCGAGCTTGGCCACAGCGCAATTGCAGCATCGTCCGGCAAACAAGCGCTCGACATCCTTCGGAAGCATGGATCTGTCGATCTGGTCATCACAGACTACGCCATGCCCCAGATGACCGGCCTGGAGCTTGCCAATGCCATCAAAAAGCAGTGGCCGCACATTCCAGTCATCATCGCCACTGGCTTTGCTGAGATGGCTGCGGAGGTCGATACGACGCTGCCGAAGCTTGCGAAGCCTTTCACCGAGGCCGAACTCGCCAAGATGCTTGATCTTGACTTTCTGCGAGCGGGCGACGGTGAGCGCGTTCTGAAGTTTCGGTCCCGTCCGAGTTCCAAACATTAGTCTTCGACGCAGCGGTGCATGAGTCCGCAATTGGCACAAAGCGGACGTGCTCGCAAAGATATCCAGCCTTTGGACCGAGCTTAGGGTGGGACGAGTTCAAAAAGGGCTGCCGCACGTCAATGCACAGGCTCCAAAAAAACGAACGCGGCCTCGGGGTGGGGAGCATCCGGTGGCCGCGTCGTTGACGCAATCTATCGCTCGCGAGACGAC
>JANMSH010000450.1:0-1905 GCA_031389105.1 Hyphomicrobiales bacterium
CACGCCGTCCGTCGTAGTGTGAGCTGGGTTTCATGATGCAGGCCGGAATCATAGCTCCCACCGCCAAGCCGCGCCTGCCGCGCGGCGTGCGGCTCGTGCACAACGAGGTGCAGGGCGGCTGGGTCTTGCTGGCGCCGGAGCGGGTGTTCAAGGCCGACGCCATTGCCCACGAAATCCTCAAGCGGTGCAACGGCGAGGCGACGGTCGATGAGATCGTCGACGAACTCGTCAAAGCCTTTGCCGGCGCACCGCGCGAGCGCATCAGTGCCGACGTGATGACGTTGATCGGCGGTCTGGCCGACAAGAAGCTGTTGGAGTTTTCTTGAACGCCGCGGCCGCATTGCCCGCGCCCCTCGGCCTGCTCGCCGAACTGACGCACCGCTGTCCGCTCGGCTGTCCGTACTGCTCCAATCCGCTGGCGCTCGACAATCGTTCCGGCGAACTCGATACCGCGACCTGGGCTCGCGTGTTTCGCGAAGCGACGGGCTTGGGCGTGCTTCAGGTTCATCTGTCCGGCGGCGAGCCGGCGGCGCGGCGCGACCTGGAAGATATCGTCAAAGCCGCCCGCGATGCGTCGCTCTATACGAACCTCATCACCTCCGCGGTTGGCGTGACGAACGAGCGCCTGAACGCGCTGGCCGATGCCGGCCTCGATCACGTGCAGATATCCATTCAAGACAGCGAACAGAAATCCGCCGACCACATCGCCGGCTATGACGGCGCCACGGTGCGCAAGCGTGCGCTCGCCACCGAAGTCGTCAAGCTCGGCCTGCCGCTCACCGTCAACATGGTGGTGCACCGCGCCAATATCGGCCGCGTCGAAGCGATGGTCGAACTCGCGCTCAGCCTCGGCGCCGGCCGTGTCGAGATCGCGCATGTGCAATATTACGGCTGGGCGCTGAAGAACCGGGCGGCGCTGATGCCGACGCGCGAGCAGGTCGAGCAGGCTGTGGCCGATGTCGAGCGTCTGCGCACCAAGCATCATGGCCGCATCGTCATCGACGCCGTGGTGCCGGACTATTACGCACGCTTCCCCAAACCCTGCGTCGGCGGCTGGGGCAGGCGGTCGATCAATGTGACGCCGGCGGGCAAGGTGCTGCCGTGCCACGCGGCCGAAGTCATCCCGGGCCTCGAATTCTGGAATGTGCGCGAGCATTCGCTCGGCGACATCTGGCGCGCGTCGCCGGCCTTCAATGCCTTCCGCGGCACCGGCTGGATGCAGGAGCCGTGCAAAAGCTGCGCGCTGAAGGAAAAGGACTTCGGCGGCTGCCGCTGCCAGGCCTTCCTGCTGACGGGCGACGCGCGCGCCGCCGACCCGGTCTGCCATCTGTCGCCGCATCATGCCCTGGTCGCCGATCTCGCCGCATTGCGGGAGGATGTGCCTTACGAATATCGGTGCTCCTGAACGCGCAGGTTCTCGATCTGGCTTACGCCGTGGCGCGGTTTCGTTAGCACAATTAAAAAGCCCACGAAAAAAAAACCGGGCCCCGTGAGGGGCCCGGTTGCAAAGTGTGCCGGCGTGGGGGCCGGCAACTTCCAGAGGGGAACATGCTGTGCGTCGGTAGATTCTGGGAGGATATCGTTCCGCCGCAGCAGCGAGCCCTGACTATGCGGCGCGCGCGCCAGGCCGGCAACGCCGACCGCCGCATGTCAGCCATGCCGAATCGCAATCGCCATCGTGGTGGGAATACGCCGCGCAGCAGCCTTGTGCCGGTAAAATAGGTTTGGCGTTGTGAAAATCAGAAATGCCAGCGTTGCGCGTTGGCGACCAGGAAGTCGCGGAATACCTGGATGCGCGCGACCGATTTGAGTTCTTCCGGATAAACAAAATAGGCGTCGAGCGCGAGCGTGTCGGCTTCGCCGAACAATTGCACCAGCCCGCCGTTTTCCTCGACCAGATAGTCC
>JANMSH010000022.1:0-2913 GCA_031389105.1 Hyphomicrobiales bacterium
CTGAAAGTTTGCGCGCTGAGTGCGCTACTCAGGATGAGGCGGAGGGACGCGACGCCAATCACACACTGCGTCATGCCCGGGCTTGACCCGGGCATCCACGTCATTCTTCGCTGCCTATCCAAAGCCAAGACGTGGATGGCCGGGACAAGCCCGGCCATGACGGCGGAGAGATCGATTACGCGACCAGCCGCTTGATACGCTCGCGCGCCTCGTCATGCGACACCAGCTTGCGGTTTGGATCGGCGCGGCGGCGGCGAATTTCAGCGAGGTCGGCGTCGGAAACGCGCAGGTCTTGTTTGTGTGCCAGATAATCGAGCATCGCGGCAGCGGCGGCATCCTGCTCGCCGTCAGGCAACTGCTCGACTCGGCTGATGGCATCGCGGAGAAGCTTGGTCATGGCTTCAGTATAGCCCGAATGGATATGCCTTCAAACTACCTCTGCCGCCCCCTGAACACCCGTTCAGAAAAATCCCTGGAACATCACATGCGATTAAACGTTTATGACACATGGGTAACCAGTGTGAGGACGGTCAAATGAAAAAGCTTCTACTTGGCGGCGCAGTGGCTCTGGCGGGCATCGTGATGTCGCTGCCGGCCAGCGCGCAAGGCGTCTACTTCGGCTTTGGCGGCGGGCCGCGTTACGAGCGCCCCTATGCTTATGACGGCGGCTACCGATCATACGACAACGGCTATCGGCCCTATCGCCGGCACTATTACAACTCCTACGCGCGCGACTATCGCTCGTGCCGCACCGTGCGCGTGTGGGCGGGCGATCATTACCGCCGCATTCGCCGCTGCTCCTAAAGCGGTTCGATAAATCCGACAAAAGCCCGGCAGCGATGCCGGGCTTTTTGTTTGTCCGCCTATCGGATAATAGTCCTTGACGCTGGTTTAACCCTATGCTTATAGTCCTTCGCCTGGCTCACCCGAGGGCGTCGTCGCGAGACGTTCCGATGATGGAGCCACCTTGATTGGGCCGATACCGGGGGTACCCGGCATCGGCGGTGCGGCGCCCGCGGTCAAGGCTCGTAACCTTGGACTCGGGAGGCCTCGGGCCACCGTCCGCCCTCACTAAGGGAGGGCTGCCTTGAATGGCTGCACGGATGCGGATGAAGGCTAGCGAAAGCTGCCGGATCGGGAGAGCGAAGAGTTCTCCGTCACGCACACGGAAGTACGGTCCCGGGGACAAGAAATCGCCGCCAAATAGCCCAGACGGCTTAAAGCTTGTCTGGGTGGCGCGCCGAAAGGCGCCGCACCTTCCAAAAGAGGGTGCGCACATAAGGATGGATGCGCCGGTCGGCGCGCCACACCCTCGGCTTTCGAGGGGACGCAAAGGAAGGACGGCGTACCCGGCGCCGCAAAGAATACGGGCGCACAAGTGCGCCCTGATCCCTGCCCAAAGACGGAGAGGGATAAAAAGGAGACAGCATTGACGCGCACGCGCCCATCTGCAATCTCGAACGCTTCGTTGTCGTTGGAATCGCAAAGCCGCAATGTCTCGCAGACCCTTTCGCATCGGCCGCGCGCGCACCGGCCTTGGCCTGTTCGCCACCAAACCGATCAGGAAGAACAGCCGGATCGTCGAATACAAAGGCCCGCTGCTCACCGGCAAGGCTGCGACAAAAGCCGAGAACGGCGGCAATCGCTATTTGTACGAAATCAACAGCCGCTGGACCATCGACGGCAAGGCGCGCAGCAACGTCGCGCGCTACGGCAACCATTCCTGCAATCCCAACGCCGACAGTTACAACGTCAAGAAGCGTGTCTTCATCCGCGCCATGCGCAACATCAAGCCGGGCGAGGAAATCGTTTACGACTACGGCATCGATTATCTCAAGAACGTCATCGGGCGCTCGAACTGCCTTTGCTCGCGCTGCCGCAAGCGGCGCAACCGCCGCGCTGTCGAGCTGCGCGCCAAACGCAAGCGCAAGGACGCTCGGCTCAAGCGCGAACGCGCCGCCAAACGGGCCGTGGCACGCAAGAGCGCCCAGCGGGCCACGGCACGCAAGAGCACCAAGCGCAAATAATGAGGAAGCCGAAGAAATACCGCGTCGCGCGCTCGCGCACGGGTCTCGGCCTGTTCGCCACGCAGACGATCCGCGACCGCGCGCTGATCGTGGAATATCTGGGCCGCCGCATCCCGACCGTGAAAGCCCAGGACATGGAACGGCTGCGCGGCAGCAGGTACATGTTCGAGATCGACACGCGCTGGACCATCGACGGCTCTTCGCGCCGCAACATGGCGCGCTACGTCAACCACTCCTGCGACCCCAATGCCGAGGCCGAATTGGTGCGGGACCGCATGATGTATCGTGCACTGCAAAATATCGCGGCGGGCGAGGAGATCACCATCGACTACGGCGAGGAATACGTCGAATTGTACCTGGCGAAAACCGGCTGCAAATGCACCGCCTGCATGGCGCGCTAGCATCTGCGCCCCTGCTCGCGAAGCTTTCGCCATGCTAGGCAAGCCGCCCATCCTGCATGAGGCTCCTCCCCCGGTGAGTTCCGACCAGCCCGACCAACGGCAGCGCCCCGCGCGCATCGACCGTGTGCCGCTGGGCATTCTCTTCATGGTCGGCGCCACGGCGATGTTTGCGATCTCCAGCGCAATCTCGAAATGGCAATTGGAGACTATCTCCATCGTCGAGGTCCTGAGCTACCGCGCGATCGGCTCGCTGGCGGTGGTCGCCGCGCTGATCCTGCCGCGCACCGGCCTGGGCGTGTTCCGCACGCAGCGCATCGGCCAGCACCTCGGCCGCAGCGGCACGCAATGCGCCGCGCAGTCCATGATCATGATGGCGTTCAGCCTGATGCCACTGGCCGGCGCGATCGCGATCAACTTCACCTCGCCCCTGTTCGCCACTTTGTTCGCCGCGATCTGGCTCAAGGAGAAAGTCGGGCTGGCGCGCG
>JANMSH010000056.1:0-2539 GCA_031389105.1 Hyphomicrobiales bacterium
CGGCGCGCCGCAGATCCACGCCGTCGCGCCCGGCAACATCATCCTCGAAGGCAAGGTCAAGACCAACGGCTTCGACGCCATCTGGGCTTCCGCCGCCAAGGTCATCAAGGTCGACGCCCGCTCGCACCGGCAGAACGCGACGCCGATGGAGGCGCGCGCCGGCCACGCCGCTTACGACGCCCCGACCGGCCGCGTCACCCTGACCTGCACGACGCAGATGCCGCATCTGATGCGCACCGCCATCGCCGACGTGCTCGGCATGCCGGAGTCGGACTTGCGCGTGATCGCGCCCGACGTCGGCGGCGGCTTCGGCCAGAAGATGTCGCTCTGCGCCGAATACGTCGTGCTGGTCTGGCTGGCACGCAAGCTCAAAAGCTCTGTGGGCTGGACCGAAGACCGCCGCGAAAATTTGATCGCGTCGTTCCATAGCCGCGATCAATACATCACGCTGGAAGGCGCATTCGACAAGGACGCCGGACTGATCGCGCTGCGCGCCGACGTCGTCTCCAACATCGGCGCCTATTCCTGCTTCCCCACCACCTCGGGCGTCGAGCCGTTGATGGCGATGGCGGAAATGCCCGGCCCCTATGACGTGCAGCAGTATCAGTGCCTGGCGCGCGGCGTCATCACCAATACCTGCACCATGGCCGCCTATCGCGGCGTGTCGCGGCCGGTGATCACCTTCACGCTGGAACGGCTGATGGACAAAGCCGCCACGGCCTTCGCGCTCGATCCGATCGACATTCGCCGCCGCAACCTGATCGACAAGTTTCCCTACACCTCGGCGATGGGCCTGGTTTACGACGAGGCGACGTACAAAGAGACGCTGGAGATGGCGGTGAAGGCCATTGACGTGCCGGCATTCCGCGCGCGGCAGAAGGCGGCGCGCGCCAAGGGCAAATATCTCGGCCTCGGCTTTGCGACGTTTTCCGAGCGCACCGGCTACGGCAGCCCCGCCTTCGCGGCCCGCGGCATGGAGATCACGCCCGGCTGGGAGACCGTGATTCTCACCGTCGACCCTTCAGGCTTTGTCGAGGCACGCATCGGCTCGTCGCCGCACGGCCAGGGCCTGCGCACGACGCTGGCGCAAATCATCGCCGACGAGATTGGCGTCACACCCGACGTGATCAAGGTGATTCACGGCGATACCGATACCTCGCCTTACGGCTGGGGCACTTTCGCCAGCCGCTCGCTGGTGATTTCCGGCGGCGCCACGCTGATCGCGGCGCAGAAAGTTCGCGCCAAGCTGATCAAGATCGCAAGCCACCTGCTGGAAGCCGCGCCCGAAGACATCGTGCTGGCCGACGGCGCCGCCAAGGTCGCCGGCACCGATCGCAGCATTACCATCGCCAAGATGGCGCGCGAGGCCTACACGCAGACCCACAAATTCAAGGGCGAGATCGAGCCCGGCATGACCGAGACCGGCACCTACGATCCGCCCGGCACCTTCTCCAACGCCTGTCACGTCGCCATTGTCGAGGTCGACATCGAAACCGGCCACACCCGCATTGAGAAATTCCTGGTGGCGGAAGACGCCGGCCGCATCATCAATCCGATGATCGCCGACGGTCAGGTGATCGGCGGCATCGCGCAGGGCATCGGCAACGCACTGCTGGAAGAGATCATCTACGACGAAGGCGGCGGCATTCTCACCGCCAATCTTGCCGACTACATGCCGCCGACCGCGAGCGAGATGCCGCCGGTCGAGTTGCATCACATCGAGACGCCGAGCACGCAGTCGATCACCAAGGCCAAGGGCCTGGGCGAAGGCGGCTGCATCGGCGCGCCGGCCGCGGTGGTGAATGCGATCAACGACGCGCTCACCCCGTTTGGTGTGCAGATCGACGAAATTCCGGCGACGCCGCAGCGCATCCGCGCGGCGTTGCGCGCAGCCGAGAAAGCCGCAAGGAAAACGGCATGAGTGAGAAAGACAAAATTACCCTGACGATCAACGGCCGCGATCACGTCATCGCCGTCGAAGCGCGGCGCACCTTGGCCGACGCCATCCGCGAGGATTGTGGCCAGACCGGCACCCATATCGGCTGCGAACACGGCGTCTGCGGCGCCTGCACCGTGATCGTCGATAACGAGCCGGTGCGCTCGTGCCTGATGTTTGCCGTGCAGGCGGCGGGCAGACAAATTCGCACAGTCGAAGGACTGGCCAAGGACGACACGCTGCATCCGATGCAGCAGGCCTTCATGGATCACCACGGCCTGCAATGCGGCTTCTGCACGCCGGGCTTCCTGATGCTGGCGGTCGGCGTGCTCGAGCGCGAACCGAACATCAGCGACGACGACCTGCTCGACGTGCTGTCGTCGAACCTGTGCCGCTGCACCGGCTACGCCAACATCATCAAGGCCGTGCGCGCCGCGGCCATCGAGATGCGCGGGAAATGACCGCCCCGGCGAAATTCGTCGGCCGTTCCGTTCCGCGTCTCGAAGACCGCACGCTGCTGCTGGGCCAGGGCCGCTTCGCCGCCGATATTTCGTTTCCCGGTCAATGGTGCATGCGCGTGGTGCGCTCGTCGGTCGCGCACGG
>JANMSH010000105.1:0-5606 GCA_031389105.1 Hyphomicrobiales bacterium
GCCCCGGTATCATCGAGAACGACGGCACCATCGACCGCGGCGCGCAGAATCTGCCGGGCAACTGGGAAAGCAGCAAATTCAATCTGCCGCTGCTGCTGCACACCGCCATCCCCAAGATCGGCGGCGAGGACACCGCCATCGTCATGCACAACGACGCCGTGGTGCAAGGCCTGAGCGAGGCGCCGTTCATGACCGATGTTCAGCATTGGGGCGCGTTGACCATCGGCACCGGCCTCGGCAATGCCCGCTTCACTAACCGCAAGACGGACAGCGACTGAGGCGCCATTGACCTGGCCCCTTTGACTTGCCCCCATTCTTGTTCAGAATAAGAAAAAAGAACGAGAATAAGGGGGGAACGTGAAACCGGCGCCATTCGCCTATAAAAAGGCCCGCTCGCTCGACGAAGCGGTCGCGCTGCTCGGGGAACATAAGGACGCCCGCCTGCTCGCCGGTGGGCAGAGCCTTATGGCGACGCTCAACATGCGGCTGTCCGCGCCGAGCCTCTTGATCGATATCAACGGCATTGCGGATCTCGATGGCATTGCCAACAAGGGCAATGCCATCGAGATCGGCGCGCTGGTTCGCCATGTTCAGGCCGAACGCTCGGACATGATCGCCAAGCTCGCACCGCTGATCGCGCGCGCCATGCCGCATATCGGCCACGCCGCGATCCGCAACCGCGGTACGCTCGGCGGCTCGATTGCCTTCGCCGATCCGGCGGCGGAATTGCCGGCCTGCCTGATGGTGCTTGACGGCGAAGTCGAAGCGACCGGGCCGAAAGGCAAACGCACCATCAAAGCGCAGGATTTCTTCAAGGGCCTGTTCGAGACCGCACTGGGACCGCAGGAGCTTTTGACGGCGATCCGCATTCCGGCAGCGACCAAGGACACACGCACCGGCTTTGCCGAACTGGCGCGGCGGCACGGCGATTACGCTATTGTCGGATTGGCTGCCAGCGCACGCGGCGACGGCAGAGTCCTGACAAATGTCAGACTCAGCTTTTTCGGCGTCGGCGATACGCCGTCGCGGGCGCGAAAGGCGGAGGAAGCGCTGGAAAACGGCGATGTCGATGCCGCCGTCGCCGCGCTCGATCTCCAACCGCATGACGACGTGCAGGCGACCGGCGCGGTCAAAAAACATCTGGCCGGGGTGCTGCTGCGCCGTGTCGCCAAGCAATTATATGAACCTCGGTCATGAACGCCATGAACCTCGACATATCCCTCACCGTTAACGGCGAGACCGTCGCCGAGCGCGTCGAGCCACGCAAGTCGCTGGTCGACTTCCTGCGCGACGATCTGGGCCTGACCGGCAGCCATGTCGGCTGCGAGCACGGCGTCTGCGGCGCCTGCACGGTGCGGGTCGACGGCGTGATCGTGCGCGGCTGCCTGATGCTGGCGGTGCAATGCGACGGCGCTAAGGTCGAAACCATCGAGGGCTTGTCGGATTCCGGCGAGATCGCCGACTTGCAGGCGGCGTTCGAGCAACGCAACGCCTTGCAGTGTGGCTTTTGCACACCGGGCATGATCGCGGCTGCGCAGGACTTGCTTGCGCGCGGCGGCGTGCCGAGCCGCGACGAAATCCGCGAGCACATCTCCGGCAATTACTGCCGTTGCACCGGATATCACGCCATCGTCGATGCGGTTGAAGCGGTCGCGCAGGCCCGAAACCTTGCGCGCGCGGGAGCGCACAAATGAAAATCACCGCCGACTCGCCGCCCGTGCTAACCGCGCTCGACCGGCCGAATTCCTATATCGGCCGCTCGGTGCCACGGCCCAATCTTCAACGCCTGACGCAAGGCCGGGGGCAATACATCAGCGACGTCACGTTGCCGCGCATGGCGCATGTCGCCTACGTGCGCTCGCCGCACGCCCACGCCCGCATCAAGTCGATCGCCACCGAGGCCGCCAAGAAGTCGCCCGGTGTAGTCGCGGTCGTCACTGGCCCGGAACTAGCGAAAGTCATGACGCCCTGGGTCGGTGTGCTCACCCACCTCAAAGGCCTGAAGTCGGCGCCGCAATCGCCGCTCGCGATGGAGGTTGCCTGTTGGCAAGGCGAAGCGGTGTGCGCCGTCGTTGCGCGCAGCCGTGCCGAAGCCGAGGACGGCTGCGAGCTGGTCGAGGTGGGTTACGAAGAACTGCCCGCCGTCACCGATCCGGAAACCGCGCTCGACCCCAAGACGCCGGTGATCCACGCCTCGCTCGGTGACAATCTGTGCTTCGAACGCAAGTTGGATGTCGGCGCGGTCGACAAGGCTTTCGCGGAATCCGACGAAGTGGTCGAGACCACCTTCGTGTTCGGCCGCCACACCGGCGTCTGCACCGAACCGCGCGCCGTCGTCGCCGACTGGAACGCCGGCGAAAACCGCATGACGGTCTATCACGCGACGCAAGCCCCGCACATGATGCAGGACCTGTTCGCCAAGCATCTGGGCTTAACCGCCGATCAGGTGCGCGTGCTGACCAAGGATGTCGGCGGCTCGTTCGGCATCAAGGTGCACACCTATGCCGACGAGATGGCGACCGTGGCGCTGTCGAAATTGCTGAAGCGCCCGGTGAAGTTCGTCGCCGACCGCATCGAGAGTTTCGTCACCGACATTCACGCACGCGATCATCGCGTCAAAGCCAAGATCGGCGTCAAGAAAGACGGCACGATTACCGCCTTCGAGATCGACGATCTCACCGGCATCGGCCCTTATTCGGTCTATCCACGCACCTCAGGCATCGAGGCCAATCAGGTCGTCAATCTCACCGGCGGCCCTTACACCTGCCCTAACTATCGCGCGCAAGCGCGCGTCGTGTTCCAGAACAAGAACGTCATGTGCCAGTACCGTGCCGTCGGCCATCCCATTGCCGTTGCAGTAACTGAGGGGCTGGTCGAACTCGCCGCCGCCAAGATCGGCATGGACCCATTGGAAATCCGCCGGCGCAACCTGATTGCCGACGATGCCTATCCATGCGCTTCGGCCTCGGGGCTGAAATTCGAGAAGCTGTCGCACCACGAGGCGCTGGCGCACCTCGACTCGATGATGAATTATGCCGGGCTGCGCGCCGAACAAACCAAGCTGCGCGCGCAAGGCATCTATCGCGGCATCGGCTTTGCGTCGTTCATCGAAGTTACCAATCCGTCGGCGGCGTTCTACGGCGTCGGCGGCGCGCGCATCACCTCGCAGGACGGCGCGACCGTGAAGCTCGACGCGCAAGGCGCGATTACGATCCACTCGGGCGTCACCGAACAGGGCCAAGGCGCCGAAGCCGTATTGGCGCAATGCGTCGCATCGGCCTTCGGCGTCTCGATGGACAAAGTGCGCGTTGTCACCGGAGACACCGACAACGTGCCTTACGGCGGCGGCACCTGGGCCTCGCGCGCCGCCGGTATCGGCGGCGAAGCGGCATGGCAGGCGGGCAAGGCCCTGCGCGGCAATGTGCTCGCGGTCGCCGGCGCCATGTTGCAGGCCAAGCCCGAAGACCTCGACATCCGCAACGGCATCGTCGTCGACAAGGTCAGCGGCACCGAACGCCTGACGCTCGCCGAACTGGCGCGCGTCGCCTATTTCCGTCCCGACACGCTGCCGCCCGGCTTCCAGGCCGAACTGATGGCGACGCGTCATTATGTGCCGCGCGCCTGGCCGTTCGCCTTCACCAACGGCATCCAGGCGAGCTATCTCGAAGTCGATACCGACACCGGCTTCGTCAAGCTGCTCAATCACTGGTGCATCGAGGACTGCGGCACCATCATCAACCCGCAATTGGTCGACGAGCAGATCCGCGGCGGCGTGGTGCAAGGCATCGGCGCGGCGCTGTACGAACAGTGCCTCTATGACGAACGCGGCCAGATGCTCAACGGCAACATGGCCGACTACCTGGTGCCGATGGCGGTCGAGATGCCCGACATCCAGTGCGGCCACGTCGTCTCGCCAACCGCCGACTCAGAACTCGGGGCCAAGGGCGCGGGCGAAGCCGGCACCGCCGGCGCGCCGGCGGTGGTGATGAACGCCATCAACGATGCGCTCCGCCCGCTCGGCGCCAAGCCGCTCACCGATATGCCTTTCACGCCGGACAAGATTCTGCGGGCGTTGGGCAAGATTTAGCGTCACCCTGCCCGCTTGATGAAACGGCGGCGTCCGGCCAATATCGCTTGGTCCGGACGGCCTTGCGCCCCCACGTTGCAAAACCAAACGCCACAACGACAGTCCAAGAAGGAAACGCTCCATGAACATCAAGGTCGGCAAGGAAGCCGTCGCCGAAGCCTCGAAAAAACTCTCGAACTGGGGCCGCTGGGGCAAGGACGACATGATCGGGACGCTCAACCACATCACGCCCGAGCACATCGTCAAGGCAGCAAGCCTGATCAAGACCGGCAAGACCTTCGCGCTCGGTATCCCGCTGGATGCGGGCGGTCCGCAGAACGGTCTGTTCGGCGGCCGCTTCAACCCGATCCACCAGATGCTCGCGACCGGCACCGACGCCGTGGCCGGCCGCCAGGACTGGAACAAGATCCGCTACGCCGACGACACCCTGATGCTGTGCGTTCAGGGCGCGACGCATTGGGACGCGCTCGGTCACATCTTCTACGAGGAGAAGGGTTATAACGGCCACAGCGCGACGCAGGTCGACTCGCGCGGCCTCAACGTGCTCGGCATCGAGCATTCCAAGAGCAAGATGGCCGGCCGCGGCGTGCTGCTCGACATCGCGCGTTTTCGCGGCGTG
Source organism: Hyphomicrobiales bacterium (assembly GCA_031389105.1). GTDB lineage: Bacteria > Pseudomonadota > Alphaproteobacteria > Rhizobiales > Xanthobacteraceae > Pseudolabrys. The sequence goes on from JANMSH010000105.1 coordinate 4,707, forward strand.
AAATGGATGCAGGATGGCGAGAGCATCTCCAACGACGAACTCGACAAGTGCGCCAAGCAGCAGAACGTCTTGATCGGGCGCGGCGACTTCGTCATCGTGCGCACCGGGCAGATGGAGCGCTGCCTGGAAGAGAAGCAGTGGGGCGGCTACGCCGGCGGCGACGCGCCGGGCGTCAAGTTCGAGAATTGCTACTGGTGCCAGGAAAAAGAAATCGCGGCGATCTGCACCGATACCTGGGGCGTCGAGGTGCGGCCGAACGAGACCACCGAAGCCAACCAGCCGTGGCATTGGGTTGTGATCCCGGCCATGGGCCTGTGCATGGGCGAGATTTTCTATCTCAAGGAACTGGCCGAGGACTGCGACGAGGACGGCATCTACGAATTCTTCTTCTGCGGCCCGCCGCTGATCATCACCGGCGGCACCGGTTCGCCGATCAATCCGCAGGCGATTAAATGATCGCGTAGCGATCATCCCGGACGGCGAAAGCCGATCCGGGATCTCGCCCCGCATATTCGTTGTCATGCCCCGCGAAGGCGGGGCATCCAGCCCTTCGGCTTTTGCGCTAGACTCGAATTTAGTAAGTGCTGGGTCCCCGCCGGAGTTTATCATCGGGCCGGCCTAAATAGGCCGGACCCGTTGCGGGGACGACAGCCTGTGAATGGAGAACTCAATGCCCACATGGCTCAAGCGCGGCATGGATGCCGGCGCGATCAAGGCCGCCGACGCCAAGGTGCGCGAAACGGTCGAGCAGATTCTGGCACAGGTCGAGGACCACAAGGACCAGGCGATCCGCGACCTGTCGAAAAAATTCGACAATTGGGAGCCGAAAAGCTTCCGCCTGTCGCCCGCCGAGATCGACGCCGCGATCGCCGAGGTGCCCAAGCGCGACCTCGAAGACAT
>JANMSH010000370.1:0-7248 GCA_031389105.1 Hyphomicrobiales bacterium
CCGCCCCCATCGCCTCGATGGTGCCGACCAGCGGTGTCAGCATAGTGCGGATCAACTCCTGAAACAGGGCTTCTTTGTCGCGGAAGTAGAGATAGATGGTGCCCTTGGCGACCCCGGCGCGCTTCGCCACATCGTCGAGCCGTGTCGCCTCGAAACCACTGGCGGAAAATTCTTCCAGCGCCGCGGCGAGGATGGCCTCGCGGCGGGCGGCGCTGTTTGCCTTGCGGCCTTTGCCGCCACGCGCAGCGGTGACACGCGGTGCCGCTTTGCGCTTGCTGGTCTTTGCTGACGTACTGCTGCGGGTGGCCATGACGATACGACACTGACTGACTGGTCAGTCATTTATAGCGCCGCAGCCGCGCGGGCACAAGCCGCCTGTTTCAGGTATTGCCAATGAATCAGAGATTTAAAGCAGGCGCTCCGGGCGCTCTCAGCCCTTAGCGTCACAAAAGAAGGTGCGGATTACGCACTCTTTGCCGCCGTCTTTGTAGCAGGCCTCGAGCGCCTGGTTCTGACTGCCGCCAAGCCGCGGCCCCTTGCCCCAGCCGTGCGCACCACACGGATTGGCGAAATCGACCGAAAAAGCAGCGCAGCCGCGCTTGGCGGTGGTGACGATGCGGCAGGATTCACCCTGGCATTTCGACAGCGCGCTCTCGCGGGCTTCTTCGATCGAGTTAAAATCGTAGGCTTCGCCGAACGCACCGCACGAGCCGATCGCCAGCGCGCCGGCGGCGCGCGAGGTGTTGACGGCAACCATCATCAACGTGGCAGTCGCCAGAAACAGGCTGACCACCACTAGCGCGCGTATCACCGGTGTGTAGATATCCGTCATCGTGCCCCACCCGACTCTTGGTGCTAGCTAAGCGGTGAGTCGCGTCGGCGATCAACGATTCGAGTCTTAAGCGCGTTCGATTTCTGCCTTGACGGCGGATAGCGACTCGGGCGTGTCGACGTCCGTCAGCGCCGCGTCACCGGCCACGGGCACTTCGACGACCGCCTCGGCATAGCTACCGATCAGGTGGCGGGCACCAATGTCGCCACCGATCGACGTCAGATCTTTAAAGAATCGCCGCGCCCACACCACCGGATTGCCGCGCCGTCCGTTGATGCTCGGCACCACGACCAGTGCGCCGCGCTCCGGATCGAACGCGCCGAGCAGTTTGTCGATTAAGGCGCTGTCGACCTGCGGCATGTCGCCGAGGCAGACGATGACGCCGTCTGCTTCGGCAGGAACGGCGGCAACGGCGGCTTTCAGCGAGGTGCCAAGGCCGTCGGCAAAATCCGGGTTATGCGTGAAGCGCACCGGCAGTCCGGACAGTGCCTTCTCAACTTGTTCGCGTTCATGACCGGTGACCACGATGACGGGCTTGGCGCGTGACGCCAGCGCCTGTTCCGTGGCGATGCGCACCAGAGGTTTGCCGCCGATCTCGGCCAGCATCTTGTTGACCGCGCCCATGCGCGTCGATTGTCCGGCGGCCAGCACCACGGCGGTGACGCGGCGGCCTTTCTCGGGCGCAGGCTCGGTGCGCGGCTGCGGCCGCGTCACGATTTCCATCAGAAGGCCGCCGACGCCCATGCCGGTGATGTCGTCACGCGTCACCGGCAGACCGGCGAGCAGCCGCATCAGCACCCAGTCAAAACCGTTTTCCTTCGGCGAACGCGCGCAGCCGGGCGCACCGACAATCGCAGTGCCGTGCAGACGCCCGATCAGCATCAGATTTCCGGGATCGACCGGCATGCCGAAATGTTCGACCTCGCCGCCGGCGGTTTCCACCGCCATCGGAATCACGTCGCGGCGGTCGGCAATGGCCGAGGCGCCGAACACGATCACCAATTCGGCACCGGCTTTCAGCACGTCGTCGATGGCGCGCGCGAGCGCCACCTGATCGTGCGCCACACGGCGCTCGGCAACAATGGATGCACCCGCCGGCGCGATACGGGCCGCGGTGATCTTGAGTGTCTTCTCGACCACTTTGGGCGACAGGCCGGGCAGCAATGTCGAGACGATGCCGATCTTGCGCACTTTGTAAGGCGCAATGCGGATCGCCGGCTTTGCCTTCTTCGCTTCCGCCACCGCTTTGTCGCGCGCCGCTCCCGCGACGGCAAAAGGAATGATCTTCACGGTGGCGATCATCTCGCCTTCGACCACCGGCTTGAAGGCGGACAGCGTCGCGATGGTTACCGCTTCGTCGATGCGGTTGAGCCGGTCGATAGCGCTTTTGTCGACAATGAGCACGCCGGCGGTTTCGGCAAACAGATTGCAGCGCCCGGTGAAAGCGCGATCCTGGCGCGTGCCGTCGCCGCCCGCCGCGGCGGCGATCTCTGCAGCCGCTTGGTCTTCCGACACATCGCCCGGCTCGAGCCGTGCCACGACGATCTCTTTCACGCCGGCAGCCTTGAGCGCGGCGATTTCCGCAGGCCCGATCAGCGTACCCTTCTTGAGGACGAGGTCGCCCTGACGGATCGAATGCACCGCCGTGGCGCCCTGCGAGTCATCGGGGGCGACCGGGCCGAACTTCATGCCGCTTCCGCCTTGTCGGCTTTTTGCCGCAGCCGCTGCGTGATCTCGGCCATGATCGACACCGCTATCTCGGCTGGGGACACAGCGCCGATATCGAGCCCGATCGGCGCATGGATGCGCGCTAATTGATCGTCGCGGATGCCCGCAGCCTTCAACCGCTCCAGCCGCCTGGCATGCGTCTTTCGCGAACCGAGCGCGCCGATATAGAAACAATCGCGTTCCAGCGCGTGGATCAACGCCGGATCGTCGATCTTGGGATCGTGCGTCACTGCGACAAAAGCCGTGTAGTGATCGACATTGAGCGGCGGCAGCGCGATGTCGGGCCACTCGGCCACCACCTTCACATCGGGAAAGCGTTCGGCGCTGGCAAAGGCCGTGCGTGGATCGACAATGGTCACGTCGTAATCCAGCAGTGTCGCGATCGGTCCCAGCACCTGGCTGATATGCACAGCGCCGGTGATGACGAGCTGCGGCGACGGCACGTGCACGGTGAGAAACACTTTGCCCTTCGCGGTTTCTTCCATGCCGCTCTTGGCCATGCGCAGCCGCTTTTCCAGCACTTCGGCGAGCGGGTCTTTGGCGACATCGGCCGCTTTCAGCAGCCGCTGTTCGCCGCTGGTGACATCGGTGACGAGCACCACCGCGCGGCGCGCGGCGCGTTCGGCATTGAGCGTGTTGAGAATTTCGAGCTTCACGTCAGCCTACTTTCTCGACATAGACGCGAATGGTGCCGCCGCAGGACAGGCCGACGTTCCAGGCCTGCTCGTCGGCGACGCCGAATTCCAGCATCTTCGGCTTGCCGCTGTCGATGACGTCGATGGCTTCGGTGACCACCGCGCCTTCGACGCAGCCTCCGGACACGGAGCCAAGGAAGTTGCCCTCGCTGTCGATCACCAGATTGGAGCCGACCGGCCGCGGCGCCGAGCCCCAGGTCTCAACCACGGTCGCCAGCGCCACGCCGCGCCCGGCCTTGCGCCAGTCCTCGGCCGCTTTGAGAATGTCTTCATCACGTGTAAGCATGTGCAATCTCCATCAGGCGACGCGCCGCAGCATCTGTTTCGGGTCGTATCCCTTGGCGGGCGCGCCGGATAAAGCGCGCACGAGGTCGGTCATGGACTCTAAGTTGTGTATCGACCGCAATTCGTCAACATGCGGCAGCATGGTGCGCACGCCCTTGGCGCGGGCTTCGAAGCCCTCAAATCGCAACAGCGGGTTCAACCATATCAGACGGCGGCAGGAGCGGTGAAGCCTGTCCATCTCGAAACCCAGCATATTGTCGGCATCGCGCTCAAGGCCGTCGGTGATCAGCAGTACCACGGCGCCTTGGCCCAGCACGCGCCTGGCCCAATGCTTGTTGAAATCGTGCAACGACGTCGCGATGCGGGTGCCGCCAGACCAGTCCGTCACATTGCCGCTGCAGGCGGCGAGCGCTTCGTCCGGATCGCGCTGCCTGATGGCGCGGGTGACGTTGGTGAGCCGCGTGCCGAACAGGAAGGTCGTGACGCGCTTGCGATGGTCGGTGATGGCGTGGAGGAAGTGCAGAAAAAGGCGCGTATACTGGCTCATCGAGCCGGAAATATCCAAGAGCGCCACGATCGGCGGCTCCTTCTCGCGCGGTCCTAAATATTTCAGATCGATCAGCGCGCCGCCGGCTTTCATGCTGGCACGCAGCGTGCGGCGGATGTCGATGATGTGGCCGTACCGGCTCGGGGCCAGCCGGCGCGTGCGGACCAGATCGAGCGGCAATGCGAGGCGCGAAATGGCATCCTTGGCCGCCGCGATCTCGGCCGCGGTCATCTGCGCAAAATCTTTGCACTGCAGCACTTCGCGATCGGACACCGTCAGGCTGGCGTCGACTTCGATCTCTGATTTATCCTGATCGCGCTCGTTGACGCCGGAAAACAAAGCCTCCTGAATGCGTTGCGCGCCGGGCGGCGGCGCTTTTTCGGCGGTGGCCATCGTCTCCGGCAGCATCGAGGCGATCAGCTTGTCGAGGTAGCCACGCCGCCGGAAGAAAATGCGGAACGCCTGGTCGAACAGTAGCGTGTGCTCATGCCGCTTCACGAACACGGCGTGGAGCGTCCAGTAGAAATCGTCGCGGTCGCCGACCTGCGCCACACGCACCGCCTCCAGCGCATCGAGCACGGCGCCAGGGCCGACCGGAATGCCGGCAGCGCGCAAGGCGCGCGCGAAGTAAAGAATGTTTTCGGCAAGGCGGCCTTCGCTGTCGGCCATGACGTTCACTCCGCCGCGCGCAGTTCCGACTTCACGTCGTCGAGCAACGCCTTCACCTTGCTGCCGTCGAGCCGGGCGATGTCGTCCTGATATTTCAGCAGCACACCGAGCGTGTCCGACACCTTCTCAGGATCAAGCGCGACGGCGTCGAGTTCGGTGAGCGCGCCGGCCCAGTCCAGCGTCTCGGCGACGCCGGGCGACTTGAACAGATCTTCCTTGCGCAACGCCTGCACGAAGGCGACCACTTGCTCGGACAATTTCTTGGCGATGCCCGGCACCTTGGCGCGCAGGATTTTCAATTCGCGTTCGGCATTGGGATAGCCGACCCAGTGATAGAGACAGCGGCGTTTGAGCGCGTCGTGTACTTCGCGGGTTCTATTTGACGTAACGAGAACAATGGGCGGCTGCGCCGCCTTGACGGTGCCGAGTTCGGGAATGGTGACTTGGAAGTCGGCCAGCACTTCGAGCAAGAACGCTTCGAAGGCTTCGTCGGTGCGATCGATCTCGTCGATCAGCAAAACCGGCGGCCCGGCGGGATCGGGGTCGAGCGCCTGCAACAAAGGACGCTTGATCAGAAAGCGTTCGGAGAACACGTCATGCTCGATCCGGACGCGGTCGCCCTCACCGGAGGCCTCCGCCAACCGGATGGCGATCATCTGGGCGCCGTAATTCCACTCGTAGACGGCTGACGAAATATCCAGGCCCTCATAGCATTGCAGCCGGATCAGCCGCCGGCCCAAAGTCGCTGACAGCACCTTGGCGATCTCGGTCTTGCCGACGCCGGCCTCGCCCTCGACGAACAGCGGCCGGCCCATGGTCAGCGCCAGATACAACACCGTCGCCAGCGAGCGGTCGGCGATGTAGTCGGCCTTGGCCAACAGGGCCGTGGTAGCCTCGATCGAGCTCGGAAGCGGCGTTATGGACATTCGTCGGTACCCTGGATGACACTTTAACCGATACGGCCGTCAGCATACATCTAGTGTCCGAGAGCCCTATCAGCTAGCCAGGAATGGCCACCATGCCGAAAACCGCCGAATTGACTAAAGAAGCCCTGCGCCTGCCCGCCATCGATGCCGGGGTGCGCATCGGCCATGTCCACCTCAAGGTTGCCGACCTGCAAAGGGCGCTGGATTTCTATTGCGGGGTACTGGGTTTTACGGTCACCACTACCCGGCCGGGCGCGGCCTTCATTTCGGCCGGCGGCTACCACCACCATCTGGGCTTGAACACCTGGGAGAGCCTGGGCGGCTCACCGCCGCCGCAGGGCAACACCGGGCTGTACCATACCGCTATCCTGTACCCGAGCCGGAAGCTTCTGGCCGACGCGCTAAAGCGGCTCATCGCCGCCAAGATCCCGCTGGAAGGCGCCAGCGACCACGGCGTGTCCGAGGCACTTTACCTGCGCGACCCGGACGATAACGGCGTCGAACTGTATTGGGACCGGCCCAAGGACCAATGGCCATCGAAACCCGACGGCTCGTTGCAGATGTTCACGCATCCGCTCGATCTGCACGATCTCTTGGCCGAGTTGGATAAAGAGACGGCGTAAGGTTAGCTATCCTCTGTGCTGCACGAACAATCGGGTGAGCGAGGACGGGCATGATCCTTTTGTCTAACGGCGGTCACAACACGCACCGCTCGGTGCAAAGGTCGGATACGATTGTTGTCGGGACAGTCGATGGCATCGCGATCCTTGCGCGGTCGGAGAGCGGCTGGGCGCTGGCTCATCGCGCGCTAGCCGGTTGTATTGTCAGCGCCGTGACCGCCGCGGAAGACGGCACGCTGTTCGCAGCGACGCACGGCGTCGGTGTCGCGCGCAGCCGCGACGGCGGCAAGACATGGACGTGGGTCAATAACGGAATCGACCGTCCCGATTTGTGGTCGGCGCGCGCGGGACGGCTCAACGGCAAGGACGTGGTTCTTGTCGGCTCGCTTCCGGCCCATGTCTATATCAGCGAAAATGCCGGCGACACGTGGCGCGAACTGACGGCCCTGCGCGACGTTGCAAGCGCCGAGGGATGGTGTTTCCCGCCGCCGCCCCGCGTCGGCCACGTCAAGGACATCGTGATCGACGGCGACCGCCTGATGGTCGGCATCGAGATCGGGGCACTGCTCGTGTCCACCGATTTTGGTGAGACGTTTACGGATCTCCACGTCGACCCGCTGGTCGGCGAAAGCGACATCCATCGCATCGTCGTCCATCCAGCGCGGCCTGACCGCATCCTGATTGCGAACGGGATCGTCGGCGTCATGACGAGCGACGACAACGGCAAGACATGGCGCAAGAACCCCATGCCGCCCGACGCCAACTATCCCGACCCCATGGTAATCCATCCCGACCAGCCCGATCTCGTCTTCCTCACCGCCGGCGTCGGCTGGCCGCCACACTGGTACAAGCTCGGCCGCGCGCGCGGAAAGCTATTCCGCAGCCGCGATGCCGGCCAGACTTGGGAGCGGTTGCTGGGTGGCCTGCCAAATGGACAACGTGCGAC
>JANMSH010000164.1:0-4207 GCA_031389105.1 Hyphomicrobiales bacterium
AGCCTGCTAAGCGAAAGCCGCGATGTCGACGGCCGCGGCATCGAGCTGTCGCGCGAGGGGGTGAACAAGTGCGTGGCCCGGGGGCTGGCCGTGATCCAAGGCGACGCCGACACCGATCTAGCCGACTATCCCGATGACGCCTTCGATTATGTCATCCTGTCGCAGACCCTCCAGGCAACACGCCACCCGCGCGTCGTGCTGGAGCACATGCTGCGCATTGGGCGGCATGCCATCGTGTCGTTCCCGAACTTCGGCCACTGGCAGGTGCGCATGCAGCTGCTGTTTGCCGGCCACATGCCGCAGACCGATATTCTGCCTTATAGCTGGTACGACACGCCCAATATTCACCACTGCACCATCAAGGACTTCCGCCAGCTTTGCGCCGATGTCGGCGTCAAAATGGAGCGGGCGGTGGCGCTGAATGCCTGGGGTTCGCCGTTGCGGCTCAATGCGCCGTGGTGGTTCTGGAACCTGTTCGGCGAACAGGCAGTATTCCTTTTGAGCCGTAAGGGTTGAAAAACCCTAGGCACGGCGGGGGTAACTGCCCTGTCCAATGGTGCAGCGCAACCGTTTTAACGTTGCTTGCGCGGATGGACACTTGAGCACCAAGTATAATTTTAATCGACAACTATATTCATACCTAATTCTTAATTACATGAAGTAATTGCTACAATTGTTTTCTTTGCCGTATGTATTAATGAGGAATACCCGCTATGCGTCGGCTCATATGACCTTGTCATGACCACGTTTTAGCCTCACTTGCACGGCCGTTAGGCACTGGACCTGGTCTGATTCGTCCGAACCGGGGGAGATGCTTTGATGATAAGGGGACTACACTCGATGAGACTTGCTAACAAGAAACAGGCGACTGTTCTGTTGTGTACCGTAGCCTTGGCTTTGCTGACCGTTCCAGCTTCGGCGCGGCCCGGCCATAAGGCCAAGCACTACCGGCATCACGCCGCGCAAGCTGCAGCCCAGCCGCAGTTGACGGCCGGCAATGGCCGCGACGATCGCTACGAGGTCGTTACCGTTCCGACGGTAACTGGCGAAGCGACCCAAGGCTCTAGACGTACCCGCCGCGCACACGCGGGGGACGCCTTTGGCGGCTTCACTTCCAATGCCTTGGTGTCGCAAGCGCGCGCCTATATGGGCACCAACCCGACCGGCCGTGGCCGGGCCTGGTGCGGCGCCTTCATGGACCTCGTCCTGAAAAAGACCGGCCACGCCGGTGGCGGCAATCTTGCCCGCGGCTATGCCCGCTACGGCACCCGCGTGTCGGGCCCGCAGGTCGGCGCCATCGCCGTGATGAACAGTCACGTCGGCGTCGTCAGCGGCATCGATCCGAACGGCAATCCGATCATCGTGTCGGGCAATCACAACCGCACCGTCGCGGAATCGGTTTATCCGCGTTCGCGCATCGTTGCCTACGTGGTGCCGGGCGGCTGATCGTTCTGCTCGCTAATTTTGGCGATTAACTAAAAAGCCGCGTCTCGTTTTGAAAAACGGGGCGCGGTTTTTCGCGCGCGTATTTACCCTGTGCCCTAACCACTTCATTCTTAATTCAATCCGATCAATTCGCAGAAAATTGTCGTGCTAATCCCGATTGCCCGCCGCTGAAAATCGGCGCGCACAAAAACACTGGGCAACGGGGTCCCGTCACATGCACTTCAAGACACGTCTCACGCTCACCGCGGCTTGCATTTGCTTGCTTGGTTTGACCGGCCCCGCGCTCAGCGTTCCGAAGCCGCAGAAAGTCGAGCAGCGCGCGCACGGTCCGCGCGCGGTTCAGAAGAACACGGCTCAGAAGAACAAAATTCAAAAGAACAAAGTTGCGCAGCCCGCTGCGAACGCGCGCGCCGTACGCGACGTTCGTCCGGTCGCCATGGCGGCCGCCGAAATGCCGAGCCGCCCGACCTTCGGCTGGCCGGCGCTGGTCAGCGAAGCCCGCAAATACATGGGCACCAATCCGACCGCGCGCAGTAGGCTTTGGTGCGCGACATTCATGAACATGGTGCTGGCGAAAGTCGGCTACAGCGGCACCAATTCGGACGCCGCCAAGTCATTCGCGCAATACGGCCGCCGCATTTCCGACCCGCAGGTGGGCGCCATCGCCGTGCTGACGCGCGGCAAGAAAGGCGGCCATGTCGGCGTCGTGTCTGGCATCGACAAACACGGCAATCCGATCATCATTTCGGGCAATCACAACAAGCGCGTCGGCGAGGCGATCTATTCGCGCTCCCGCGTGATCGCCTATGTGATGCCGACCGGCCGCGGGCCGGCAACCGTCCAGACGGCGGCGGCCCGTTCGTCAGAGCCGGCGTTTGAATCCCCGATCGCCGAATTGCTCGCCGCCATCGAGGCCGAGCAGAATCGTACCGGGCGGCCGATCCAGGCGGTGGCGCAGCCGGCCGACACGCGCCGCGTCGCGCAACAGGCGGAGCGCCCGTTGCCGCGCTCGCTGCCGCTCGATCCGGCGCTCGCCAATTTGCTCGGCATTTCGGACGCCGCTCGTGCGCGCGCGCAAGCGCCACAAGCTATGCCTCCGCGCCCGCAAGCCATGCCGCCACAAGCCATGCCGCCACAAGCTTTGCCGCCACAAGCTTTGCCGCCACGTCCGGTGGCCGCGCCCGCCGCCGCGCCGCCGCTGCGCCAGCGCCAGATCCAACAGGTTCAGCAGCCCGGCCGTGTCGCGGCCGCCTTGCCCGCCGGCGCTCTCGGCTACCGCTAGACCGCGTTAAGCGGCGACCGTAATCGTATCGCCGCTGGCGATGTCGCCGCCGGCAATGACCTCGGCATAGACGCCGCAGTCGGCGTGCTTGAACGTCTGCTGCAACGTCTTCGGGATCGTCAGATCGCGTATGCCGGTGGCCGGATCGACGTCGGTCGCGGCGCAGCGCATGATGCGCTTGACGACCTTGAACCTCGCGCCGCCGATCTCGAGGATGCGACCCATCAGTTCGAACTCGTGCCAGGCCGGCCAGCCTTCGACATGGACATTGCCGCGAAACCGGAGCGGGTCGACCGCCGCGCCGGCGGCCGTTTCCACCGCCGCCACTGACGCCAGATTGATGAACGAGACCACTTTCTTGGATACGTCCGAGAAGCTGTGGTTTTTACCGTGCAGCACTTTCGGCGGGCCACGCAATTCGGCCGGCATGAAGTCGCTGAAGAAGGTCTCGATTGCCTGGCGGCCTTCCTCGGTGTGTAAATCGGCGCGTACCGCCTCGCGGCCCTCGGATTGGATCGTGAGAGTGTTGCTGGCCTCGTCGTAGTCCGTCCGTAAGGTAGCCAGCCGCTCGTTGCGCATCAGCATCAGGAAGCGCTGCTTGGGGAAGTATTTCGGCTCGGCCGGATCGAAGCCCGAGGGGCCGTTCTCGATGGCGTAAAGCCGGTCGGCCGGCACGGTGGCGCCCTTAGAAAGCGTCGTCCGCGCCAAAGGCTGCGGCGACAGGCCTTTCACCGGATATCGGTAGATGGCGTCGATTCGGGCGTGCTGATGTGTCATTGAATTTCGGGCGGTCGCCCTGACAGGAGGTGGATTCGGCTGACCTATATCAAACCGCGGGCCTCTTCAAACCGGAAAAACCGCCCTTACATAATGGCCCACGGGCCGCCTTCGGGGACCCGAAAATTAATCGTCCGGCGCCATCATGGGCCGAGGGAGTGACGACATGAACTTCGAGAAATACACCGACCGCGCCCGCGGTTTCGTGCAGTCCGCGCAATCCATGGCCCTGCGTGAGGGTCACCAGCAATTCGCCCCCGAACATCTGCTCAAGGTTCTGCTCGACGATTCGGAAGGATTGGCGGCGGGGCTGATCGACCGTTCCGCCGGCAATTCGCGCCAGGCTCTGCGCGACGTCGAGGCGGCGCTGGCGAAAATTCCGAAAGTGACGGGCAGCGGCTCCGGCCAGGTTTACCTCGCACCGCAGCTCGCGCGCGTGTTCGACGCCGCCGAAAAGGCGGGCGAGAAAGCCGGTGACAGCTTCGTCACCGTCGAGCGGCTGCTGCTGGCTTTGGCGCTGGAGAAAGACAGCGACGCCGGCAAGATTCTGGCCAAGGCCGGCGTGACGCCGCAAAACATCAACGCCGCCATCAACACGCTGCGCAAGGGCCGCACCGCGGATTCCTCGTCCGCCGAGAACGCCTACGACGCGCTGAAGAAATATGCCCGCGATCTCACGCAAGCCGCGCGTGACGGCAAGCT
>JANMSH010000189.1:0-27553 GCA_031389105.1 Hyphomicrobiales bacterium
TATCCGTTCGGCTGCTCCGAGCAGATCACCAGCCGCGCGGTGGCGATGCTCTACGTCAACGAACTGGCCACGCAGGCGCGGCTTGCGCCTGACGGCGAAATCGATGCGCGCATCAAGGATGCGGTCGCGCGGCTGTTGGCCCGGCAAGGTGCCAACGGCTCGTTCGGCTTATGGTCGGTTGGCGGCGACGACGCCTGGCTCGATGCCTACGTCACCGACTTCCTGACGCGCGCGCGCGAGCGTGGTTTCGAAATTCCGGCATCGGCTTACACGCTGGCGATCGATCGCTTGCGCAACTACGTCGCTGCGTCGCCGGAGCCGGGCAAGAGCGGCGGCCGTGAATTGGCCTATGCGCTCTACGTGCTGGCGCGCAACGGCGCGGCGCCGGTCGGCGACCTGCGTTACATTGCCGACGTCAAACTTGCTGATGTTGTAACACCAATAGGCAAGGCGCAGATCGCGGCGGCGCTCGGCATGCTGGGCGACAAGGCGCGGTCGGACCGTGTCTATCTCACCGCGCTCGAATCCATCGCGCCGCAGCCCAAGCTCGACCTCGGCCGCGCCGATTTCGGCTCGGCCTTGCGCGATGCCGCCGCTTTGGTGACGCTCGCGTCGGAAGGCCGCGCGCCGCAGCAGACCATCGATAGCGCCATCACGCGGATCGACGCCGCGCGCACGCTTGCCGTCAACACATCGACGCAGGAGGACGCCTGGCTGGTGCTGGCGGCGCGTTCGCTCGCCAAGCAGCTCAGCGCCATATCGCTCAACATCGGCGGCGAAACCAAGCAGGGTGCGCTCTATCGCACGCTGCGCGCCGACCAGATGGCAGCGCCATTAGCGGTGACCAACACCGGCGAGGGCAATGTGCAGGCGGTGGTGTCGGTCAGCGGTTCGCCGATCACGCCGGAACCTGCCGCCGAACGCGGCTTCAAGCTCGAGCGCAATTATTACACGCTCGGCGGCGAACCGTCCGATCCGGCCAAGGCGAAGCAGAACCAGCGTTTCGTCGTGGTGTTGAAAGCCACCGAGCCGAAGCCGCAATACGGCCGCATCATCCTCGCCGACTATCTGCCGGCCGGTTTTGAGATCGACAATCCGAAGCTGGTGTCGTCGGGCGAGACCGGCACGCTGAGCTGGATCGCCGACGCGGCGCAGCCGGTTCATAGCGAATTCCGCGATGACCGCTTCACCGCGGCCTTCGACCGCAATTCGGAATCAGGGCCGGTGTTCACGGTGGCCTACGTCGTGCGCGCGGTGTCGCCCGGCCGTTATGTGCTGCCGCAGGCCATCGTCGAGGACATGTACCGTCCCGACCGCTTCGGCCGCACCGCTACGGGCGCCATCGAGATCACGGCGGCGCGATGACACTTTGGCGGCACACGCTTGCAGGCTTTGCTGGGGTTGCGGCGGTGATCGCCGTTGCCGGCGGAGCCTGGGTCTATTCGCTCGGACCTGTGCCGCTGGGCAATCTCGACATGTCGCATAGCGTGCTCGACCGCGAGGGCAGGCTGCTGCGTGCTTATGCAACCAACGAAGGGCGCTGGCGTTTGCCGGCGGCGGTGCAGGACGTCGATCCGCGCTTTGTGAAATTGCTGTCCGCGTACGAAGACAAACGCTTCGCCAGCCACTACGGCGTCGACCCACAGGCGATGGCACGCGCCGCCGTTCAATTCGCTGGCAGCGGCCACATCGTCTCCGGCGGCTCGACGCTGACAATGCAGGTGGCGCGTCTCCTGGAGCCGCGCGAACATCGCAGCCTTGGCGTCAAGCTGCGCCAGATGGTGCGCGCCTTCCAACTCGAATTTGTCCTGAGCAAGGACGAAATCCTGTCGCTATATCTGACGCTGGCGCCTTATGGCGGCAACCTCGAAGGTATTCGCGCGGCGTCGCTGGCTTATTTCGGCAAGGAGCCGCGACGGCTGTCGGTCGGCGAAGCGGCGCTGCTGGTTGCCTTGCCGCAATCGCCGGAACGCCGGAGGCCGGATCGGTCGGCCGCCGCCGCCCGCGCGGCGCGCGACCGCGTGCTGGACCGCGCCGCTGCTGCCGGGGTGGTGCCCCTCGACGAAATCGCCCGTGCGAGAACGGAAGGCGTGCCTTTTGCGCGCCGCGAATTGCCAGTGCTGGCACCGCACGCCGCCGATCAGGCCATTGCGGCTGAAGCGTCGTCGCGCATTCATCGGCTGACACTCGATCTCAATCTGCAGAAGACGCTTGAAGATTTGGCGCGCGAGCGCGCGCGATCGCTCGGGCCCGACATTTCCGTGGCGGTTATCGCAGTCGACAACGTGACCGGCGAAGTGCGGGCACGCGTCGGCTCGGCGGAATATTTCGATGCGCGCCGCGCCGGTCAAGTCGACATGACCAACGCATTGCGTTCGCCCGGCTCCACGCTCAAGCCGTTCATCTACGGTCTTGGGTTCGAAGATGGTCTGATTCATCCGGAAACGCTGATCGACGACCGGCCCACGCGCTACGGCAATTATGTGCCGGAGAATTTCGACCTGACGTTTCAGGGCACGGTAACGGTGCGCAAGGCGCTGCAACTGTCGCTCAACGTTCCGGCCATCGCGGTGCTGGGCAAGGTCGGCGTCAATCGCCTAAGCGCGCGTCTGACGCAGGCGGGTGCGGCGCTGGTGCTGCCGAAAGGCGAGGCGCCGGGTCTGACCATGGGGCTCGGCGGCGTGGGCATCAAGCTCAGCGATCTGACGATGCTCTATGCCGGTCTGGCGCGGGGCGGCATGGCAACGCCGCTGGTCGAGCGTGCGGGCGCGGCCGATACCGGCGCACGGCGGCTGATGGACCCGGCCGCCGCCTGGTACATCGGCAATGCGTTGATGGGCGCGCCGCCGCCGGACAATGCGCCGCATGGCCGGATCGCCTTCAAAACCGGCACCTCCTACGGCTATCGCGACGCTTGGGCGGTCGGCTTCGATGGCCGTATGACGGTCGGGGTCTGGGTCGGCCGGCCGGATGGCACGCCGGTGCCGGGCCTGGTTGGCCGTGCCGCCGCCGCGCCCATATTGTTCGACGCCTTCGCCCGTTCGGGGCTGACGCCGGTGTCATTGCCGCCGGCACCCCAAGGCGTGGTATTCGCCAGCAATAACCGGCTGCCGCCGCCGTTGCAGCGTTTCACCCCGGAATCCGCCCCCGGTGCGATGGCCGAGCCGCCGCGCATCATGTTCCCGCCGGATGGCGCCCGAATCGAGCTGGCCGGGGAGCAAAATCAGGTCGCGCTCAAGATTGCGGGTGGCCAGGCGCCGCTGACCGTCATGGTCAACGGCGTGCCGATCGGGCCGCAAACCAGCCGCCGCACCCTGTTCTTCATGACCGAAGGGCAGGGTTTCGTCCGCCTGACGGTCATGGACGCCCGTGGCGCCACAGATAGCATCATGGTGCGCGTGCAATAGTGCCGCAGCCTATGCCATGACAGACCGGTCCGGGGGGCTTATTGTCCGGCTTGGGCAGTGGAATCAATCACTTCCGACAAGCGGGCTTCAGGCGTGAGCACGACCACTAATGATGCGCGTCAATCGCTGAGCCCGGTCCGGGGCCTGTCGACGGTACTCGATTGTGCCGCCGGCTCGCATGCCCGCACCGTGGCGGTGCTGGTGGCGTTCTGCCTGATAGCGTTCCTGCCGGGCTTTTTCCAGATCCCTCCGGTCGACCGCGACGAGGCCCGCTTTGCGCAGGCCTCCAAGCAGATGGTCGAGACCGGTGAGTACGTCGACATACGTTTCCAGGACGAGGTCCGCTACAAAAAGCCGTTCGGCATCTACTGGCTGCAAGCCGTCGCCGTGAAAGCCGGCGAGGCCGTCGGCCTGTCGAATGCGCGCACCACGATCTGGCTCTATCGTATTCCGTCACTGTTGGGCGCTGTGGGCGCCGTGCTGCTGACCTATTGGGCCGCACTCGCCTTTGTGGCGCGTCGCGCCGCGCTGCTCGCCGCGCTGATGATGGCGAGTTCGATTTTACTTGGCGTCGAGGCGCGGCTCGCCAAGACCGACGCCATGCTGCTGCTCACTTGTGTCGCGGCGATGGGCGCGATGGCGCGGATTTATTTGACGGCGCGTCGCGCGCCGGACGCCGCCATCAGTTGGAAGATGCCGGCGATTTTGTGGACCGCGCTGGCGGCCGGCGTTCTGCTGAAAGGTCCGCTGATCCTTATGTTCGTCGCGCTGACCGCGCTGGCGCTGTCGATCGCCGACCGGTCGTGGCGCTGGACCCTGCGGCTGCGGCCGCTCGCCGGTTTCGCCTGGCTACTCCTCCTGGTGTCGCCTTGGTTCATCGCCATCGTTGCCAAGTCCGGCGACAGCTTTTTCATGAAGGCTGTCGGCGATGATATGCTGTCCAAGATCACCAGCGGGCAGGAGGCGCATGGCGCACCGCCCGGATATTACCTGCTGCTGTTCTGGGTGACGTTCTGGCCTGGCGCAGTGCTCGCCGGTCTTGCCGCTCCGATGGTATGGAAGGCACGGCGCGAACCCGGCGCGCAATTTTTGCTGGCCTGGATCATCCCGTCGTGGATCGTGTTCGAGATCGTGATGACCAAGCTGCCGCATTATGTGCTGCCGCTGTATCCGGCGATCGCCATTCTGATTGCCGGCATCCTAGGGCCAGGCGGCCTGTCCAAGCGGCGCTGGATGGTGCGCGGCACGGTCGGCTGGTTCGTTTTCCCATTGGTGATTGCGGGTGTCGTGGTGGCGGGCTTTGTCGCCATCGGCCGTGATCCCGGCATCATCGCGTGGCCGTTTGCGGCTGCCGCCCTGATCTTCGGCCTGTTCGCGTGGTGGCTCTATGAAGTCGACGGCGCGGAGCGCTCGTTGCTGCGCGGCATGATGGCGTCGGTGTGCGTGTCGATCACGGTCTATGCGGTGATGTTCCCGATGCTGCCGGCATTGTTTCCGAGCAAGCTGATTGCCGACGAAGTGCGCGCCAGTCCCTGCGTGCAGCCGCAAGTGGCCTCGACCTTCGCCTATCAGGAGCCGAGCCTGGTGTTCATGCTCGGCACCAACACGCGCTTTACCGATGGCGGTGGCGCGGCGGAATTCTTAAATCAAGGCGAGTGCCGCTTCGCGTTGATCGATCCGCGCAGCGAACGCAGCTTTGTGCAGCGCGCCAATGCGATCGGCCTTCGTTATGCGCTGAGCCAGCGCATCGACGGCTTCAACATTAGCATCGGCAAGCCGGTCACCATGACCGTGTTCCGCTCGGTGAATCCATGAGCCTGACGAACGACGTGAAGCGAGCCGGCAGCGTATCGCCGTTACGGCGCGGCGCGAACAATATCGTCGCGAGCCTTGCGCGGCTGTTCCGGCCGGCGCGGATTCACCCGCGCACGCCGTGGCTGTGGCCGCTGCGCAAACTCGGCATCGCCGTCGCCATCGTTCTCGCCGTGTTTTTCTTCGGTATGTTCGTGATCGATGCGCCTTCGATCACCTACGCCCGCACATTGCCGCGCTGGCTGATGGAATTCTTCGATTGGGTCACCGATTTCGGCAAGTCAGGCTGGTTCCTGTGGCCGCTCGGCCTTCTGTTTATCGCGCGGGCCATGTTGCCGCCGCTCAGCGTCGTTTCGCAGCGTGTGGTGGCGGCGATCATGGTGCGTGTCGGTTTTGTGTTTCTGGCCATCGCGCTGCCGGGCATCGCAACGAACATCCTCAAGCACATCATCGGCCGGGCGCGGCCGTTTGTCCCCGGCTTTGCCGATCCGACCGTATTCGCGCCGTTCAGTTGGCCCGCGGCCTATGCCAGCCTGCCATCGGGCCACACCACCACGGCGTTCTCCGTCTTGGTGGCCTTTGGCATCTTTTGGCCGCGCGCCCGCACGGCGTTGTTGATCTATGCGGTGCTGATTTGCATTAGCCGCGTCGTGCTGACCGCGCATCACCCGTCCGATGTCCTGGGTGGCGCTTTGATGGGTGCCATCGGAACGTTGCTGGTGGCCCGCTATTTCGCGCTGCGCCGCCTGGGCTTTTCGGTGAGGCCCGACGGCACGCTTCTGGCCTATCCGGGGCCGTCGTTAAAGCGCATCAAATTAGTTGCCCGCGAGCTATTGGCTTAATAAGAAGCGGGCCAATGCGGCTGTTTGGCTGCCGGCGGGACGATAATAATGTACACGAACGATCCGGCGGTGTCCGTCGTGGTGCCGGTCCGCAATGAGGCCGGCAATATTGCGATGCTGGTGGCCGAGATCGCCGCGGCGCTCGCGGGCCAATGGCCTTTTGAAGTCGTTTACGTCAATGATGGTTCCACCGATGGCACTGAGGCCGAGCTCAAGCGGTTAAGGGCGCAACATCCGTGGTTCCGCCGCGTGCGCCACACGCAATCCTGTGGCCAGTCGTGCGCGGTGCGCAGCGGCGTTACGGTGGCGCGCGCGCCATTCGTCGTCACGCTCGACGGCGACGGCCAGAACGATCCCGCTTTCATTCCGGCGATGCTGCGCGCGCTTGAGGCGGGCAGTCCGCGCATTGGGCTGATCGCCGGGCAGCGGGTCGGCCGCAAGTCCGGCGGTTTCAAGAAACTGCAATCGCGCATCGCCAATGGCGTGCGCGGTTTTGTGCTGCGCGACGGTACCCGCGACACCGGCTGCGGATTGAAGGCGTTCCGCCGCGACGTGTTCATGGGCCTGCCATATTTCGACGGTTTGCATCGGTTCCTGCCGGCGCTGGTGCGGCGCGAGGGCTATGACATCGGCTATGTCGATGTCGTCGACCGGCCGCGCGCCAGCGGCGTGTCGAATTACGGATTGTGGGACCGGCTATGGGTCGGCATTCTCGATCTGGCCGGCGTGTGGTGGCTGATCCGCCGCAAGAAGCGCGTTCCGGAAATGTTGGAGGATTAGCGCTGAGATCCCGAAAGGTTTTCGGACACGATCGCGCGCAACTAAGGGAAGACTATCATGTTGGTCGATATCACTCAGGCCGTCGGCGGCTATCTGCACGACGTGTTCGTCGGCAATCTCGATTGGGGCATCCTGATCGGCTACGTCGCGCAAATCTTGTTTGCCATGCGCTTCGTGGTGCAATGGATCGCGTCGGAACGCGCCGGCCGCAGCGTGGTGCCGACCGCGTTCTGGGTGTTCTCGATCGGTGGTGGCATCATGCTGCTCGGCTACGCGCTGTACCGCAAAGACCCGGTGTTCATCATCGGCCAGGCGTTCGGCTTGTTCGTCTATCTGCGCAATCTGCAATTCGTGCTGCGCAGCGGCGGGCAGGGCGCACCCGCATAGCGTATGATCCCGAAAAGTGGGAACCGGTTTTCGGATAAGATCATGCGCAAATAAAAGTTTTATTTGGTGGCAGCCAACGCCGCGAAGCCGCCTTCGAGATCCGCGATCAGGTCGCCGGGATCTTCCAGGCCGATGTGAAAGCGCAGCGTCGGGCCGCCCGGCGCCCACGGCGTCGCGGTCCTGTACTCGGCGCAATCGAACAGGATCACCAGGCTTTCGAAGCCGCCCCACGAAAAGCCCATGCCGAACAGCGCCAGTTCGTTCATGAAGGCATAGACCGACTTCTCGGACGTCGGCTTGAGGACGATGCTGAACAGGCCGCAGGCGCCGGTGAAGTCGCGCTTCCAGACCGCATGCCCGGGATGGTTTTCCAGCGCTGGGTGTAACACGCGGGCGACTTCAGGCCGTCCTTCCAGCCATCGCGCGACTTGAAGTCCCGATTGATAGTGCCGCGGCAGCCGCACGCCCATGGTGCGCAGACCGCGCAGCGCGAGGTTCATGTCGTCGGGTCCGACGCAGAGCCCCATGGTGTAAACCGTCTCTTTAAGCGCCGGCAGCACCTTGGCATTGGCGGACACGCAGCCGAACATGATATCGGAATGGCCGCCGATATATTTGGTGCCGGCCTGGATCGATAGATCGACGCCCTTTTCGAAGGCCTTGAAGTACAGGGGCGTCGCCCAGGTATTGTCCATCAACACCAGCACGCCCTTGTCGTGCGCGACCTTGGCGATCGTGGGAATGTCCTGCATTTCGAAGCTTTGCGAGCCCGGCGCCTCAACGAACACCGCGCGGGTGTTGGGCTGAAACAGCTTTTCGATGCCGGCGCCGATCAGCGGATCGTAATAAGTCGTGGTCACGCCCATGCGCTTGAACACGCCATTGCAGAATGTGCGGGTTGGGCGATAGGCGCTGTCGCTGACCAGGATGTGGTCGCCGGATCCCGCGACAGAGAGAAGGGCGGCAGAGATCGCCGCCAGCCCCGAGGGTAGCAGCGCGACGCCAGCGCAATTCTCGCCTTCTACCTCTCGGAGTGCGTTTTCGAGCGCTTCCGACGTCGGGGTGCCGCGGCGGCCATAGCTGTACTTGGCGCGATGGGCGACCTGATCCTCGGCGGTCGGATAAAGCACGGTCGAGGCGTGATAGACCGGCGGATTGACGAAGCCGTGATAGGCCTTCGGGTCGCGGCCGGCATTGACCAGGGTCGTTTCCGGTTTGGCAGGTTTTTTGGGCGTCTTCGCCATGTGTTTGGGGTCCGTTTTCGGGTCGGCGGCGGAACTACAACGTTAGTCGATATACGTCCCGTAACAGTTGCGAGCGTCAACCCCTTGACCTTACAACCCGATCGGTCTGAGATGTAAAAAGTCGAAAGGCTCGAGGGGCGAAGCCAGACCTAACGATAATCCGCGACGGAGCATAAGCCCGTTGTGGCTGTCTTGTTTGGCCGGTCCGCGAGGGGCGCCGCATCCCAGTATGCGTTGAAGAGGCCGCCAAAATGAAAAAGATTTTCGGACTTGTCGCGCTTGCAGTGGTTTTCGCCGCGCATAGCGCCTCCGCTCAAACACTCAAGACCGTCAAGGATCGCGGTACGTTGAACTGCGGGTCCAACGGAACGCTGGCGGGCTTCGGCCTTCCTGACGCGCAAGGCAAATGGGCTGGCCTCGACGTCGACTTCTGCAAGGGCATTGCCGCGGCGATCTTCGGCGACGCCAACAAGGTCAAGTTCGTGCCGCTGTCGGCGAAGGACCGCTTCACCGCGTTGCAGTCCGGCGAAGTTGACGTGCTGGCGCGCAATACCACCTGGACCAGTTCGCGCGATACGTCGCTCGGGCTCAACTTTGTCGGCGTCAATTACTATGACGGCCAGGGCTTCATGGTACGCAAGACGCTGAAGGTGAACTCCGCGCTTGAGCTCAACGGCGCTTCGGTCTGCGTGCAGCAAGGCACCACGACCGAACTCAATCTTTCGGATTTTTTCCGCGCGCATAACATGCAGGTCAAGACCGTGACCTTCGCCACCGCCAACGAAGCGGTGAAGGCCTATGACGCCGGCCGCTGTGATGCCTACACCACCGACGCATCGGGCCTTTATGCGGAGCGGTTGCGGCTCGCCAATGCCAACGACCACATCGTGATGCCTGAAATTATTTCCAAGGAGCCGCTTGGGCCGGCGGTACGCCATGGCGACGATCAATGGTTGGATGTCGCCAAGTGGACGCTGTACGCGATGATCAATGCCGAAGAGTTGAATATCACGTCGAAGAACACCGATGAAATGCTGAAGTCGACCAATCCGGACGTCAAGCGCTTCGTCGGCACCGAAGGAAATTACGGCGAGCAGCTCGGCCTGCCGAAGGACTGGGCCGTGCAGGTCATCAAGGCCGTCGGTAACTACGGCGAAGCGTTTGACCGCAACGTCGGCGCCGGCTCGGGCCTCAAGATCGATCGTGGCCTGAACAAATTGTGGAACAAAGGCGGTATCCAGTACGCACCGCCGATTCGCTAACGAAATGACGCGCCGCCGCGGCCAAATTGCCGCGGCGGTTCTACGCTAACGTTAAGAAAGACAAGAGGCCGGCCGGGAGCAGGCGAGGGGTAAATGTCGATCGACCTTCCAGCGGGTTCACCCCCCGCGCGGGTTGCCTTCTACAACGACCCTAAGGTCCGCAGCATCGCCTACCAGGTCGCGCTATGCGCGGTGGTTGGCTTCCTCGTCTACGGGGCCGCCACGAACGCGATCGCCAATCTGCAGCGCGCCAAGATCGCGTCTGGCTTCGGCTTTTGGTACAACACTGCCGGCTTCGACATCAGCCAGACGCTGATCGAATATAGCGCCCAGGCCTCGACCTATGGCCGCGCATTTTGGGTCGGGTTGCTCAACACGCTGCTGGTCGCCGGGCTCGGCATCGTTTTTGCGACTATCCTCGGTTTCGTCATCGGCATCGCGCGGCTGTCGAAGAATTGGCTGGTCGCCAAGGCCGCTACCGGTTACGTCGAGATCATCCGCAACCTGCCGCTGCTGCTGCAATTGTTGTTCTGGTACAACGCCGTGCTCAAGGCGCTGCCGGAGATGCGCGACAGTTTCAAGATTCCAGGCGGCATCATTCTCAACAATCGCGGATTGTTCCTGCCAAATCCGACGTTCGGCCCTGGATTTGTTTGGGTCGTTGCGGCGGTTTTCGTCGGTATCCTCGCTTCGATCGTCTTCTACATTTGGGCGCGAAAGCGTCAGGAGCAGACCGGCAAGCAGGCGCCGGTGTTCACCGCGGCGCTCGGTCTGATCGTCGGCCTGCCGATTCTGGTGTTTACGGTCTTCGGATTTCCGCTGTCTTTTGGATTTCCGGAAGCCGGACGCTTTAACATCAGTGGCGGCATGGAAGTGCTGCCTGAATTTGCAGCGCTCTTGTTCGGCCTGTCGATTTACACCGCGGCCTTCATCGCCGAGGTGGTGCGCGCTGGCATTCTCGCGGTGTCGCGCGGCCAGACCGAAGCGGCCTATTCGCTGGGCATGCGGCCGCAGCCTACCTTGCGGCTGATCGTGGTGCCGCAGGCGATGCGCGTCATTATCCCGCCGCTTACCAGCCAATATCTCAACCTGACTAAGAACTCCTCGCTGGCGGTGGCGATCGGCTATCCCGATCTGGTGCAGGTATTTACCGGAACGGTGCTGAACCAGACCGGGCAGGCGGTCGAAGTCGTCGCCATCACCATGGCGGTCTATCTCACCATCAGTCTGACAACCTCGCTGCTGATGAACATCTACAATAGCCGCATCGCGCTCGTGGAACGGTGAGGGCGCCCGCATGACCATGTCGGAAGGCGATCTCGCGGTTGCGCAAATCAAGTTCGTACGTGGCACCACGCTCGAGCCACAGCCGCCGCCAGCGGCGATGCGCGGCGCCGTCGGATGGCTGCGGGAAAACCTGCTGTCGACGCCCTTCAACATCACGCTGACGATCCTGATCGCACTGCTGCTCGCCTGGATCGTTCCGGATCTGGTCAAATTCCTGCTGCTTGACGCGGTGTGGACCGGCGCCGACCGCGATGCTTGCCGCGAAGTGGTGCAGAACCGGGTGATCGGCGCCTGCTGGCCGTTCGTCTGGGAGCGCTGGCCGTATTTCGTCTACGGCTCGTATCCGCTGTCCGAACGCTGGCGGGTCGATGTGTTCTTCGTCATGCTGGCGATCGGTGTCGTTTGGCTGCTGTGGCTCAAAGCGCCGCGCCGCGACCTCGGTGCGATTTATTTTTTCATCATCGTGCCGATCAGCGCTTTCATCTTGCTGACTGGCTGGCGCGCGATCGGCTTGGAGCCGGTCGACACCGTGCTGTGGGGCGGCATTCTGGTGACCATCGTGGTGGCCTGGGTCGGCATCGTGGTGTCGCTGCCGCTTGGCATAGTACTGGCGCTCGGCCGGCGCTCGCACATGCCGGCAATCCGGCTGCTTTCGGTGACCTTCATCGAGTTCGTGCGCGGCGTGCCGCTGGTGACCGTGCTTTTCATGGCGAGCGTCATGCTGCCGCTGTTCGTGCCGGAGCAGTATTCGCCGGACAAACTGCTGCGCGCACTGGTCGGTATAGCGCTGTTTGCCTCGGCCTATATGGCGGAAGTGGTGCGCGCCGGCTTGCAGGCGATCCCGAAGGGCCAGTTCGAAGGCGCCATGGCGGTCGGCTTGAGCTATCCGCAGCGGATGCGGCTGATCGTCCTGCCGCAGGCGCTCAAGATCACCATCCCAAACATCGTCAACACCTATATCGGACTGTTCAAGGACACGACTCTGGTCTTCATCGTCGGCATTTTCGACTTCCTTCACACCATCGAAGTCTCACGTATCGATCCGAAATGGGCGGCGCCGGTCACCAGTACGACCGGCTACGCGGTCGCGGCGATGTTCTATCTGGTGTTCTGTTACGCGATGTCGCGTTACGCCCGCGCCACCGAAGCTCGCCTTGCTCTCAGCGATAAACGTTAGCGCATGGAACATTCGTCATGAGTACCGTCAACACAGCGACCCGTATCAAGCCGACGCAACTCAACACGCCGACGGCGGTCGAGATCATCGGCATGAACAAATGGTACGGCG
Organism: Hyphomicrobiales bacterium; assembly: GCA_031389105.1. Taxonomy (GTDB): domain Bacteria; phylum Pseudomonadota; class Alphaproteobacteria; order Rhizobiales; family Xanthobacteraceae; genus Pseudolabrys. The sequence continues at coordinate 12,310 of JANMSH010000189.1, forward strand.
ACTTCCACGTGCTGCGCGACATCAACCTCAACGTCAAAGGTGGCGAACGCATCGTTATCTGCGGGCCGTCCGGCTCCGGCAAATCGACGATGATCCGCTGCATCAACAGGCTTGAGGAACATCAGCAGGGCCAGATCATCGTCGACGGGGTGGAACTAACCAACGATCTGAAGAAAATCGACGAAGTGCGGCGCGACGTCGGCATGGTTTTTCAGCACTTCAATCTGTTTCCGCACCTCACCGTGCTTGAAAATTGCACGCTGGCGCCGATCTGGGTGCGCAAGATGCCGCGCCGGGAAGCCGAGGAGGTGGCGCTGCACTATCTCAAGCGTGTGCGTATCCCGGAGCAGGCCGGAAAATTTCCCGGCCAGCTATCGGGCGGCCAGCAGCAGCGCGTCGCGATTGCGCGCGCGCTGTGCATGAATCCGAAAATCATGCTGTTCGACGAGCCGACCTCGGCGCTCGATCCGGAAATGGTCAAGGAAGTGCTCGATACCATGGTGGGTTTAGCCGAAGACGGCATGACCATGTTGGTGGTCACGCACGAAATGGGATTTGCCCGCCAGGTTTCCGACCGGGTGATATTCATGGATAGCGGGCAGATCATCGAGGCCAATACGCCCGAGGAATTCTTCAACCATCCGCAGCACGAGCGGACCAAGTTATTCCTCAGTCAAATACTTCGTTAACGGATAAGATTGCCGCCGGATTTTTTCCAGGCGTCGATCCCGCCTTCGACATGCAGCGCGGTGATCATGCCGGCGTCCTGCGCCGCCTGTACCGCCATCGCCGAGCGCTCGCCGAACGCACAATAGAACACGATGCGTTTGTCGCCGACCCGCGCGAGTTCGCGCAGCATGCCGCCGGGACGGATATTGTCCTGAAGGTCGCCATAGGGCGCATGTAGCGCGCCCGGAACGCTGCCGTGCTTGGTGCGCTCGGCAGTTTCGCGCAGATCGACGAAAGCGATATCCGGGCGTTCAACCATCGCGATGGCGTCGGTCGCTTGCAACGCCCAGCCGCGCCGCGCGATGTCCTTTTGCGCAAGCCCGACCTTCATGTTGGAAGGCACCGCGACGTCCATCATTTTCGGGTTCGGCAGCTTGAGGCTCGCCATGAGTGCGACGTACTCGTCCGCCGACTTGATCTGCAGGCGCGGGTTGTAGCGCTTCTCTTCGCCGATGGTGGAGACCGTGTCACCCTTATAATCGTGCGCTGGAAACACCATAGTTTCTTCGGGCAAGCGCAGCAGCTTGCCGAAGATCGACTCGTATTGCATGCGGGCGTCGCCGTTCTGAAAATCGGTACGGCCGGTGCCGCGGATCAGCAGCGTGTCGCCGGTGAAGACGCGGTCACGCATCAAAAAGCTATAGGAGTCGTCGGTGTGGCCGGGCGTGTAGAGCACATCCATGCTCACGCCCTCGATGGTCAGTCTGTCGCCTTCGGCGAGCCGCATCGAAACCACGTCGGCCTTGGTGTTCTCGCCCATGACGGTGATGCAATGCGTGCGGTCGCGCAGCGCGCCGAGACCTGTGATGTGGTCGGCGTGCAGGTGAGTGTCGACCGCCTTGACCAGCTTGAGATCCAGTTCGCCGATCAATTGCAGATAGCGGTCGACCTTCTCCAGCACCGGATCGATGATCAGCGCCTCGCCGCCCGCGCGGCTGGCAAGCAGATACGAGTATGTGCCGGAAACACTATCGAAGAGTTGGCGGAAGATCATCTGATGCCTGCTGTGAATCATGGCAGACTATCACAATCTCGCTGCGGCTAATCCTTCTCGACCATCAGATCGGGGCGGGAGCCCCATTCCGCCCAGGAACCGTCATAGATGCGCGCCGGCTTCTTGCCGAGGGCATCCAGTCCGAGGGCAAGGATCGCGGCGGTCACGCCGGAGCCGCAACTGGTGATCACCGGCTTGTCGGTATCGACACCGGCTTTCTTGAACGCCGCGGCAATCTTTTCGGGCGACGCAAGCCGGCCGTTCTCGACGATCTCGGTGTACGGCACGTTGAGCGCGCCGGGCATGTGACCGGAACGCAAACCCGGGCGCGGCTCGGGATCGCGGCCGGCAAAACGTCCGGCCGAACGCGCATCGACAACCTGCACACTCTTATTATTGAGTGCCATTTGCACGTCGGACATCATCGCGACCGCGCCGGTGTCCATGTCGGCATTGAATGTCTGCTCCGGCCGTTTCACTTCGCCGGATTCGACATTGCGGCCTTCCGACTTCCACGCCGGAAAACCGCCGTCGAGCATGAACACGTTCTTGGCGCCGAAGATTCGGAACGTCCACCAGATGCGAGGCGCGGAATTCAAACCGACGCCGTCATAGACGATGATGGTGTCGGTTTCGGCAATCCCAAGCGCGCCAGCCGCGTCGCCGAACTGTTTGGGTCCGGGCAGCATATGCGGCAGGTCGCTGGAATGATCGGCGATGGCGTCGATGTCGAAAAAAAGCGCGCCTGGAATATGTCCGGCGATATATTCGGCCTTGGCGTCGCGCTTCTGCGTCGGCAGATAAAATGAGCCGTCGACGATGACGATCCCCGGTTTGCCGATCTGACCGGCAAGCCACTCTGTCGTTTTAAGCCATTTGCTCGAAGGATTTGTCATAGGATTTGGTTTCTCAATTGCATCTTCGTTAATGCTCAGCGTCACCTAATCGTTCCGGCTGCTGCGCGCCAGAGGACGAATCGATTAAACGAACGGTGGCTTAATATCGGACTTGCGCTCCAGCCATTCCGGCACCGGCAGTTTCTTCGAGCGCAGGAATTCGGGGTTGAACAATTTCGATTGATAGCGCGTGCCGTAATCGCACAGCATCGTCACGATGGTGTGGCCGGGCCCGAGATCTTTCGCCAATCTGATGGCGCCGGCGACATTGATACCGGATGAGCCGCCAAGGCAAAGACCTTCCTGCTCGAGCAGGTCGAAGATGATCGGCACGGCTTCTTCGTCGGGAATGAGATACGGCTTGTCGACGCGAAGGTCGGCAATGATCGGCGTGACGCGGCCGAGCCCGATGCCTTCGGTGATCGAGCCGCCTTCGGTCGCCTTGGCTTCGCCGTGGGCGAACAGATTGTACATGCCGGCGCCGCGCGGATCGGCAAGCCCGATCGTGACGCCGGTTTTCTTTTCGCGCAGGAAGCTTGCAACGCCCGCGATGGTGCCGCCGGTGCCGACGGCGCAGATGAAGCCGTCGATCTTGCCGCCGGTCTGCTCCCAGATTTCGGGGCCGGTCGAGACGTAGTGAGCCTTGCGGTTGTCGAGGTTATTCCACTGATCGGCGAAGATGACGCCGTTCTTTTCGGTCTTCTTCAATTCCTCGGCCAGCCGCCGACCGACATGCTGGTAATTGTTCGGATTGCTGTAGGCGACTGCCGGCACTTCGACCAACTCGGCGCCGCACAGCCGCAACATGTCTTTTTTCTCTTGGCTTTGGGTGTCCGGCATGACGATCAGCGTGCGGTAACCGCGCGCGTTGGCAACCAGTGCCAGTCCGATGCCCGTATTGCCGGCGGTGCTTTCGACCACCAGGCCGCCGGGGCGTAGTTCGCCGCGGGCCTCTGCCTCCAGGATCATCTGGCGGCCGGCGCGATCCTTCACCGAGCCGCCCGGATTCATGAACTCCGCCTTGCCGAGGATCATGCAGCCGGTCACCGCGGAAGCGCGTTGCAGCTTGATGAGGGGGGTATTGCCGATTGCTTCTACGAGGCCGTCGCGCATCTTCATGCCCGGTTCCGGGTGTTCATTGTGCTGACCATGGGGACGAATGACCCTAGTGGAGGCCCGAACAGGCCACAAGACCGGCAGGACGCCACTTTTAGGGGCTTGGCCTTTCAACTCACAGTGGTTTTGGAAACCACCCCGAAACCATATCTATGCATTGGCCGGAGGTAATCTGCCACATTCACTACTTCTTTGCGCCCGGACGTTAATCGTCAGGTTGGGTCTGCTGCGAGAACCCGCATGCCGTGCCATTGAGCGATAAAGAATTATGAATCTCGACGTCAATACGCTCTTTATGGTGACGATCTATGTGGAAGCAATCCTCGGATTGCTGCTGTTATTTGCCTGGGCGCAGAACACCCAAATTCACGCGGTCGCCTGGTGGGGCTTTGCGCATCTCGTGCGCGCCGCCTCGATCGTGCTGTTCGGCATGTACGGTTCGGCGCCCGACCTGATCACTATCGATCTAGCCAACGCGCTGCTGTTCACCGCCTTCGCGGTGACCTGGACCGGCGCCCGCGTATTCGATGGCCGGCCGGTCGAGCCGGTCTATCTGGTGACCGGCGCGGTGATCTGGCTCCTGGTATGCCGCTTGCCGGTGCTGGCGGACGCCGTCGATACGCGTGCGATGATCGCGTCCGGCATCATTACCGCCTACACTTGGCTCACGGCGTACGAATTCTGGCGCGGCCGCAGCGAACAGCTTGTGTCGCGCTGGCCGGCGATCTTCATGCTGTTCGCGCATGGCGCGCTGTTCCTGCTGCGCACGCCGCTGGTGACGCTGCTGCCGTGGCAGCCGTCCAACAACATGTTTGGCAGCGTCTGGCTGACTGTGCTCAGCTTCGAAGCCTTGCTGTTCACAATCTCGATCGCCTTCATCCTGCTGGCGATGGCCAAGGAACGCACCGAATTGCGTCACCGGACCGCAGCGATGATCGATCCGCTGACTGGCATCGCCAACCGCCGCGCGTTTCTGCATGACGCCGGGCTGCTGGCGAAGCGCCACGCCAGTAATCCACGGCCGACGGCCGTACTGTTGATCGATCTCGATCATTTCAAGTCGATCAACGACCGCTTTGGCCATGCGCTCGGCGACCGGGTGTTGGAGATGTTCACCGCCGCCGCGCGTCAATCGATTCGCGCCACCGACCTGATCGGCCGTCTCGGCGGCGAGGAGTTCGCTGCGCTGCTCTATGATACCAGCCACGACAAGGCGGTGGCAGCGGCCGAGCGAATTCGCGAAACCTTCGCCCGGATCGCGCAGGACGTCGGCGGCCGCCCGGTTTGCGCGACCGTGAGCATTGGACTTGTGCATTGCGAGGAGGCGGTCATTGACGTACCAGAACTGCTGGCTCAGGCCGACCAGGCGCTCTATTTTGCCAAGGAAAATGGCCGTAACCGGGTCGAGGTCGCTTCGCTCGACATGATCCTTCAGCGCAGGGATCGCGAGAACATCGGGTCGGCGACCTCGGTCGCAGCCATGGCCGCCCAGAACGCCGCCTGATCGCGCCGTCATTAATCTCACAATCTGTTCGTGCACAAATAGCGGGTGCTGGGCTGCCTGCTATCCGGTACACCGCTGCGTGACATGACGCGCCGCCGCGGCGATCTGCATTGACCGGAGGCTTGGATTTGGTCCACTTTAGCGCAAATGGCACGCAATGCCGCCCATGAATTAGTGGGGCTTCAAACTAATTCGAAAACGCACGATTTTACCTAAGGGAGAAAGAGATGAAATTGATCAAATGTCTGGGTCTCGCCGCGCTGGCTTTGGCCGTTGGGGGAACCGCGCAGGCGGAAACGGTGAAGATCGGCGTGGTGCTGCCGTTCAGCGGCGCCAATGCCGACCTCGGCCACCAGGTCGACAAGGCGTTCGACCTCTACATCAAACTGCACGCCAAGGACATTGCCCCTCACAAAGTCGAACTGGTCAAGCGCGACGAAGGTCCGCCGACCGGCGCGCAGGCCAAGACGGTGGCGACCGAGCTGATTACCAACGACAAGGTCAACATTCTCGCCGGCTTCGTGTTCTCGCCGTCGGCCATCGCGCTTGCGCCGGTTGTGACGCAGGCCAAAGTGCCGATGATCATCGCCAATGCCGGCACCGCCTGGATCACCAACCTGTCGCCCTATATCGTGCGGTTGTCGTTCAGCATGTGGCACCCCGCGTATCCGATGGGCGCCTATGCCTTCGAGAAGGTCGGCTGCAAGACCGCTGCGGTCGCCTATACCGACTTCCCGCCGGGCAAGGATTCCACCGAAGCCTTCAAGACCGGCTTCGAGAAGGCGGGCGGCAAGATCACAGAGTCGATTCCGCTCGGCAGCCCGGTGCAGGTGCCGGACTTCACGCCTTTCTTCCAGAAGATCAAGGACGCCAAGCCTGACTGCATGTACGTGTTCATTCCCTCCGGCGCGCACGCGACCGGCGTGATGAAGACCTACGGCGAGCTCGGCATGCGCAAGGCCGGCGTCAAGCTCATCGGTCCCTTGGACCTTATTCCCGACAACAAGCTCCAGGATATGGGCGACGCCGCCATCGGCACCATCGTGATGGGCCACTACGCGGTCGATCTCGATAACGCCCAGAACAAGGAGTTCAACAAGGCCTGGCACGAGGCTTACGGCAAGGACTCCTATCCGGACTTCATGTCGGCGGCTGGTTGGGACACGATGCACGCCATCTTCGACAGCATCAAAAAGCTCAACGGCAACGTCGCCGACGGCGCCAAGGTCATCGACTCGATGAAGGGCTGGAAGGTTAATGGCCCGCGCGGTAGCGTGATGATCGATCCGGACACCCGCGACATCGTACAGGACGAGCATGCGATGGAAGTCATCCGCAAGCCCGACGGCAAGCTCGGCGTCAAGATCGTCGGCACCACGAAGCAGGTGAAGGACGAGTGCAAGGCGCAGAAGATCGGCCGCTGCGGCGGCTCCTGACTTTTTAACGCTGATTGACACCAAACGGCGCCGCCGCGCATAAAGGCGCGGCGGCATTTTACTTCAAAACAGGGTGGGCTGGTGCCGCATTTTGCCGTGATAGCCGTCAGTATTCTGTTCGACGGCTTAGCCTATGCCATGTTCCTGTTCATCACGTCCGTCGGCCTGTCGGTGACGATGGGGCTGATGGGCTTCGTGAACCTCGCGCATGGCGCCTTCGCCATGGCGGGCGGCTACGTCGTCGTCTCACTGACGCGCGATCTCGGCATCGGGTTCGTTCCTTCGCTGCTCATCGCCGCGGTGTTGGTCGGCGCGGTGAGCGTGGTGTTCGAGCGCGGCCTCTATCGAAAACTCTATAAGGCGACCGATCTGGAGCAGGTGCTGCTCACCATCGGCCTCGCTTTCATGGCGATCGCCACGGCCACATATTTCTACGGACCGATCCCGAAATCGGTGCCGCTGCCGGAATGGCTGCAAGGCGACATCAATCTCGGCTTCCGCGCATTCCCGACCTACCGTGCATTTCTGATCGCGATCGGCGCGTTTCTGATCGCCGTGCTGTGGTACGCCTTCGAGCGCACCAATATCGGCGCGAAAATTCGGGCCGCGGTCGACAATCGCCGCATGGCGGAATCGGTCGGCATCAATGTCGATCTCTTGTTCACGCTGACCTTCGCGGTCGGCTCGGGGCTGGCCGCGCTCGGCGGCGGCCTTGCGATCCAGTTGTTCGGCCTGTCGCCCAGTTTCGCGGTGCTCTATCTCGTGCTGTTCCTGATCGTGGTCGCGGTCGGTGGGCTCGGCAGCCTGAAAGGCACGCTGCTGGCGGCGCTGGTCATCGGCGTGATCGACACCGGCGGCAAATACATGCTGGCGGAGGCGGGCGGCTTCTTCATCTACGCCATCACCGTGGCGGTGCTGCTGGTTAAGCCGGCGGGGTTCTACGGCCGTGAGTGACATCAACGCCACCGAACGCGCCGCGACGATGAGCCCCGAGCGCCGGCAGATGCGCGAGCGCGCTGCGGCCTATCTGTTGAGCCGCCATCATTTCCATTGGCCGGAAGCGCTGCCCTGGCTTATCGCCATCGCCGCCTTCTTCGTCTTTCCGGACCGTATGACCTTCGCCAGCCAGGTGCTGGTTATGATCATGTTCGCGCTGTCGCTCGATCTGATCCTCGGCTATGCGGGCATCGTCACCCTCGGCCATGCCGCATTCTTCGGGCTCGGCGCCTACACGGTGGGCCTAGGCGCAGCGCGCTTGGGCTGGACCGAGCCGATCAGCGGCTTGTTTGCGGCGGCCTTTATCGCCGGGCTCGGCGGTTTCATCACCGGCTGGTTCCTGTTGCGCTACCGCGGGCTGACGCTACTGATGCTGACGCTTGCCACCGCGATCATGCTGCAGGAAACCGGCAACCTGCGCTCCGATATTTCGGGGGGCTATGACGGGCTGCCGGGACTCGAATACAAGCCGCTGTTCGGTCTCTTCGAATACGACCTCTACGGCCGCACCAACTATCTCTACGTGCTCGGCGTCCTGGCGATCGTGTTCTATCTCGTCCGCCGTATCGTCTATTCGCCTTTTGGGCAAGCGCTCACCGGCATCCGCGAAAACGTGAGGCGCATGCACGCCATCGGCTCGCCGGTGCATTTGCGGCTGGTCACGGTCTACACCATCGCCGCCGCGATAGCGGGCGTCGCCGGCGCGCTATTCACGCAGACCAACGCCTACGTGACGCTGACCGTGTTCGACTTCGAGAATTCCGCCAAGGTGATGGTGATGCTGATCCTCGGCGGCACCGGGCGGCTTTACGGCGCGTTCCTTGGCGCCGTCGTCTACATGGTGCTGGAAGACCATTTGTCGAAGCTGAGCCCGACCTTCTGGCAGTTCGGCATTGGCCTGCTGCTGGTGCTGGCGGTGCTGTTCGCGCGCCGGGGCGTGCTCGGCCTGTTCGAAGACGCCGGCCGTTATCTGAAAAAGAGGTTCAAGTCGTGACCGCCGCGCTGCAAAACGCTGCGCTGGAAGTGCAGGGGCTCAACCGCGCCTTTGGCGCGCTGCCGGTGACGCGCGACGTCAACCTGTCGCTGGAGCGCGGCGCACGGCACGCTTTGATCGGGCCGAACGGCGCCGGCAAGACCACACTGGTCAATTTGATCACCGGCGCGCTCAAGCCTGATTCCGGCCGCGTGCTGCTCAACGGCGTAGACATTACGTCATCCTCGCAAACCGACCGGGCGCGGCGCGGTTTGGCGCGCACGTTCCAGATCAACCAGTTGTTCCGCGGCCTCACGGTGCTCGAAAATATCTGCATGACCATCGGCGAGCGCGACGGCAACTGCAACAATCTGTGGCGCACCGCCGGCTCGCGCCGCGAAGTGATCGACGAAGCGCTCGACCATCTGGATTCGCTGATCCTGGTCGACGACGCGCTCAAGCTGGTGCGCGAATTGCCCTATGGCCGCCAGCGGCTGGTCGAGATTGCCATCGCGCTGGCGCAAAAGCCGCGCGTGCTGCTCCTGGACGAACCGGCGGCCGGCGTGCCGTCCTCGGAAAGTCATCTCATTCTCGATGTGGTGGCGAGCCTCGATCCGGACATCGCCATTTTGATCATCGAACACGACATGGACGTGGTATTCCGCTTCGCTAAGGAGATCACGGTGCTGGTGCAGGGCGCGGTGCTGGTGCAAGGCGCGCCGAACGACATCCGCAATAACGAACAGGTGCGGGCGGTCTATCTCGGGCAAGACGGGCATGGCAGCCATGGTTGAGCGCGCACTCGAACTCGATAAAGTGTTCGCCGGCTACGGCGAGACCGTGGTGCTGGAGGATATCCAACTCGCACTCGCCGCCGACGAGACGCTGTCGATCATCGGCCGCAACGGCGTCGGTAAAAGTACTCTGCTCGCAACCATCATGGGCCACACGCAATTGCACGGCGGCAGCGTGGCGCTGCACGGCAAGGATATTTCCAAGCAAGCCACTTACCGCCGCGTGACGGCCGGCCTCGGCTATGTGCCGCAGGAACGCGAGATATTCCCCTCGCTCAGTCTGCGTGAAAACCTCGAAGTCGCCGCGCGGCCGGGCGTATGGACCATCGAAACGGTGTTCGAACTGTTTCCGCGCCTCGCCGAACGCGTCAACAACCGCGGCAACCAATTGTCCGGCGGCGAGCAACAGATGCTGGCGATCGGCCGGGCGTTGATCGGAAATCCGACCGTGCTGCTGATGGACGAGCCGTCGGAGGGCTTGGCGCCCGTCATCGTCGAGGAACTGGCACGCGCGGTGAAACGGCTGACCAAGGCCGGCGGGCTGGCGATGATTCTGGTCGAGCAGAACACGCGGCTGGCGCTCGATATCGCGCCACGCGCGGTGGTGATGGACCGCGGCCGCATCGTGTTCGACGGCGCCAGCGAAACCCTGCGCAACGATCCCGCCAAGCTCGAACGGCTTATTGGTGTCGTGAAGGCTTGATCGCGCGTGATCCCGAAAAGTGGGAACCTGTTTTCGGATAAGATCACGCGTAAACAATCAGCGGGTGGGCGTTGCCCACCATTGCATTCCGACGCAACTGCTCGCATAGGCTAGGCTCGTAACAAAGAGAGCCTCGACCCATGAAGCGCAGCGACGACCGTATCCTCACTACTCATGTCGGGAGTCTCATCCGGCCGCAGGCCTTGCAGGAATTCCTGCGCGCCAAGCAGATCGGCAAGCCTTATGACGAGAAGGCCCACAATGCCTGTTTAGCGGCATCGGTCGCCGAAATCGTCGCCGACCAAGCCAAAGCCGGCATCGACGTGGTGAGCGACGGCGAATACGGCAAAGCGATCAGTTGGTCGCAATATGCGCTGGAGCGGCTGAGCGGCTTCGATCGCCGGCCGATCAAAGAGGACAAGGCCAATCCGTTCAAGCGTGGGGCCGACCGCACGCGCTTTTCCGAATTTTATGCCGAACTCGACGCCCATGACGGCGTCGCCACCACGGTGGAAGCGATCTGCGTCGGCCCGATCAAATATACCGGGCAGGCCGAACTTCAGCGCGACATCGACAACTTCAAGGCGGCGCTCATAGGCACCAAGGTCGAAGAGGCGTTCCTTCCGGTCGCGGCCCCCGCGAGCGTGATCCCCGACCGCAAGAACGAATATTACAAGAGCGAAGACGACATCATGGCGGCGATCGCTGACGCTATGCACACCGAATACAAGATGATCATCGACGCCGGCTTCGTCGTGCAGCTCGATGACGCACGCAACGCCGTCACTTATGATCGGATGGTGCCGCCCGCGAGCTTCGAGGACTACAGGCGCTGGCTTGGCCAACAGGTCGAGATCATCAACACAGCCATCGAGGGGCTGCCCGCTGACCGTATCCGCTATCACGTCTGCTGGGGAAGCTGGCCGGGCCCGCATGTCAGCGACGTGCCGCTCAAGGACATCGTCGATCTGATTCTCAAGGTGAAGGTCGGAGCTTACGTGATCGAGGGCGCCAATCCGCGCCATGAGCACGAATGGAAGGTGTGGAAAGACGCAAGACTGGCGCCGGGGCAGGTGCTGATCCCGGGCGTCATCAGCCACGCCACAAATGTGGTCGAGCATCCCGAATTGGTCGCCGAACGCATTGTGCGGCTGGCGAAAAGCGTCGGCCGCGAGAATGTTATTGCCGGCACCGACTGTGGATTTGCCCAGGGGCCGTTTCACCGCCGCGTGCACCCGACCATCATGTGGGCCAAGCTGGAGGCGCTGGCGGCTGGAGCCCGGCTTGCGAGCAAGGAATTGTGGTCCTAGACTCTCCTCTGACCGGCGCCAAAATAAGTCCATATGAGACGCCGGCTAGCCGGGAGCGATCCATGAACGTCAGCGCGCAGCCCACCAGCGGCTTGAAGATCCCCTTCGATCACCGGCGGCTCGACCGGCTGATGGACGAGGCCGGCATCGACGTCATCGTCGCCACGTCGAAGCACAACGTGCAGTATCTACTCGGCGGCCACCGCGCGCATTTCTTCGATTACATGGATGCCGTCGGCATCAGCCGCTATCTGCCGGTTTTGGTCTACGCCAAAGACCAGCCCGAAAAGGCGGGCTATTTCGGCCATCGGCTGGAAACGGCGCAGGTCGTAGCAGACCCGGTCTGGACGCCGGAGACGAAAACTTCGGTCAATAATTCGCCGGACGCCATCACCCAGGCGATCGAGTACATGCGCAAGGCCGGCATGAAGCCCAAGCGCATCGCCTTCGAATTCGCCTTCCTGCCTTACGATGCGTCAAAGATTTTGCGTGACGCCTTCCCGGATGCGAACTGGGTCGATGCGTTGTTCGTGCTGGAAGCTCAGCGCGCGGTTAAATCCGCCGACGAACTGGCGAAGCTGAAGATTGCGTCCGACGGCGTGATCGATTCGATGGCGGCGGTGATCGCCAATCACGGACCCGGTGCCACGAAAAAAGAACTCACCGAAGCGTTGCGCCGCGAGGAAACCAATCGCGGCATGACATTCGAATATTGTCTGATTACCTGCGGCACCAGCTTCAATCGCGCGCCGACCGATCAGGTCTGGGGCAAGGGCGAAATCCTGTCGCTCGACTCTGGCGGCAATTATCACGGCTATATCGGCGACATCTGCCGCATGGCGATCCACGGCGAGCCGGATGCCGAGTTGGTCGACCTGCTCGGTGAGATCGAGACCATTCAGCGCGCCGCGTTCAACGCGACCAAGCCCGGCGTGATGGGTAAGGAAATCTATGCCGCGGCCGATCCGCTGGTGCAGAAATCCAAGCACCACAATCATATGGATTTCCTGGCGCACGGCATGGGCATGGTCAGCCACGAAGCGCCGCGCTTGCAGCAGAATTCGCCGATGCGGTATCCGGCCGATCACGCCAATACGCCGTTGGAAGCCGGCATGGTGGTGTCGATCGAAACTACGCTGCAGCATCCGACGCGCGGCTTCATCAAGCTCGAGGACACTGTGATCGTGACCGACAAGGGTCATGAGGTGTACGGCGAAGGCATCCGCGGCTGGAATAAAGGCGGAACACACGCGCGGTAATCAGCCGAGCGTCATCGCATCCGCCTGAGCCGCCAGCGCGGTGAGGGCGTCCGCCACTTTCACCGGATACGTCACACTAGGCTGCAATTGCCTGAGCTGCTCCGGCAGTCGCGCCAGATCGCGCGCCGCGCGCTCGCGTATCTGTGTTAACGTCGGCGCCGCTGCGATGCGTTTGCCGCCGCGCATCAACGGTACGATAAGCGGCTCACCGGCCTGCCTATCGCTTTCGGTCGAGAGAATGTCGCCAGCCATGCGGCCTTCGGTATCGTAAGCACGCCACACCTGCTTACGGCCGGGCCAGGTCTGCTTGCCCGCGGACAGTTTGCGCTTGGGCTGTCCGGCGTATTCCTGAAGCTTGTAGGCGCAGTCGAACGCCGGCGCATCGATCGAGGTGGCGAGGCTGACGCCGATACCGTAGCCATCAATTGGCGCCCCCGACGCGATCATTTTTTGCATCATGTCCTCGTCGACGCCGCCGCTGACCAGGATAATGGTGTCGCGCAAACCGCCGTCATCGAGAATGCCGCGCACCGTGCGCGCGCTTACGGCGAGGTCGCCGCTATCGATGCGGACGCCGCGAATAGCAATGCCGTCGACCTTCAGGCGCGGCGCCAATTCGACCACTTTACGTGCGCCGGCTTCGGTGTCGTAGGTATCGATCAGCAGAACGACCCCCTCCGGCCGCGCGCGGGCAAAATTCTCGAAGGCCTGCATCTCGTCGTCGTGCACCTGCACGAAGGAATGGGCCATGGTGCCGACAATCGGGATGCCGTAGTGCTCGCCGGCCAGCACATTGGCGACGCCGGAAAAACCGGCGATGTAGCTGGCGCGCGCCGAATAAAGTCCGGCTTCCGCGCCATGCGCCGTGCGCAGGCCGAAATCCGCTAGCGCCTTGCCGGGCGCCGCCAGCACCATGCGCGCGGCCTTGGATGCGACCAGCGTCTGGTAGTTCAGGATGTTGATAAGCCGTGTTTCGACGAGTTGCGCCTGCGGCAGCGGCGCGGTGATGCGCAGCAGCGGCTCGTTGGGAAAACACACGCTGCCTTCGGGAATGCCATGCACGTCGCCGGTGAAGCGGAAGTTGCGCAGATAGTCGAGCAGGTTGTCGCGAAACCGGCCGGTGCTCTTGAGCCAGTCGATGTCGGCCGCCGAATATTGCAGCGTTTCGAGATAGCCGAGTGCGTCATCCAAGCCCGCGGCCAGTAGAAAGCCGCGCCGCGCAGGCAGCCGCCGCACGAAAAATTCGAACACCGCCTCCTTGTCCTCGCCGTGGTCCAGATAGGCCTGGACCATGTTGAGTTCATAGAGGTCGGTTGTGAGCGGGCTGTTCGGGGTCGTCATGAGAGCGTTTTTGCGCCTCGTGCGGATAAGCGGGCTGGAGTGGTATCCCACCCGGCCGTTCGCGCCAAGTATGCCGCGTCAAGTATGCCGCGTAGAAGCCGGGACTCCAAACAAGCATGCGAGGCTTGCGCTATAGTGACGTCAGCAACGGAATCGTCGCCGCAACGGAATCGATATGTATCGCGCAGCCATCGGAAATCGAACTTACACGTTTCCCGACCTGAAAACGCTGCTTGCCAAGGCCACGCCGCTGCGCAGTGGCGATCAACTGGCCGGCCTTGCAGCCTCGACCGGCGAGGAGCGCGTCGCCGCGCAATTCGCGCTGGCCGATACGCCGCTCGCGACGTTTCTCAGCGAGGCCGTGGTGCCTTACGAGAACGACGAGGTGACGCGCCTCATCATCGATACGCACGACAAGAGCGCCTTCGCGCCGGTTGCGCATCTGACTGTCGGCGGTCTCCGCGACTGGCTGCTGTCGGACGAGGCGACTACGCCGGTGCTCTCAGCCCTGGCGCCGGGCGTGACACCGGAGATGGCGGCGGCGGTAGCCAAGATCAGCCGCCTGCAAGACTTGATGGTGATGGCGGCGAAGTGCGCGGTCGTCACACGCTTTCGAAACACCATCGGACTGCCGGGCCGTTTGTCGGTGCGACTGCAGCCCAACCATCCGACCGACGACGCCCGCGGCATCGCCGCAAGCATTCTCGACGGCTTGTTGCTCGGTTCGGGCGATGCCGTGATCGGTATCAATCCGGCGACCGACAGTCCGGAGCGAACCCACGCGCTGCTGTCGATGCTCGACGAGGTTCGCATCAAGCTCGATATCCCGACGCAATCATGTGTGCTGGCGCACGTCACGACAACGCTGGAGCTGATCGGCAAAGGTTCGCCGGTCGATCTGGTGTTCCAGTCGATAGCCGGCACGCAAAGCGCCAACAAGAGCTTCGGCATCGATCTCGCGCTGCTCAAGGAAGCTCGCGACGCCGCGCTGGCGCTCAAGCGAGGCACCATCGGCGACAACGTGATGTATTTCGAAACCGGGCAGGGCAGCGCGCTGTCGGCCAACGCGCATCACGGCGTTGACCAGCAGACGCTGGTGGCGCGCGCTTACGCCCTGGCGCGCGCCTTCAAGCCGCTGGTGGTCAACACCGGGGTCGGGTTCATCGGGGCGGAATATCTGTTCGACGGCAAGC
>JANMSH010000195.1:0-8588 GCA_031389105.1 Hyphomicrobiales bacterium
TGTGCAGCCAGATCCGTTCGCTGGAGCGCACCCGCAACGTACCGATCCTCGCGGTCTCCGAAGCCGACAACAATGCGCGGCTGGTGCGCGGGCTTGAGATCGGCGTCAACGATTACCTGATCCGCCCGATCGACAAGAACGAGATGCTGGCGCGCGTGCGCACCCAGATCAAGAAGAAGCGCTACACCGAGCGGCTGCGCGACAACGTGCAGATGTCGATCGAGATGGCGATTACCGATGCGCTCACCGGCCTGTTCAACCGCCGCTACATGGAAATGCATCTGGCGAGTCTGGTCGAGCAGGCGGCCTCGCGCGGCAAGCCGATCGCGGTGATGATCCTCGACATCGATTACTTTAAGGCCATCAATGACGGCCACGGCCACGACGCCGGCGACGACGTATTGCGCGAATTCTCGGTGCGCATCCGCAAGGCGATACGCAACATCGATCTCGCCTGCCGTTATGGTGGTGAGGAATTCGTCATCGTCATGCCGGAAACCGATATGGCGGTCGCGAGCATGGTGGCCGAGCGTATCCGCCGCCGCATTGCGACCGAGGCCTTCGCGATCCAGCAGGGCGCCAAGAACCTGGAAGTGACGATCTCGATCGGGCTTGCGGCGATCGGTGCCCCCGGCGACAACGCCGCGGCCATCCTCAAGCGCGCCGACACGGCGCTCTATCGCGCCAAGCGCGATGGCCGTAACCGGGTCGTGCAGGACGCTGCTTAAAGCCGCAGCCGTTTCACGGCCGCACGATCGTCCAGCCTTTTTCACCCAGCTCGATCAGCGTCACCACGCCGGCTTTGACGCGCTCGGCGTTGTCGACCAGCGGCGGCTCCTTGCCTTCGGTCTTGCTCATGGCTTCGAGCGTATTCTCGCAGGCTATGAACGAGACGTTCGGCATGCCTTGCTTGAACGATTACAGCCGCGGCTTCACGGGCGAAGTGTCGTCGCGCAGCATGTGCAGCCCGGCATTGAAGGCGACGATCTGGATGTCGACCTCGTCGCCTTTGTCGGAATAATACTTCGACACGTTGGCGGCGACGTTGAGCACCGCGTTCATCTTGGCCGGATCGTTGTCGCTGATCTGCAGCGCGAGCTTGTGTTTGTCGGCGGCGTGCGCCGCGCCGCAGGCGAGCGGCAACAGGAGCAGGGCGGCCAATACAGCGCGAAGCACGACGGACATGAAACATTCTCCCGGACAAAGCGGTTACCGACAGTATCAGGTCGGCTGGCGGCCGAATATTCCGCCAAATCCAGACATGCAAAGGGCGCCCATCGGGCGCCCTTGTTCGATCGAGCGGCGGTTTCGCCTACTTGATCTTAGATTCCGTGTACTCGACGTGCTTCTTGGCGACCGGATCGTACTTGTTCTTCTTCAGCTTGTCGGTCTGCGTGCGCGAGTTCTTCTTGGTCACGTAGTAGTGCCCGGTGCCGGCGCTCGACACGAGCTTGATCTTCAGACTGGCGGCTTTAGCCATGGAAACGTCCTCGAAAGGGGATATTGGGGCGGTTTTCGCCGTTGGCGCGGACCCTACCGGCCAAGCGCCAAATGTCAAGAAATGGCGGTTTTGGCCAATGGCCCGGCAAGGACATTTACTATAAGTTGTAAGCCCTGAAACGGCAATCAAATGGGGGCTGTTATGGTCGAATGGAGAATGGCGAAAAGCCTGGATGCCCTGCTGGCGAAGGTGAATGCGCTTTCGCCTAACCGCGACAAAACGAGCGACGGCGGCATCGGCGACGCTGAACACGCCACGCGGGGATCCGATCACAATCCCTGGGTTACCGACGGCGCGCTAGGCGTGGTCACTGCGCGCGATTTCACCCACGACCCCGCGCATGGCATGAATTCCGAGGAACTGGCGGAAGCACTGCGCGCCGCCAAAGACGACCGCGTCAAATACATTATCTCCAACAAAAAGATCGCCAGCGGAACCGGCCAGGGTCAGCCGGCGTGGCAGTGGCGGCCGTATCCCGTGCCGCCGAACAAGAACCCGCACAACCATCACTGTCACGTCTCGGTCAAACCGGAGAAGGCGTCCTACGACGACACGCGTGAGTGGGCGATCGCGATGACGCCATCGGCCGCCGCAGTCGCGGCGCCGGTGGTCGCGTCAGACCCCGTGCTCAGGAAAGGCGATAAGGGGCCCGACGTGGGCCGGCTGCAGACTTTGCTGAATGCGAAAGGCGCTACACTAGGCGTCGATGACGACTTCGGTCAGAAGACCAAAGATGCCGTCGCCGCCTTCCAGGCTGCCAACAGCCTCGTTAGCGATGGCGTGTGCGGAAAATACACCTGGATCGCGTTGAAGGCCTGAGGACGGCTAGAGCAATTCGCGCAAGAACTGCTCGCCCTTCATGAAATAGAACGGCACCGGCAGGTTGTGCGCCATGCCGGCGGTGACGCGCGCGCCGAGTTCTTCCAGCACCACGCCGGTGATGGTCGGCATGTCGAGCTGCGCCGCTTCCGCGATCGGAATCCAGACCAGTTCGACCAGTTCGGACTCCGGACCGACGATGCCTTCGATCTTGTGGGCAATCGCCGTGGCGTCGGCGGTAAAGAAGCGCGTGTCGAATCGCTTGGGCCGCTTCGGCGGCGTGATGGCGCGTGCGATGAAGTGCATCTGAGCAAGGTCGGGGTGCACGCTGGCTTTGGTGAATTCCGCCCAGTCGTCGGCCGCCGCTACCGGCGCATCCGGACGTTTCACACCAAGGAGCAGGCCGGTCTCTTCCGCCATCTCGCGCACCGCGGCGAGCGCAAAGCCGCGTGCCAATTCGGCGCTGGGGCTGGCCACGCGCTCGGTCAGCTTCATTTGCGTATCGGGATGCAGTTCGCTCACCGCCGTCATGGCGCGGTCGGCGGGCTCGATGCGGCCGCCCGGAAATACGAATTTCCCCGGCATGAACTTATGGGCGTCGTGGCGGCGGCCGAGCAGCACTTTCGGATGCGGCCCGGCGCGGTCGATCAGCATGATGGTCGCGGCGTCGCGCGGCTCGCTGTCGGCGAATGACTGGTCGCGTTCGGACGATGTCATCCGCTCGCTCAAGCGTTTTCCGAGTTCCGCTGTCATCGTGCCTTCCGCTGCTTGTGCCGGCGATGCCGGTTCGGTTTCTTGTGATCGATATTTCCCGGTCGTCGCTGCTGATGCTGCTGCCGCCTCCGCGGACCGTCCATTCGCCCTTCAGACAGAAGCTCGAAGCGCAACGCTCCGGCCACTGGCGCGGCTTCTACCAGTTTGACGGTGACGGCGTCACCCAGACGGTAGGTCATGCCGGTGCGGCCACCGATCATGGCGCGCGCGGCTTCGTCGTAGCGGAAATACTCGTCGCCGATGGTGCGCGCCGGCACAAAGCCGTCGGCGCCGGTGTCGTTGAGCTTCACGAACAAGCCCGCGCCAACCATGCCGGAGACGCGGCCCTCGAAACTGGCGCCGATCTTGTCGGCGAGGAAATGCGCAATCAGCCGGTCCTTGGTCTCGCGCTCGGCCACCATGGCGCGGCGCTCTGTGGCGGAAATCTGCGCGCCGATTTCGGCGAGCTCTTTGAAATCCGCGGATTCAGGCAAGCCATCGGAGCCGAGTTTCAGCGCGCGGATCAGCCCGCGATGCACGATTAGATCGGCGTAGCGGCGGATGGGCGAGGTGAAGTGCGCGTAACGGCGCAGGTTCAGGCCGAAATGGCCGTAGTTCTCCGCCGCGTATTCGGCCTGTGCCTGCGAGCGCAACACGACTTCGTTGACCAGTTGCTCGCGGTCGCTACCCTTCACTTGCGTCAGAACGCGGTTGAAGTATTCCGGCCGGAGTGCGCCGGCCTTGGCCAGCGGAATCGTCAGGCTGGCGAGAAACTCTCGCAAGCTGTTGAGCTTCTCGATCGAGGGCTCATCGTGCACGCGATAGATCAGCGGCACGCGCGCTTTCTCCAGCGTCTCGGCGGCGGCGACGTTGGCGAGGATCATGAACTCCTCGATCAGCTTGTTGGCGTCCTGGCGTTCGGGAACGATGACGCGGTCGACGGTGCCGTCGGGCTTGAGCAGGATCTTGCGCTCGGGCAGATCGAGATCGAGCGGCTGGCGTTCGTTGCGGGCGATCTTGAGCGCCTCGTAAGCGGCGTAGAGCGGCTTGAGCACCGGCTCCATCAGCGGCCCAGTGGTGTCGTCGGTGTTGCCGTCGATCGCCGCCTGCGTTTGCTGATAGGACAGCTTGGCTGCCGACTTCATCATGATGCGGTGAAACGTATGCGAGCGCTTGCGGCCGTCGGCGCCGATCACCATGCGCACCGAGAGCGCGGCGCGATCCTCGAGCGGTCGCAGCGAGCACAGATCGTTGGAGATGCGCTCGGGCAGCATCGGCACCACGCGGTCGGGGAAGTAGACCGAATTGCCTCGCACCAGCGCCTCGCGATCCAACGCCGAACCGGGCGTGACGTAATGCGCGACATCGGCAATGGCGACGGTGATGACAAAGCCACCTTTGTTGTCGCTCAACGGATCAGGCTCGGCGTGCACAGCGTCGTCGTGATCCTTGGCGTCTGGCGGATCGATGGTGATCAGCGGCAGCTTGCGCCAGTCCTCACGACCAGACATCGTCGAAGGCTTGGTGGCTTCGGCCTCAAGAATGGTATCGCGGCGGAACACGTCCGGGATCTGATGCGCGTGAATGGCGATCAGGCTGATCGCTTTCTCGCTCTTGATCGAGCCGAGACGTTCGATAACGCGCCCGGTCGGCAGGCCGAGGCGCGGCGCACGACCGGTCTCGACTGCGACCAGATCACCCTCCTCGGCGTCGCCTGTGGCGCCGGCCGGGATCGCGATCTCCTTACCGAGCATTTTCTTGTCGACGGATTCAAGCCGGCCGCCGCCGTTCGGATTTTTCCGGAAAATCCCGAGCACGCGGGGCTTGGGCCGGTCGATAATCTTGATGACGCGACCCGCGTGGCGGATGCCGTCTTCTTCCTCAATCTCTTCGACGCGCAGCAGCACGCGGTCGCCGATGCCAGGGCTTTCGCTAGGTTTTGCCTTACGGGAAACGTGGATGCGGATTTTCGGCGCGGGGCCGTGCGCGTTCTCGTCCCATTCGTCGGGCGTCGCGATCATGTCGCCGTCGCGGTCGCGCGCGGTGACATCGGCGAGCACGGTGTCGGGCATCGTACCGGGGTGATGGAGTTTCTTGCGCTTCTTCTCGACGGCGCCTTCGTCGCCGAGTTCGCGCAGCATGCGCTTGAGTTCGGCGCGCATGGCGTTCTTGAGGCCGAAGGCGCGGGCGATTTCGCGGGTGCCGACTTTGCCCTTTTGGGCGGCGATGAAGGCGAGAATGTCGGCCTTGGAGGGAAGAGTAGATGGGTTTTTAGGTGGCTTGTTCAAAATAGATTTTCCAGCGCTAAAACAGCGCAATTAAGAGGGAATGTAATCATTGAAATCGGCGTCCGCTACCTACTCGGCAGCGGTCGCCTTTGGCGAACGCGCCTTGGCCTTGGCCGGCTTTTTCGGCTTGGCCGCGGGCTTTTTGGCGCGGCTGTCGGGCTTGGCCTCGGAGGCGGCGGTTTTGGCGCTCTTGCGGCCAGCGGCACGGCGGCCTTTCGGGCTGCTGCCGACCAGCGAGGCACGCGCGTCGAGCAGGACGATGGCCTCGTCGAGCGTGACGGTATCGGGCGTCTTGTCGCCGGTGAGCGTGGCATTGACGCCGTTGTGGCTGACATAGGGACCGTAGCGGCCGTTCTTGACCACGATCGGCCCGCCTTTGTCCGGATGATCGCCCAACGTCTTGCCGGGATCGGCGCCAAAGCGGCGGCCCTTTTTCGGGTTGGCGATCTTGTCGGCAATCAGATGCATGGCGCGGTTGAGGCCGACGGTGAGAACGTCGTCGCCTTCCTCCAGGCTCGCATAGACCTTACCGTGTTTGACGTAGGGACCGAAGCGCCCGACGCCGGCCAAGATCGGCTCGCCGTCTTCCGGCGAGATGCCGACTTCGCGCGGCAGCGACAGCAGCGCCAGCGCCTTGTCGAGATCGACGTCTTCGGGTTGCACGCCTTTCGGCAGGCTGGCGCGTTTGGGTTTCACAGGCTCGGGCGCGTCCGGGTCTTTCTTCTGACCCTTTTTCAGCTTCGGCGCCTTGATCTCTTCGCCCAACTGCAAATAGGTGCCGAAGCGCCCGCCGCGCAGCGTGACTTCGAGACTGGTAACCGGATCGGTACCGAGCACCTTGGTGGCCTGCTGGCCGCCGGCGCCCGGCGTCATCTGCCGGGTGAAGCGGCATTCCGGATAGTTCGAGCAGCCGATGAAGGCGCCGAAGCGGCCGACTTTCAGAGAGAGTTGGCCATTGCCGCACTGCGGGCATTGCCGGACCGGGGCGCCGTCGGCGCGCGCCGGGAAAATGTGCGGCTCGAGCAAATCATTGAGCGCGTCGAGCACCTGGGTGATGCGCACTTCTTTAATGTCGTTGACCGCGCCGATGAAGTCGCCCCAGAAATCCTCCAGCACCTTCTTCCAGTTCAATTCGTTGTTCGAAACCTTGTCGAGCTGTTCTTCGAGCGATGCGGTGAAATCATATTCGACGTAGCGTGCAAAGAAGCTCTCGAGGAAGCCCACGACCACGCGGCCTTTGTCTTCCGGAATGAGCCGCTTCTTGTCGATGCGGACATAGCCTCGGTCCTGCAGCACCTGCAGGATCGAGGCGTAGGTCGAGGGCCGGCCGATGCCGAGTTCTTCCATGCGCTTGACGAGTGCGGCTTCCGAGAAGCGTGGCGGCGGTTCGGTGAAATGCTGCGCGGCTTCGATCGACTGTTTCTTCAGCGTCTCTGCTTGCGACATCGCGGGCAGGCGCTTTGACTCGTCATCGTCGGCGGCTTCATCGACGCCTTCTTGATACAGCGTCAGGAAGCCGTCGAACTTCACCACCTGACCGCTGGCGCGCATGTCGATGACGCGCGCGCCATTGGTGGCGGTGATCTCGACGGTGGTGCGTTCCAGTTCGGCGGATTCCATCTGGCTCGCGACGGCGCGATTCCAGATCAATTCGTATAAACGCGCCTGATCGCGGTCGACATATTTGGCGACCTCGGTGGGCGTGCGGGCGGCGGACGTCGGGCGCACAGCTTCGTGCGCTTCCTGCGCATTTTTCGATTTGTTCTGGTAGGTGCGCGGCGAGCCCGGCACGTATTCCTTGCCGAAGTTCTTGCCGATCATCGAACGGATGTCAGTGATCGCCTCCGGCGCCAGGTCGATGCCGTCGGTACGCATATAGGTGATGAGGCCGGTGGTCTCGCCGTCGATCTCGACGCCTTCGTACAGGCGCTGCGCCAGACGCATGGCGATAGCCGGCGCGAAGCCGAGCTTGCGGCTGGCTTCCTGCTGCATGGTTGAGGTCGTGAACGGCGGCGGCGGATTACGCCGCGCCGGCTTTGCCTCGACCGAGGTGACGGTGAACTTGGCGCCTTCGAGCGCGTCTTTAAGATCGTGGGCCTGAACACCGGTGCCGATATCGAGGCGTTGCAGCTTCTGTCCGTCGGCGGCGAACAGGCGCGCTTCGAACGCATCGCCGCGCGGCGTCTCCAGCTTGGCGACAATCGACCAGTATTCCTTGGCGATGAATTTTTCGATGTCGAGTTCGCGGTCGCAGACCAGCCGCAAGGCGACCGACTGGACGCGGCCGGCCGAGCGCGCGCCCGGCAGCTTGCGCCACAGCACCGGCGACAGCGTGAAGCCGACGAGATAATCGAGCGCGCGGCGGGCGAGGTAGGCGTCGACCAACGCGTTGTCGATCTCGCGCGGGTGCTTCATCGCCTCGGTCACAGACTGCTTGGTGATGGCGTTGAACACGACGCGTTCGATCTTTTGGGACTTCAGCGCCTTCTTTTCGTTCAGCGCTTCCAGCACGTGCCAGGAGATGGCTTCGCCTTCGCGATCCGGGTCGGTCGCCAGAATGAGGGTGTCGGCGCCTTTGAGGGCATGCGCGATGTCATTCACCCGCTTCTGTGATTGCGGGTCGACCTCCCAGAGCATCTTGAAGTCATTGTCCGGATCGACCGAGCCGTCCTTGGCCGGCAGGTCGCGAATATGCCCGAACGAGGCTAAAACCTCGTAACCGGGTCCAAGATACTTGTTGATCGTCTTCGCCTTGGAAGGCGACTCGACAACGACAACTTTCATGATAATCCAATGGGTTAGCTACCGGGGCCGCTCGATCCGAAGCCTGAATCGGCCGCTCGCTTCGCCCGGAACATGGGGAAGGCGACCCTGAGTGTCAAATGACCGTAGTTCGATAGACCTTTAGAAACAGCGAATTTGGGCGCGAAAGGGGCCGAATACGCCGTGTTTCAACCATAAGATGTATTTATTCTTATCTACTATCAATGGGTTACTATTTGGAGGGGACCCGTGTATTTTTAGTGACGGGGACTCTCAGCAATCGATTTCGCCGGACCTCGTCGGCAATAGACGACCTTGGAATGACGATGCCAGATCAAGTTAAAGACCCTGGTGATCGCACGGCGGTAGCCAGTTACGTGGCGACCTTGTCGGCAGATCTAGCGACCCTGGCACGCGGTACCGGCCTCGAAACTCTCGGCTATCTGCTTGAGATGGTGCGGCTT
>JANMSH010000203.1:0-4720 GCA_031389105.1 Hyphomicrobiales bacterium
GCCGGCGCTATGCCAGGCGAGGCGGATGAACAGGCCGCCGTAATGACCGAAGTCGGCCGGCCACCATTCCTGCGAGTCGGTCATCAAGGCATGGAGATCCTTGATCACGGCATCGAGGTCGAGGCTTTTGAATTCCTTGGCATAGTTGAAGCTCTTGCCCATCGGATCGGCGTCCGGATGGAGAGCATGCAGCACGCCGATGTCGAGATGCTCCGGCCACCAGTCGCGGTTACGATGGCCGCCTTTGCCGTGCATCACCGGGCACTTACCCGCGTCTTTGTCGTCAGTCTTGGCGTCCATGTCACTCTCCGCGTTTTTACGTTTGTTCTGGGGTGTCGGCGCGCACGATAGCGCCAGTTTCGATCAGGTCTAATCTTATTGCCTGCCCAGTCCGATAAGATTACCTTATCGATATGATCACCTTGCGACAGTTGCGTTATTTGACCTCGCTGGCCCGGCACCGGCATTTCGGCCGCGCCGCGCAGGACTGCGCCGTGACCCAACCGGCGCTGTCGATGCAGGTGCGCGAGCTGGAGCGCGAAATCGGCGCCGAGCTGGTCGAGCGGCGGCCGGGCGATATCGCGCTCACCGATACCGGGCTGGAGGTCGCGGCGCGCGCCGAGCAGATCCTGACCGCGACCCGCGACCTGATCGATTTTGCCCGCCACCGCGACGTGCTGAGCGGTCAGCTTAGGCTCGGCATCATCCCGACGCTGGCGCCTTACATTTTGCCGCGCGTGCTGCCGAAGCTGCAGGCGAATTATCCGCTGCTGCGTCTCGAAGTGCGCGAGACGCAGACCAAGATGCTGCTCGACGAGCTTGTGAGTGGCAGGCTCGACGCCGTGATGCTGGCGCTGCCGGCGGAAGGCGGCGAAGCCGAAACGCTGCCGCTGTTCGACGATCCGTTCCTGCTGGCGGTGCCGGCGTCGGACAAGTTTGCCGCGCACGGCCGCGTCGATATCGAGGACGTCGATCAGCGCCGGCTCATTTTATTGGAGGAGGGCCACTGCCTGCGCGACCAGGCGCTGGCGTTCTGCGCGACGACGCGGCGCGATGCGCCAGCGAGCCTCGGCGCGACGTCGCTGGCGACCGTGATGCAGATGGTGGCGAACGGCTACGGCGTCACGCTGCTGCCGCAGGTCGCGGTCGACGCGGAAGCGCGTGACGATCGCGTCAAGCTGTTGCGCTTCCGCGATCCGGAGCCGGGCCGCAAGATCGGTTTGGTGTGGCGGCGCACGTCGCCGCGACGCAAGGATTTCGAGGCGCTGGGCGCGCTCGTCATGGAAACGCTGGCCGCCACGCCGGAAAAGAAACGCGCAGCGCGCTGAACGCTCTACGCGATTTCTACATCAGCGCTTGACCGGCGCGAATGAGGTGGCGACCAGCAGCTTGCTTTCTTGGGCGACGAGATAGCCGAACTCGCCGTTCTTCTCGAGATAGCTCTGCCACTCCGGATCTTTGGCCAGGCCTGCGCGCCGCGTCATGCGGTCGTTGACGTCGGTATAGGCCCACATGTGGATGTAGCTGTTCACGTCGCCATGCTCGTGCGTGAAATAGCCGAACGGCTCGCCGAGATGCTTCTTCTGGATGGCGAAGCCGTTCTTCTCGTAGAACGCCAGTTGCTTGCGGATGGTGCCGGGACGGCAGGTGTAAGTGCGGTGTTCGACCAGCATTGTGTTTCCTCGGTTTGTTTAGCCCGCATTCCCTATCATCATTTGCGCGGGCAGGCTTTCACGCAAAGAAAAAGGGCGGCCACGAGGGCCGCCCTTTTGATTGTTCCTGCGGAGAAAACCTATTCCGCAGCGCCGGTCGCGGCCTGCGGGGCGTCGCCCTTGGCTTCGAGGTCTTCGCCGGTGGTCTGATCGACCGCCTTCATCGACAGGCGCACTTTGCCGCGCTCGTCCATGCCCAGCAGCTTGACCTTGACCTTGTCGCCTTCCTTGACGACGTCGGTGACTTTGTTGACGCGGGCGGAAGCGAGCTGGCTGATGTGAACCAGGCCGTCTTTGGCGCCAAAGAAGTTCACGAATGCGCCGAAGTCCATCGTCTTGACCACGGTGCCTTCATAGATCTTGCCCGGCTCCGGATCGGAGGCGATCGACTTGATCCAGTTGATCGCCGCCTTGATCGACTCGCCGTCGGAGGAAGCGACCTTCACCGAACCGTCGTCCTCGATGTTGATCTTGGCGCCGGTCTTCTCGACGATCTCGCGGATCACCTTGCCGCCGGTGCCGATCACTTCACGGATCTTGTCGGTCGGGATCTTGAACATCTCGATGCGCGGGGCGTGCTCGCCCAGCTCGGCGCGGGCCGAGGTGAGCGCCTTGGCCATTTCGCCGAGGATGTGCAGGCGGCCGTCCTTGGCCTGGCCCAGCGCGACCTTCATGATCTCTTCGGTGATGCCGGCGATCTTGATGTCCATCTGCAACGATGTGACGCCCTGATCGGTGCCGGCCACCTTGAAGTCCATGTCGCCGAGGTGATCTTCGTCACCCAGGATGTCCGACAGAACGGCAAAGCGCTTGTCTTCGAGGATGAGGCCCATCGCGATGCCCGCGGCCGGACGCTTGAGCGGTACGCCGGCGTCCATCAATGCGAGCGAACCGCCGCACACCGATGCCATCGACGACGAACCGTTGGATTCCGTGATCTCGGACACCAAACGGATCGTGTACGGGAATTCCTCGGCCTTCGGCAGCAGAGGATGCAGCGCGCGCCAGGCCAGCTTGCCGTGGCCGATTTCGCGACGCTTGGTGCCGCCCATACGGCCGGTCTCGCCGACCGAGTAGGGGGGGAAGTTGTAGTGCAGCAGGAAGGATTCCTTGTAGGAGCCCTGTAGCGCGTCGATCCACTGTTCGTCTTCGCCGGTGCCGAGCGTGGCAACGACTAACCCTTGCGTTTCGCCGCGCGTGAACAGCGCGGAGCCGTGGGTGCGCGGCAGAATGCCGACTTCGCAAACGATCGGGCGCACGGTCGTAAGATCGCGGCCGTCGATGCGCTTCTTCGTGTCGAGAACGTTCCAGCGAACGATCTTGCCTTCCAGTTCCTTGAACACGCCGGCGACGCGCAGCTTGTCGTATTTCGGTTCGGTGCCTTCCGGGAAGAACTTCGCCATGACCGACTTCTTGACGGCGGCGACGGCAGCCTGACGTTCCATCTTCTGCGGGATCGAATAGGCGGCGCGCAGATCCTTCTCGGCGAGCCCCAGAATTTCCTTTTCGAGGTCGGCATTGTCGACCGTCGTCAGTTCGCGCGGCTCCTTCGCCGCCTTTTCCGCGAGCTTGATGATGGCTTCGATGACCGGCTGGAAGTGGCGGTGGCCGAACATCACGGCGCCGAGCATGACTTCCTCGGACAGTTCCTTGGCTTCCGATTCCACCATCAACACGGCGTCGACGGTGCCGGCGACGACGAGGTCGAGCTGGCTTTCGGCCATCTCGTCGATCGTCGGGTTGAGCACGTACTCACCGTTGACGAAACCGACGCGCGCGGCGCCGATCGGGCCCATGAAGGGTGCGCCCGACAGCGTCAGCGCCGCCGACGAGGCGACCAGCGCGAGAATGTCGGGATCGTTTTCGAGATCGTGCGATAGCGTGGTGACGATCACCTGCGTCTCGCAGCGCCAGCCATCGGCGAACAGCGGACGGATCGGGCGGTCGATCAGGCGGGAAACCAGCGTTTCCTTTTCGGTCGGACGGCCTTCGCGCTTGAAGTAGCCGCCGGGAATGCGGCCCGCGGCGTAATATTTTTCCTGGTAGTCGACGGTCAGCGGCAGGAAGTCGACGCCTTCGCGCGGCTGCTTGGCAGCAACGGCGGTGGCCAGAACGGTGGTCTCGCCGTAGGTGGCGAGCACGGCGCCGTCAGCTTGCCGCGCGACGCGGCCGGTCTCGAGGACGAGCTTGCGCCCACCCCAATCGAGTTCAACTCGATGCATATCGAACATTGCGTTTTTCTCTCATGTGTTCAGGCCAAGCCCGAAAGCCATGAGCAAGACGGCGAGAAGCTGGCACGCATCCGCGAACGAAGCGGGGAGCGAGCAGCGTCTGGCGATCCTGCCATGGCGTTCCTGAGCTTTGCCTAGGCAAGAGGCTGGCTGTGCCGGCTCTTGCCTGTCTCCAGCGGCGCCATCGCCGCCGGACCAAATCGGCAGATGCACAATGCACCCGCCTCGGATTCGCGCGGGGCTCAAACGCCCTGCGCGGATACAATTTATCGGCGGATGCCGAGCTTCTCGATCAAAGATTTGTAGCTGCTCTCATTCGTGCGCCGAAGGTAATCGAGCAACGTACGGCGCTGGCTCACCATCTTGAGCAAACCACGGCGGGAATGATTGTCCTTCACGTGGGCTTTAAAATGCTCGGTGAGATTGTTAATGCGCTCCGACAGGATCGCCACTTGAACTTCGGGCGAACCGGTATCGCCGGCTTTCTGCGCATAGGTCTTAATAACTTCGGCCTTACGGCCTGCGGTAACCGACATCGGTCATCCTTTCATGACGCCGGCTCTGCCAATCAGGCCGGCGAGGTTAAACACACGCTTGGGGACGATCTCGCCACGGTCCAGTTCGGCAAGAGCCAAAAGTTGGCCCGAGACGGTGACGTAGACCGTGCCGCGGAAATTGGGTGCGTCCCGTCCGCGCAACAAAACGGCTTGGCCCCGTGTGAGCCTCGCCGCATCTGACCGACTGATGGCCAGCGCCGGGATGTCGTCCAGCGCGGTC
>JANMSH010000221.1:0-16171 GCA_031389105.1 Hyphomicrobiales bacterium
TGTGCAGATTGCCGGCGCGCTACTGGCGATTCCGGTCGGCATCGGCAGCGCCTACACGATGTACCGCTCCAATTTTACGGTCGAGGCGTCCTGCCAGACCCTGCGCGCCAATATCATTCAGATCCTGGACAAGAGCGTCGACGCCGGCGCGCGTCACATGCTGGTGCGCCGCGACGTCGAGGCCTTCGAGCAGACCTGCGACACGGTCGATCCCGACGCAGCGGCCGCGTTCAAGACTTTGCTGACCGTCGACAAGACGCCGGCAGCGGCTCCGCCCGTGCTGCGCCGTATCGAGACGCAGCCGAAACAAGTCGAGAAGCCAATCGAGCGCAAAGTTGAAGCCAAAACTGAAACGAAGCCTGAGGTGAAGGTTGCCAAGCCGGCTACCGTTGTCGCGGCGCCCGCGCCGGTGCAGCGCGATCCCGCGGTGTCCGATGCCGCATGGCTCGAGGCGGTGCGTGGTGCGCTGGTCAATCGCGGCGCCGATCAAGCGCCGGCGGTTGAGTCCCAAGCGGTCGAACCCAAGACTATCGAACCGAAAGCCGCCGAGGCCAAAATCGTAATGCCGCCGCCCGCTGTCGCACCGGCTTTGCCGCCGCCGACATCAGTCGCGATAGTGCCCGCGCCGCAAATTGCCGCGCCGCAAATTGCAGCGCCCCGACTCCAAACCCCCAAGGCCGATGCCGACCACCCGGTGCCGCCGGGCACGATCCCGGATGCAACGCCTGGCAAGACAGTTGAGGAAGGGCAATCGCGGTTCGGCTCTCTGCTCGCGCATATTCCGTTCGTCGGCCGCGCGCTCGATCGCTAAAGCGATCACGCGTCTTCCAACTTCCAGCGCGATACCGTTTCCATATCGGCTTCGACCTGCCAGCGGCCGGTCAAGCCCTGCAGCCGCGAGGCTTGCGCAACGCGCGGGAGAAATTCGGCGCGCGGCATTTCGTGGAATCCCATGCTGGTCCACAACGGTCCGATCAGCTTGCCGTCATTGAAGCGATAGCCCCATTTGGCGAGATGCCAATTGAACACGGTCATACCGATGCGCGACGCGTTCGGCTCGTTGAAAAATTGCGACTCCGACGTGAAGCCGAGTCCGTAGCCGATTCCGTAGCCGCCGGCGGCCAATTCGCCGCGCTCGTTCCATACCTCGAACGAGTGCGCATGACCGGCATCGAACGCTTCGGCATACAGATGCATCATGTGCGGCGTGATCCAGGTGAGATGCCAGCGGCCCTTGCGCCGTCCGGCACAGGCGACGATGACGCGCTCGAAGTCGCGGTCGAAGGTCACCGTGTAGCGGTTCTGCCGCATTGTCTTGCCGAGGTTCTTCGAGATGTGCATGTTTTTGAACAGCAGCGTCGAGCGCTGCGGCGGCGACCACCATTTCAGCGGGGCGACATGCGCCAGCGGATACAGGCCCCTTCGATAAGCAGAGAGGAGCGTCGGCAGCGTCAGTTCGCCATGCACCAGCCCGGCCAGCCCCGGCGGATTGTCGAGTGCGCGCGTCGGATCGGGCAAAGCGTGGTTCGGCGCCAGCAGTTCCTCGAAATAGACCTTGGCAAAGCCCGGCAGCGCGCCGAGCCGCGACGGTTTGAGCGCCCGGGCGGCCGCCAGCGCCCAGCGCTCCGCCACGTCGGCCGCGGTTTCGCGGAACAGCGCGGCGCGGCGAGCGCCAGGGCCGCCATTTGTCCCGGTAAGCGCCATATGGTCGGCGTGAGTGGCCAAGTGACCCCTTTAAGTGTGGAAATGGCGAAAATCTTGGGCCTTATGTCTCACGCCGGGGCTAATGGAGGGTTATCTGAAAGGCTCGAAATCGCGTGTAGTTAACCGGAGCCTGACGCCGCCTTGACCGCAGCCAAGCTCACCCCCACAACGCCTGAAATGGGCTCAAATCCGCAGCCATTCGGGGCGCACCTGCCTATGCATGACAAGATTCTGATCGTCGATTTCGGCTCCCAGGTCACCCAGCTCATCGCGCGCCGGGTCCGGGAGGAGAAGGTCTATTGCGAGATCGTGCCCTACCAGAAGGCCGAGGAGGCCTTCCGGACGATGAAGCCCAAGGCCGTGATCCTGTCGGGCGGGCCGGCCTCGGTGCTGGACAAGGACGCGCCGCTGGCGCCGAAAGCGATCTATGAGGCCGGCGTGCCGGTGCTCGGCATCTGCTACGGCGAGCAGGCGATGGCGGCGCAACTCGGCGGCAAGGTCGAAGCCGGCCATCACCGCGAATTCGGCCGCGCCGAAGTCGAGATCGTCGCCGACAGTCCGATCTTCGAGGGCGTCTGGGAGAAGGGCGGCAAATATCCGGTCTGGATGAGCCACGGCGACCGCGTCACGCAACTGCCGCCGGGCTTTCGCGTGCTCGGCTCCGCGCCGAATTCGCCGATCTCGATCATCGGCGACGACGCGCGCAAATTCTACGCGACGCAATTCCATCTCGAGGTCATGCACACGCCTCAGGGCGCGGCGCTGCTGCATAATTTCGTGCGCAACATCGCAGGGCTCACCGGCGACTGGACCATGCGCGCCTTCAAGGATGAGGCGATCGAGAAAATCCGCAAGCAGGTAGGCTCGGGCCGGGTGATCTGCGGTCTGTCCGGCGGCGTCGACTCGGCGGTGGCCGCGGTTCTCATTCACGAAGCGATCGGCGAACAACTGACCTGCGTTCTGGTCGATCACGGCCTGATGCGGGTCGGCGAAGCGCAGAAGGTCGTGACGATGTTCCGCGACAGTTACAACATTCCGCTGGTGCACGTCGATGCGTCGGACACCTTCCTCAAGGCGCTGGCCGGCGTCGACGATCCCGAGCTCAAACGCAAGACCATCGGCAAGCTGTTCATCGACGTGTTCGACGAAGAGGCGAAGAAAATCGGCGGCGCCGACTTCCTTGCCCAAGGCACGCTCTATCCCGATGTGATCGAAAGCGTGTCGTTCACCGGCGGGCCGTCGGTGACGATCTAGTCGCATCACAATGTCGGCGGTCTGCCCGACCGCATGAAGATGAAGCTGGTCGAGCCGTTGCGCGAATTGTTCAAGGACGAAGTGCGGGCGCTCGGCCGCGAACTCGGATTGCCGGAAGGTTTCGTTGGCCGTCATCCGTTCCCGGGGCCGGGCCTGGCGATCCGTATTCCCGGCGCCATAACAAAAGAGAAATGCGATATCTTGCGGCTTGCGGACGAAATCTACATCGAGGAAATCCGCCGCAGCGGGCAATACGACGACATCTGGCAGGCCTTCGCCGTGCTGCTGCCGGTCAAGACCGTCGGTGTCATGGGCGACGGCCGCACCTATGAATATGTCATCGGCCTGCGCGCCGTGACGTCGGTGGACGGCATGACCGCAGACTTCTATCCGTTTGACATGAAATTCCTCGGCCACGTCGCGACGCGGATTATCAACGAGGTTAAGGGTGTTAACCGCGTGGTGTATGACGTGACGTCAAAGCCGCCCGGGACGATTGAGTGGGAGTGATCGGATCGCCTGGTCTAGCGAGATAGCCTACTAAATTAATTGCGATGCCCTCGATGCGTTGAGGGGCACGCGAGCACTGTTTCAAGCAGTAGTAGGCGTGTGTAGGAGGCCGACAGACTGATGCCCCCCGGCAAGGTCGATCCCAGCACGGTCCACACGTTCAAAGACGCTGCGAGCTTCTACAATTGGCTCGCCAAGCGCCACGATAAAAACGACGAAGTCTGGATCAAGATCCACAAGGTGGATTCCGGGCTCAAGTCGATCACGCACAAGGAGGCCATCGACGTCGTGCTTTGCTGGGGCTGGATCGACGGCCTGCGCATGGGGTTCGACGACCGGAGCTTTCTGCAGCGCTACTCGCCTCGCAAAAGAAAAAGCGTCTGGAGCCAGATCAATGTCGGCAACGTCGCGCGGCTCATCAAGGAAGGCCGCATGACCGGGCACGGCTTGGCGCATGTCGAGGCCGCCAAGGCCGACGGGCGCTGGGCTCGCGCCTACAAGAGCGGCAAGGACATGAAGATTCCCGCCGATCTCCAGGCCGCCATCGACGCCTCGCCCAAAGCCAAGGCCATGCTGGCGACACTCAGCGAGCAGAACCGCTTCGCGCTCGCTTTCCGCACACACAACATGAAGACGCAAACCGGGCGGAAGAAGAAGATCGAGGCCTTCGTCGCCATGCTCAAGCGCGGCGAAACGATCTATCCGCAACGCAAGAAATAACAATTAGATAGCTGGCACCAAAGCTTAAGCAGTCGCAGTTCCGCCAGCCTCAAGCCCCGCAAAAATCGCCGACCTCGGTCCGCCCGGCTGGCGCAGCACTTGCTGGCGCGGCGCATCGAAGTTGAAGCCCATGTGCACGCAGCGGTTCTCTTCGAAGATCAGCTGATCGAACGTCAGGCCGCTGTCGCGGATGCGCTTGGCTGCTTCCAGATCGGTGAAGCCATGGACGTGAAAGTCCGCAGCGAGGCCCTGCGCGTGGGCCGAGGTCGGCGAGCCGCCGACCAGCGCGTTGATCTGCGGATTGCGGTAACCGCTGGTGATCTCGATCACGGCGTCAAACAGCGCCCGCACCGCTTCCATCTGCTCGGCGACGCGTTTCAGGTTTTCGAGATGCTCCGGCTCCGGCGTGTTCGCGATGCCGTGCGCCCGCGCGGTGCTGGAGTCCGTGAATTCTTCCAGCGCAAAATGTTCGGTCAGCATCATGGGTGCCCCCTCCCAAGTGTGTGGCGCATAATATCGTAAAGAGGCGATGCAATCCAAGGCTGTGGATCAAATAAATAAACGCAGTGGGGCACGGCTGGAAGTTGGCACGGGACCGCGACATGGATAGTTTGTGACAACAGCGGGAAGCAATTGCATGCCCATCACCATCTACGGCATCAAGAACTGCGACACGATGAAGAAGGCGCGCGCCTTCCTGGACAAGCAGGGCGTCGATTACGCCTTCCACGACTACAAAACCGCGGGCATCGAGCGCAAGCAGCTGGAGCGTTGGGCCAAGAAAGCCGGCTGGGAGACGCTGCTCAACCGCGCCGGCACCACGTTCAAGAAGTTGCCCGACAAGGACAAAGAAGGGCTCACCGAAAAGAAGGCTATCGCATTGATGCTGGCGCAGCCTTCGATGATCAAACGCCCGGTGCTCGATTTGGGCGGCGGCAAGCTCCTGGTCGGCTTCAAGCCGGAACAATACAAAGCCGCCGTTTAGCCGTTTCGGCCGCCCCTTGATCCGGCCTGCTTTCCCTGCCACATGCCGCCCATGAACGTCGCGCTTGTTCCGTCCGATTCTACGCAAGCGTCGCCGCTGGCCGCCGAGGTCGAGCGCCGGCGCACCTTTGCCATCATTTCGCATCCGGACGCCGGCAAGACCACACTGACGGAGAAGCTGCTGCTGTTTGGCGGCGCCATCAATCTCGCCGGGCAGGTGAAGGCCAAGCGCGACCGCCGCTCGACCCGCTCCGACTGGATGGCGATCGAGCGTGAGCGCGGAATTTCCGTCGTGACATCCGTCATGACCTTCGACTACGACACCCGCGTGTTCAATCTGCTCGATACGCCGGGCCACGAAGACTTCTCGGAAGACACCTACCGCACGCTGACGGCCGTCGACTCCGCTGTGATGGTGATCGACGGCGCCAAGGGCATCGAGGCGCGCACCCGCAAGCTGTTCGAGGTGTGCCGCCTGCGCGACATTCCGATCATCACCTTCATCAACAAAATGGACCGCGAAACTCGCGACCCGTTCGAACTGCTGGACGAGATTGAAAAGACGCTGGCGCTCGACACCACGCCGATGAACTGGCCGATCGGCCGCGGCCGCGATTTCGTCGGCACCTATGAACTCGCCACCGGCGACATGCGGCTCTTGAACGATGACGGCCGGGCGGCGGTGCCGCAGCCGCTCGATCTGGCGTCGCTGCACGCCAAGAATTCCATGCTCGACGTGAAGGCGATCTCCGAGGAACTGTCGCTGGTGAAGGACGCCTGCCGGCCATTCGAGTTCGCCGCATTCCGGGAAGGGCATCTGACACCGGTCTATTTCGGTTCGGCCATCAAGAATTTCGGCGTCAAGGATCTGCTCGATGCGCTGGCGAGCTTCGCGCCGCCGCCGCGACCGCAAACCGCCAACACGCGCCAGGTCAAACCGGACGAAGACGGCATGACCGCCTTCGTTTTCAAGATCCAGGCCAACATGGATCCCAACCATCGCGACCGCATCGCCTTCGCGCGGCTGTGCTCGGGCAAGCTGCGCCGTGGCATGAAGGCGAAGCTCGTTCGCACCGGCAAGCCGATGACGCTGTCGGCGCCGCAGTTCTTCTTCGCGCAGGATCGCTCGGTGGCCGACGAGGCCTATGCCGGCGACGTGGTTGGCATTCCCAATCACGGCACGCTGCGCATCGGCGATACGTTCACAGAGGGTGAGGAGATCGAGTTTCTCGGCGTGCCGAATTTCGCGCCGGAAATTCTGCGCCGCGTGAAGTTGGGCGATCCGATGAAGGCCAAGAAGCTCAAGGAAGCTTTGCAGCAGATGGCGGAGGAGGGCGTGGTGCAGGTGTTCCGCCCGCTCGACGGCGCGCCGGCGCTGGTTGGCGTGGTCGGCCCCCTGCAGCTCGACGTGCTCAAGACGCGGCTCGACGCGGAGTATGGTCTCGAGATCGGCTTCGAGACGCCGGAATTCCAGCTCGCGCGCTGGATTTCGCACGACGACCCCAAGAAGCTCGACGAGTTTGTTTCGGCCAATTATTCCAGCGTCGCCGACGATCTCGATGGCGACCGGGTGTTCATGGCGCGCAATCAGTTCATTCTCGATTACACCCGCGAACGCGCGCCCGGCATGGTGTTCACCGACATCAAGGACAAGGAAAAGGGGCCGGCTTAATTGCCGGAGGTCTGCTGGCGGGGCGTACCCAGCTTCCGAAGGATGGCGAAGCCGAGCAGCGTCACGATGGCGAGGTGGCCGAAGCCGAGGCCCCAGCCGAGCGTCAGGTTCTCTCCCGCGTAATCGAGCGCGATCCCAACGCCGAGCGGGCCGACAAACCCGCCAGCATAACCGCACATGCTGTGAAGTCCCATGGTAGCCCCGCGCAACCGCGGCTCGGCGGCCTGCACCGTTCCGGCCGTCAGCGCGGAGCTATCCAGAAATATCGCCGCGAGCCACGCCATCACGAGGCATGTGGCGAGCAGCATCGATGCGCCGACCGTCCAGCCGGTGAATACCGACAAGATCGCCGCGCTGACGAACGCGAGCGTGATGATGCGCATGCGGCCGAACTTCTGCACCAACTCGTTGCCGGAAATTGAAACGACAATGCTGATGAGATTGGCAATCGTGAACAGAATGGCCGGCGCCGGCAG
The DNA here is from genome assembly GCA_031389105.1 of Hyphomicrobiales bacterium. Taxonomy (GTDB): domain Bacteria; phylum Pseudomonadota; class Alphaproteobacteria; order Rhizobiales; family Xanthobacteraceae; genus Pseudolabrys. The sequence goes on from JANMSH010000221.1 coordinate 7,321, forward strand.
CCATGCTGGCGATCCGGCCTGCGTGGCCGCGATGGTGAGAAATGTCACGCCCCATGCGCGGCAGGCCGCCAATTCCCAGGTGTGGACCGTGTAGCCGGCGATCCACGCCATCGCCGGCCGGTTTTTAAACACCGGACGGAAATCGAGCAACGCGCGCGGCTCGCCGTCCGATTTGTGGGTGACCTCCTTGGGCATCATGATCCAGGCGATCGCGAGCGCGACAAGCGCGGTGCAGCCGCCGAACAGAAAGGCGGACGTATTGCCGAACATCGAGCCGATGATGCCCGCAATCGCAAAGGAGCTGGCACCGGCGACGCCGACGCCAGCCGCATGCATGGAGACGGCCCGCGATTGCGTAGGACCTTCCAGCGTGTCGGCAATCGCTTTCAATCCCGGCATGTAGGCGCCGGCCCAGCCGATACCCGCAAGTGCCCGGAAAATGAACGCCGACCAGAATCCGTCGGCGAAAAATGCGAAGCCCAAATGCGCGAGCGCGGTCAGCGCCGCGCCGGCCGCGTAAACGCGACGCGTCGGCAGGCGGTCGGTGAGCGCGACCAGAACCGGCACAGCGGCGACGTAAGCGGCATAGAAAATGCCGATCAGCCAGCCGCCTTCGGTCTTGGACAGATTCCAGGCGGCGATATAGGCCGGAAGGAGCGTCGGCAAAGTGAAGGCGCCGATTTGCACGAGCACCTGCGCCGCGACCATTGACCAGACGAAGCGTCGCGTGGCGGGCGAAAACTGCGTGGGTGCTGTCATGTCGAATGTCGTTTGCGCAGGCTTAGTTCACCTTCACATTCGCCGCCTTGATTACCGGCGCCCAGCGCGCGATCTCGCCGTCAATGAGCGCGCGGAATTCTTCAGGCGAGCTGCCGACCGCTTCCATCAATTGCGTCGCGAGTTTATCGCGCACCGTTGGCTCGCGAATGATCGCGACGACATCCTGATTGATTTTGGCGATGATGGCGGTGGGGGTACCACCGGGTGCAATAAGTCCGTTCCAGGCGTCGGCCTCGACATCGAGGCCGGCCTCCTTCAGCGTCGGTACCGTCGGCAGATACGGCGAACGTCTGGCCGTCGACACCGCGAGAATCTTCACCGTGCCCGCCGCGGCGTGCGGCGTCACTGAGATCGCCGGCAGGCAGCCCACCTGCGTGTCGTTGCGGATGATGGCGGTGACCGCTTGCGGCGAGCCGGGATAGGGCAGGTGCACCAGTTGCGTGCCGGCCCTGAGCATGATCGCCTCCATGATCAAATGCGACTGCGAGCCGTTGCCGATCGAGCTGAAATTATATTTGCCGGAATTGTTCTTTAGCAGCGCCACCAATTCGGCGACGCTGTTGACGCCAAGCTCCGGATTGACCGCGAGCGCGCAGGGCTGGCTCACCAATTGCGTGATCGGCGCGATATCGGTGCGCGGATCGTAAGGCAGTTTCGAAAACAGCAGCGTGTTGATCGCCAAAGGACCGCCGATGCTGATGCCGATGGTGGCGCCGTCGGGCGTGGCCTTGGCGACCATGTCGGTGCCGAGATTGCCGCTGGCGCCGGGTTTGTTTTCGACCAGGAAAACGCTTTCGGGATATTTCTTGGTCAGCCCGTCGGAAATGAGCCGCACCACGATGTCGGGCGTCGAGCCCGGCCCGAACGGCACCAAAATGCGCACGGTCTTGCCAGGCCATTCTTGTGCTGCGGCCAGCGCGCCTGTGGCGAGCACCAGCATAAGCGACACCATGAGGCGTTTCGTCAGATGCCTCAGGGCACCGGTCATGGAAGCGGTCTTATGGGCGGGCACAGCTTGCATTGGTTGCGACGTTCCTCTACGGGCTTTGTGACGGTTATCCGCCAGTAGAGTAGTATATAGCATGGGTCTAGCTGTCCTCATCCTCGGGCTGGCGGTTTTCCTCGGAAGCCATCTCTTTGTCACCCGCCGCGAGGCGCGGGCTGCCGCCATCGCGCGCCTTGGCATGAATGCCTATCGCGGGCTGTTCGCGCTGGTTTCGATCGCCGCACTGGCAATGATCGTCTGGGGCTTTGCCGAATACCGCGCCCATGGGTGGATCGACATCTGGCAGCCGCCGGCTTTCATGCGACACATCACCGTGCTGCTGATGTTGTTCGCGGTCATCTTGTTCACCGCTACCTACATCCCAAGCCATATCAAAACCAAGACCAAGCACCCGATGCTCGCCTCGGTGAAAACCTGGGCGCTGGCGCATCTGCTGTCGAACGGCGATCTCGGATCGATACTGCTGTTCGGGTCGTTCCTGGCCTGGGCGGTGATGGCCCGCATCGCCGCCAAGCGCCGCACCGATGTTATGATCGCGCCCGCGCCGCAAGGCTGGACCAACGATGTCATCGTGGTCCTGGTCGGCATCGTGGTTTATCTGGCGCTCGGCTACGCCTTCCACCCGGCCGTGATCGGCGTGCCCGTGTTCGGCCGCGCATGATGCAAAAGAGGTAGGCAGCTTTGTCGGTCCAACAAGACATCAAGCGTCTCACCGCGCCGGATATTCTTGCGCGCAAAGGCGGCGAGCCGATAGTCGTTTTGACGTCGTATCACGCCCATACCGCGCAGCTTGCCGACAAACATTGCGACGTCATTCTGGTCGGCGACTCGCTCGGCATGGTGATGCACGGTTTCGAGACCACCGTTCCTGTCACGCTCGACATGATGATCCTGCAAGGCCACGCGGTGATGCGCGGCTCGAGGCGCGCGCTGGTCGTGATTGACATGCCGTTCGGCACCTACGAGGCGTCGAAAGAGCAGGCCTTCATGAGCGCGTCGCGCGTGCTGAAGGAAACCGGCTGCGGCGCCATCAAATTGGAAGGCGGTGTGCGGCTCGCCGACACCATCCGTTTTCTCACCGAGCGCGGCGTGCCGGTGATGGCGCATGTCGGCCTGACGCCGCAATCGATCAACACCATCGGCTCGTTCCGTGCCCAGGGGCGCGAGGAGGCGGGCTGGGCCAAGATCGAGGCGGACGCTTTGGCGGTCGCGGAAGCCGGCGCGTTTTCCGTGGTGATCGAGGCGGTGGCCGAGCCGCTGGCGCGCAAGATCACCGGGCAGGTCGCGATCCCGACCATCGGCATTGGCGCCAGTGTCGCCTGCGACGGTCAGGTGCTGGTGATGGAGGACATGCTCGGCCTGTCGCCGCGGGTGCCGAAATTCGTCAAGCGTTATGGCGATCTCGGTCCCGGCATCGACAAGGCGATCGCCGATTACGCGGCGGACGTGCGCGCGCGCACCTTCCCCGGCCCCGAACACGTCTATCCGATGAAGAAAAAGCCTTAGTCTGCAGGCTTCGCGGCTTCCTCGCGCCGGCTGTAGAGCATCGTGATGTTGATGCGCCGGTGCAGCCCCGTTGCTCGCAGGATTGCCGTTGGCTTTTCAGATATTTGTGCTAAACCGCTGAATATTAACGCTTTTCGGCGCAAGCTTTGCCTTACACGCGCCACATCGCTAGGTTACGCGCCATTCGCCCAAGGCCTAGGGTTTTGGCGCGGTTTTTCGAGCGGGTCTGGAGCGATTGTGTCCGATATTTTTCACGAAGTTGACGAGGAAGTCCGGCGCGAGCAGCTCAAGAGGCTGTGGGAGCGCTACAGCATCCTTATCATCGCCGCGGCTGTGCTGCTGGTTGCCGGCATAGGCGCCTGGCGCGGCTATGAATATTATATCTCCAACAAAGCCACCGCCGCCGGCGCCGCGTTCGAAAACGCCGTGACGCTGAGCGAGCAGGGCAAGCATGCCGAAGCGGAAGCGGCCTTCGCCAAGGTCGCGGCCGACGCGCCCGGCGGCTATCGCGTGCTGGCGCGCTTTCGCGCAGCCGCCGCTCTTTCACAGGACAAGCCGGTCGAAGCAGTGAAGGCCTATGACGCCATCGCCGCCGACAGTTCGCTTGGTCTGATGTGGCAGGATCTGGCCGGCGTGCGCGCCGGTCTGCTGCTGGTCGACACCGTGCCGCTCGCCGATCTGCGCCGCCGGCTCGATCCGCTGGCCGAGCCGACACGAACCTATCGCCACACCGCGCGCGAACTCCTCGCGCTGTCGGCTTGGCGCAATCACGACGCCGCGAGTGCGAAGCGCTACATCGACATGATGGCCGCCGATGGCGAGACGCCGCCGGGCGCGCGCTCTCGCGTCGACGTGCTGTCGGCGCTGATCTCCGGCGATGGCAAGAGTTAGCGCATGATCCCGAAAAGTGGAAACCGGTTTTCGGATAAGATCATGCACAAACAAAATGGTCATATAATGCGCCGCATGCAACGCATCGTGTTGCTGGTCACGTTCGTCGCCGTCGTGCCGGTGCTTTCCGGCTGCTCCAACTTCGATCCGGAAAGTCTCGACGTGTTCGGACTGAACGAAAAGAAAAAGCTGCCGGGCGACCGCAAGGCGGTGTTCCCGGAAGGCGTGCCCGGCGTCAGCCAGGGCATTCCGCCGCAATACATAAAGGGCAATCAGCCGCCGCCCGAAACTGCGCTGGTCGCTCCGGCCGAGCCGGAGAAGCCGGCTGCGGTTGCGCCGGCAAAGAAGAAGGCCGCCGCTTTCACGCAGGACGCAAAGCCGAAGGTGAAGCGCGCGCCGAAGCCGCGCCCGGCCACCGCCCAACAGCAACAGGCCCCCGCGGGCCAGCAGCCGGCACCGTGGCCGGACCAGCCGGCGCAGCAGAGCAGCAGCGGCGGCACCTCGCCTTGGCCATCGGCGCCGCCAGCCGGCACGTTTTCGCGCTGATTGGATGCGCTGACCCGCGCAGCCAACTAGCAAACACATCGTCCAATTCATTTTATGGATTGCTGGGGGCAAGCCCGGCAACGATAAAGATCGCATGAGCTTCACCATCGCCATCGTCGGCCGCCCCAATGTCGGCAAGTCGACTTTGTTCAACCGGCTGGTGGGCCGGCGCGTCGCGCTGGTCGACGACCGGCCGGGCGTGACCCGCGACCGGCGCGAAGGCGAGGCCAGCCTCGGCGATCTCGACTTTACGGTGATCGATACCGCGGGCCTGGAAGAATCCGCGCCCGAGACTTTGTCGGGCCGCATGCGGGCGCAGACCGAAACCGCGATCGGCCAGGCCGACGCGATCTTCTTCATGATCGACGCGCGCATCGGGCCGACGCCGGAAGACCGCGGCTTTGCCGAACTGGCGCGCAAATCCGGCAAGCCGACCGTGCTGATCGCCAACAAAATGGAAGGCACCGCCGGCCAGCCGGGGCGCTATGACGCTTATGCGCTTGGGCTTGGCGATCCGGTCGGGATTTCCGCCGAGCACAATGAAGGCATGGCCGATCTCTATGACGCCTTGCGCGCGGCTTTGCCGGAGCTCACCGCCGAGCAGATCGCGGCGGTGGACGCGCCCGATGAGCCGAAGGCGATCCGCGTCGCGATCGTCGGGCGGCCCAATGCCGGCAAGTCGACGCTGGTCAACCATCTGCTCGGCGAAGAGCGTCTGCTCACGGCGCCGGAAGCGGGCACCACGCGCGACGCCATCGCGGTCGACCTCGACTGGCATGGCCAGAAATTCCGCATCTACGATACCGCGGGCATTCGCCGCCGCGCCCGCGTCGACGAGAAGCTGGAAAAGCTGTCGGTCGCCGATGCGCTCAACGCCGTGCGCTTCGCCGAAGTCGTCGTCGTGCTGCTCGATGTCGGAAACGCCTTCGAAGAACAGGACCAGCGCATCGCCGATCTGGTCGAGCAGGAAGGGCGCGCCATCGTCATCGGCGTCAACAAATGGGATTTGAAGGAACAGACCGCGGGCGAGATCGGAAAATTGCGCACCGAGGCCGATGAGAAGCTCCGCCAGATGAAAGGCGTACCGCTGGTGGCGCTGTCGGCCATCACTGGCGAGGGCGTCGACCGGCTGATGCAGGCGATCGTCGGCGCGTTTGAAATCTGGAACAAGCGGATCGCGACCAGCGCACTCAATCGCTGGTTTGAGGCCACCGTCGAATCCCATCCGCCGCCGGCGGTGTCGGGGCGCAGGCTGCGGCTCAATTACATCACGCAGGCGAAGACCAGGCCGCCGAGTTTCGTGCTGTTCTGCACGCGCGCCGACGCGCTGCCAGAGGCGTACAAGCGCTATCTGGTGAATTCATTGCGCGAGAATTTTGATTTACCGGGAACACCAATAAGGCTGACGCTGCGTGAGAAGGACAATCCCTTCAAGAGCCGCGCCAAGCATAAGCATTGAGTCAAGCCGGCGGCCTGAACTCCAGCAACTTACCCGCGCGATAATCGTAAATTTTACCGCTTTCCGTGAACTCCGGCAGGCACAACGGCACGATGGCCTTGGCGATTTCTTCCGGCGGCGCCAGCGTTTCGGGATCGACGCCCGGCCAGCCGCTTGAATACATGCGCGTGCGTGTCGGCCCTGGATTGAACACGTTCACCCGGACGTTCGTCGTCGCGGTTTCGGCAGCGTAAGTCTGCGCCAGCATGTTGAGCGCGGCTTTGGACGCGGCATACGGCCCCGTGTAAGCCCGCCCCAGCCAGCTCAGCGCCGACGAGATGAACACCGCGCGGCCGGCTGGCGCGGCTTTGAGCAGCGGGTCCATGGTGCGGATCAATTGCCAGTTGGCGGTGAGATTGACCGCGATGATGTTGTCCCAGTCCTTGGGCTCGACATGGCCGAGCGGCGACAGCGGGCCGAGCACGCCGGCATTGCCGACAAGCACGTCGAGGCGGCCATAACGCTCGTGCAACGCCAGCGCGAGGCGTGCGATGCCGTCCATGTCTTTCATGTCGAGCGGCACCAGGGTGGCCGAACCGCCGGCCGTCTGGATCCGGTCGTCGAGTTCTTCCAGGCCGCCGACGGTGCGCGCCACCGCAATGACATGCGCGCCGGCTTGCGCCAATTGCAAAGCGAGGGCTGCGCCAATGCCGCGCGAGGCGCCAGTCACCAGCGCGATACGGTCAGTTAGGGGTTTCGACATAGAGGACGCCAACGCCAGCTGAGCTAGATCGCTTCCGCCAGCAGCGACAACTGCCGCGGGCTGGCGTCCTGGGCATTCTGGTCGGTGAGCGGCGTTGGATAATCGCCGGTGAAGCAATGGTCGGTGAATTGCGGCCGCACCGGATCGCGCTTCGGCAAGCCCATGGCGCGATAGATGCCGTCGACCGACAGGAACGCCAGCGAATCGGCGCCGATGAAATACCGCATGCCTTCGAGATCGTGCGTGGCGGCGAGCAACTTGTCGCGCTCGGGCGTATCGATGCCGTAGTAATCGGGATGCGTGATCGGCGGCGAAGCGATACGGAAATGCACTTCCTTGGCGCCGGCATCGCGCATCATCTGCACGATCTTGCGCGAGGTCGTGCCGCGCACGATGGAATCGTCGACCAGCACGATGCGTTTGCCTTCGACCACCGCGCGATTGGCGGAATGCTTCATGCGCACGCCCTGATCTCGGATGGCTTGCGTCGGCTGGATGAAGGTGCGGCCGACATAGTGATTGCGGATAATGCCGAGTTCGTAAGGGATGCCCGACTCCTGGGCAAAGCCGATCGCCGCTGGCACGCCGGAATCCGGTACCGGCACCACGACATCGGCTTGCGGCATGGATTCGCGTGCGAGTTCGGCGCCCATGGTCTTGCGCACGTTGTAAACGTGGCGACCGCCGACGATTGAGTCGGGCCGCGCGAAATAGATGTATTCGAAGATGCAGGGCCGCGCCGCCATCGGCGGGAACGGCTTGTGCGATTGCGCGCCGTCCTCATCGAAGATCACGACTTCGCCGTTCTCGACGTCGCGCACATAGGTCGCGCCGATCATGTCGAGCGCGCAGGTCTCCGACGCCAGGATCGGGCAGCCGTCGAGCTTGCCGATCACCAAGGGGCGGATGCCGAGTGGATCGCGCGCGCCGACCAGTTTCTTGTTGGTCATGCCGACAAAGGCATAGGCGCCTTCAAGCTGGCGCAGGCCATCGATGAAACGGTCGACGAAACGGTTGCGGCTCGATTTTGCCACCAGATGCAGGATCACCTCGGTGTCGGTGGTCGACTGCATCATGGCGCCATCGCGCACCAGATCGCGCCGCACCGAGAGGCCGTTGGTGAGATTGCCGTTGTGCCCGATCGCAAAGCCGCCGGCGTTGAGTTCGGCAAACAGCGGCTGCACATTGCGCAAAATGGTTTCGCCGGTGGTCGAATAACGGACATGGCCGACGGCGGAATAGCCGGGCAGGCGGTCGATCACCTCGCGGCGCGAAAAGTTATCGCCGACAAGGCCGAGGCGGCGTTCCAAATGGAACCTCTTGCCGTCGAACGAGACGATGCCGGCGGCTTCCTGGCCGCGATGCTGAAGCGCGTGCAGGCCGAGCGCGGTGATCGCCGCGGCGTCGGGATGGCCGAAAATGCCGAACACGCCGCATTCCTCGCGCAGGCGATCGGCGTTTGGATCGAATTCATCGTCGCCGGTCTGCACGAGGTTCTGCTTTTGCATCGCTATCGTGTTCCGTTCGTTGGGGCCTGGATCGACCGCGCCTGTATGGCGGGCGGCTGAACCTGCGACCGCTGACCGGGAACCGCATCCGGCGGTGCGTCCTGGTCTTCAGGCTTCGGCTTCTTCAACCTCTTTAAGATGGTGCTTTCAGGGTCATCCGGCAACATGGACATCAGCCATTGTCCCGTACTTTGCAGCACGACCTTCGACTTTGCCCCGCTAACCCAGGTCGGCTGGCTGCGTTCGGGTACCAGCCATGCAAAAAACAGGAAGGCGACCACCACGATCACAAGGCCGCGGCCCAGTCCGAACAGAAAGCCGAGCGTGCGGTCGAGCGCGCCGACCCGGCTGTCGAGCACCATGTCGGAGATGCGGACGGTAATGATGGACACGATGAGCAGCGTCAGCAGGAA
>JANMSH010000267.1:0-1723 GCA_031389105.1 Hyphomicrobiales bacterium
AAGCAACCGCCGCCGAAACAACACACTCCGAAGCAAGACACCGCCATCCAGGCGCTCGCAAACAATTTGCCGCCTGCGATTCCATCCGCGGCCTCTCCGCCGTTCACCGATGAAGTTGCCGTGATTTCGAAAGCACCGGAAGAAAAATGGCTGCCCGATTTCGGGGGCGACGACGCCAAGATCATTCATACGCAGCCGGTGCGGTCGATGGCTTTCATGCCGGAGGTGATGTTTCACGGTGCGGCAGTCGAGAACACTGTGGCGGCACCAGCCATTGTGCAGCCTATCGTCGCAGAGCCCGAGCAGGCGCGCATCGATATACACAAGCCCGCTGCGATCGAAGCACCGGCCGGAACGATTTCCGTTAATCACCAACCAGCGCCAAAACCCGAACTCGCCCGGCTGCGCGACAATCCCCTCGCCGCGATCATGGCGCTGAGCGAAGAAGAACGCATCGCGCTGTTTACTTAAGCAATCAACTTCGCAAACAACTCCGTGTCGACATTGCCGCCGGACAAAACGCCGACCACGACCTTGCCTTTAACGTCGACCTTGCCCGCCAGCAGCGCCGCCAGCCCGATCGCGCCGCCCGGCTCCACCACCAGCTTCAACTCCTCGAACGCATAGCGCACCGCGCGGCCGACTTCGGCATCGGTGGCGGTGACGCCCTGCCCGATCAGTCTGCTGGTGATCGAAAAGGTCAGTTCGCCCGGCGTCGGAGTGAGCAACGCGTCGCAGATCGAGCCGCTCATACGTGCATTGTTCTCGCGCTTGCCGCTGGCAAACGAGCGCAAGGTGTCGTCGAACCCGTCCGGCTCGGCGATGTAGATCGCCACCTCCGGCACGCGCGCCTTGAGCCCGAGCGATGTCCCGGCCGCAAGCCCGCCGCCCGAGCAGCCGATCACCAGGATGTCGGGCTTGAGGCCATGCTCCGCCAATTGCTCGGCGATCTCTGCGCCGATAGTACCCTGCCCGGCGATGATCAGCGGATCGTCGTAAGGCGGCACCAGCGTGGCGCCGCGATCATTGACGAGCTTCATCGCAATCGCGGCGCGGTCCTCGGTATTGCGGTCGTAGGCCACGATTTCGGCGCCGAGCGCCATCGTGCGCTCGCGTTTGGCGCGCGGCGCATCGGCCGGCATCACGATGGTGGCGCGCATGCCGAGGAGCTTGGCCGCTGCCGCGACGCCTTGCGCGTGATTGCCCGACGAATAGGCCACCACACCGGCGGCGCGGCGCTCCGGCGTGATCGACGAAATCTTGTTGTAAGCGCCGCGGAATTTGAACGAGCCGGTGCGTTGCAGCGTTTCGACCTTGAGAAACACACGCGCGCCGAGCAGTTCGTCCAGCACCGCGGCGTTGATCAGCGGCGTGCGCACCGCGATGCCGGCGATGCGCAGAATCGCGGCGTCGACATCCGCGGCGGTGGGGAGGAGAGTGGTGTCGAGCATGCCCATCGGGCGAGTTTAGCAAGAAAGGCGAATAGCGAATAGGGAGTAGCGAATGGGAGCAGCGTTCTATGCGCTATTCGCAACTCACTATTCGCGTTGTATCGCTATCGCGCCGCGGATTGCCGGCGTTGGCGAGCGTTGTCGAACAGCGTCTTGAGCCGCTCTTTACGGGTTCGTTTTTCGCGCCAGGCCCGCGCGCCTTCGGTCACGTGATCGAGGAAGGTCTGCGCGCAGGCCCGCCACGTCAGCCGTTCGGCGAAGTCGCGGCAAGC
>JANMSH010000285.1:0-3075 GCA_031389105.1 Hyphomicrobiales bacterium
GACCGCGCCGGTGATCGGGATCGCCGGCGCGACGAACATGAATTCGTACACCTTGTCGGCGAGACAGTCGTCGGCCAGTTCCTTGAGCTCGAAGATTTCGCCCATGGTCATGCCCATGATCGGGATGGTGATCCAGTGCCAGGGCTGGTTGATGCCGGCTTCGCTCTCGTTGGGACGCACTTCGCAGCCCCAGGTGTCGCTGGCCAGAGCGGCAAGCTCGGTATCCTTGACGAAATCGAGCGTCTCGAAACCGAAGCCCGGCGCGTCGCCGCCGGGATAGCCATCCCAGCTTCCGGTCTTCTGGCAGCGTTCCATCATGCCGGTGCGCACGATGACGTAGTCGCCGCGCTTGAGTGCGACGTTCTGCTTCTTGGCGGTGCCGTAGAGATCTTCGTTGGTGATGGCGTAGCCGTCGTCGAGCGACTCGACACCTTTATAACGGGCAACATCAAGGAGGACGCCACGGCCGACCATCTTGTTCTTGGTCTTCTCGATACCGCACTTCTGCGCGCCGGCGCTGGTGACTTCGCGGCAGTCATACCCGTTCCACATATAGTTCTCATAGAACACGTGACCAAGCCCATCCCACTGCGTGCCGCATTGCAGCGGCATGGTCACCATGTCGTCGGCGGCGCGGATGCCGCGCTTGTCCAAGACGCCGGAGTAAGCGTCGGTGCCGGTGCGCAGCATGGTGTGGATCGGATTGGTGCGGCCCATTGAGGGATACTTGCTCTTGGCGCCCTGCGGACCGGTGTGGTCGAAGTTGAGCGCCAGCGAAATCACCTTGCCCTTCTTGACCAGCTTGGTGGCGGCGATGATGTCTTCCGGGCTGGTGTAGTTGAGCGTACCGATCTCGTCATCCGGACCCCACTTACCCCAGTTCTTATATTTTTCCGCGGCGGCACTCATGTCCTGACGCGTGACTTTTTTTGTCATCGGTTTTTTCCTTGTGATGAGGGTCGGGTTAAGCCACTGGCGCGGAGCGAAAGCCCGCCGCCAGAAACGGAATCATGTGATGCAGCGCGCGCTTGACGTCGCCGGGGTCGACGCGGCCATTGGTCAGCGCCTGGATGCGTCCGCTGTCTGCCATGGTGTAGAACATCGCGCCCAGCATAAAATGGAAGCGCCATTCGACTTCGGCGCGCGGCATATGCGGCAGCGCCTTCATCAGCGCATCGATGAACTGGCGGCTGGAGAGATCGAACGCCTTCGACAAAATTTTCCGCGTCGTCATTACTGGCTCGGTGGCGAGGCGCGCCCGCAATTTGACGAACGCCGGCCCGCCGAATTGCGGCTGCACGCCAAGCGTCAGCGCCGGCCTCAAGAATGCATCGAGGATCTGCTCCAACGCCGGCTTAGCGATATCCGTGTGACACAGCGCCAGCAGCCGCAGCCGCTCCTGCGCAATCGGCGCGACGCGTTGCGCGAACAGTGCCTCGAGTAATCCATCCTTGGAGCCGAAGTGATAGGCGATCGACGCGAGATTGACTTCTGCCTCGGTGGTGATCGCGCGCAGGCCCACGCCGGACATGCCGTGTTCTGCAAACATCCGCTCGGCGACTTCGAGGATGCGCTCGCGTACCGAAGGCGCGGCTTGCGGCGGCACCGCGCGCGGCCGGCGCTTGGTGGAGGACGTTTTCACGCTTGCCACTTTCACAGCCGACGACTTCTTCAAGGCGGAAGCTTTGCGCACGCTTGACTCACTATGGCCGATTTGGAACAACGCGGATGTAAACAGTCGTTTGTTTATTGTCAACGCAAGGACGGACCGATGGCCGACGCGCCCAAAAAGAACAAGAAAACCATTCTCACCGTCGCTGTCACCGGCAACCTGACGACGATCGAGCAGCATCCCGGCCTGCCCTGCACGCCCGAGCAGATCGCCAACGCGGCGCTCGCCTCCGCAAATGCCGGCGCGGCGATCGCGCATCTTCACGTGCGCTATCCGGACGGACGACCGAGCATGGAGCTGGCGCATTATCGCGAGACGGTCGAGCGCATCCGCGACAAGAATTCCGACCTGATCATCAACCTCACCACCGGCGCCGGCGGCCGGTTCGTGCCGGGCAAGGAAGATCCCCGCGTCGCCGGACCGGGCAGCACGCTGATTCATCCGCTCAAGCGCGTCGAGCATATCGACGCGCTCAAGCCCGACATCGCCACGCTCGACCTCAATACGATGTGGTCGGGCTCCGCTGCCGTGATCAACACGCCTGAAAACGTGACGATCATGGCTAATGAAATCTACAGGGCCGGTGCGCTGCCCGAACTGGAAGTGTTCGATTCAGGCGATATCCAACTCGCCAACGTGTTGCTCGGCTCCGGCGTCCTGAAAAGTCCGCCGCTGTTCCAGATCGTGATGGGCGTTCGTTACGGCTTCATCTCGACGCCGCAGACTTTGATGTACGCACACTCGCTGCTACCGAAGGACGCGAACTGGGCTGCTTTCGCCATCGGGCGCTGGGAATTCCCGGCACTGACGGCGGCCTGGTTCATGGGCGGCCACGTCCGGGTCGGCATGGAAGACAACGTCTATATCAGCAAAGGCAAGTTGACGCGCGACAATGCCGAGCTTTGCGAAAAGGCCGTGCGCATGCTCGATGACCTCGGCGCCGAATTGGCGACCGCGAAAGAAGCACGCGAAATTCTCGGACTTCGGCGCTAGACTCGCGCATGATCCCGAAAAGTGGGAACCGGTTTTCGGATAAGATCATGCGCAATAGACAATGCTTCAAGCCGGCCGCCTCAACAGGGGCCGGAAACAACAGTGGGGAGGATTGAGGATGATCCGGACTTTTGCAAAATTGACGGCGGCCGCCGCTTTGCTCGCGGCGTTCGGTCTTACGCCGGCTTCGGCCGCGTATCCCGAAAAACCGGTTAAGATCGTGGTGCCCTTCGCGCCCGCCGGTCCGACCGACGTGATGGCGCGGCTGATCGCGCAGAAATTGTCGGAAAATCTCAAGCAGCAGTTCTATGTTGAGAACCACCCCGGCGCCGGCGGCAATATCGGCATGATGCAAGTCGCGCGCTCGGCGCCCGACGGCTACACCATCCTGGTCGCGAGCTCGAGCTACA
>JANMSH010000381.1:0-25227 GCA_031389105.1 Hyphomicrobiales bacterium
GCCACGAAGGCGGCGCCGCGGCGCAATTTGCCTTCGCGCTTGCGCGCCTTGTGCGGGAATTCCTCCTGACGGCCAAGCGCGCGCGCGACGCAAGTCTCGTTCCACGGACACAGCGCGCAGGCCGGACGCTTGGGCGTGCAAATGGTGGCGCCGAGATCCATCAACGCCTGCGCGAAGTCGCCGCTGCGTTGCGCCGGCAGCAACGATGTCGCGAGTTGCTTGATTTCCGGCTTGGCCGCCGGCAAAGCCTCTTCAACGGCAAAAAGCCGCGTCACTACCCGCTCGACATTGCCGTCGACTGGCACTGCGGGCGCGTCGAAGGCGATCGAACCCACCGCCGCCGCAGTGTAATCGCCGATCCCCGGCAGTTCGAGCAGCGCGTCGATGGTGTCCGGGAAAATTCCGCCGTGACGCTCGACCACGGCGCGGGCGCAGGCATGCAGATTGCGGGCGCGCGCGTAATAGCCGAGCCCGGCCCAGGCGCGCAGCACATCGTCGAGACTTGCCGCCGCCAACGCCTCGACCGTCGGCCACTTGGTCAGAAATTTCTGGAAATAAGGCCCGACCGTTTTCACGGTGGTCTGCTGCAGCATGATTTCCGACAGCCACACGGCATAAGGCGGCGTCCGCTCGCCCTTGCGCGCCCGCCAAGGCATGACGCGGCGATGGCGGTCGTACCAGGCGAGCAAGTTTTGCGGATCGGGCGCAGAAGCGGCTTTCTTCCGCCGGGTTGTGCGAACTGCTACGCTCATAAAGCCGACGATGGCATGAGTAACCCACCCGCGCATGATCCCGAAAAGTGGGAACCGGTTTTCGGATAAGATCATGCGCATGGAAAACTTAGAATGAGCAAGCCCGCGCGCAGTTTTCCCCGGCCGCTTTCGGACTTCATGGCCGCGACCTTGACCGACGCGCTCAAGTCGCAGGGCTTTGCCTCGGCCGAAATCCTCGCCCGCTGGGCCGACATTGCCGGGCCGGAAATCGCCGCCCATAGCGAGCCGATGAAGATCAACTGGCCGCGCGCCCAGAAGACCCCGGGTGATGAGCCGCCGGAACCCGCGACCTTGGTGCTGCGGGTCGAAGGCCCGGCCGCTCTCGAGATCCAGCATCTGTCGGCGGTGATCCTGGAGCGGGTCAACCGGTTCTTCGGCTGGCAGGCCATTGGCCGTATCGCGCTGCGCCAGGCGCCGTTGCGCCGCACCGTCAAACCCGCCCCGCCGCCCCCGCCCGATCCGGCGGTCATGGCGCGGCTTGCCGAAGGCATGCCGGAAGTGACCGACGAGGCTCTGCGCCAGGCGCTGGCCCGGCTTGGCGCCGCCATCAAACGAAAGTGACCTCCCCAGCTATCTTGGCAAGGCGGCCCGCCATTGCCACAATTGTTCGATCCAGATAGCCCATACTTATTCGATGCCCTGTTTTATCCACGGAGCTTCACGTGAAGATCACCCGCCGCGAATTTTGCCAGAGCACCGCCGTCGTGGGGCTTAGCCTCGCACTGCTGAGCACGACGTCGATCCCGTTTGCAGCGGCGCAGGGGCAAACGACAATATCGCCAGCCGAAATGATGAAGCCGGATGCGCTGCCCGAAATGAGCATGGGCAACGACAAGGCCTCCGTCATCGTGATTGAATACGCCTCGATGACCTGTCCGCATTGCGCGCTGTTCCAGGAAAAGACGTTCCCGGAACTCAAGAAGCGCTACATCGATACCGGCAAGGTCCGTTATATTTTCCGCGAATTCCCGCTCGATCCCTTGGCCGCCGCCGCCTTCCTGCTGGCGCGCTGCTCCGGCGAGAAGGACTCGTCGAAGTATTTCGCGATGATCGACACACTGTTCCGCCAGCAGCGCCAGTGGGCGGTCGAAAAGCCGATCCCGCCGCTGCTCGCCATCGCCAAGCAGGCCGGCTTTACCGAGCAGAGCTTCAACGCCTGCCTCGCGAATCAGAAGATGCTCGACGGCATCGAAAGTATCCGCCAGCGCGCGGTAAAGACTTTCAAAGTGCAGTCGACGCCGACCTTCTTTATCAATGGCACGCTATATCCGGGCGCCATCACGATCGACGACCTGGCGAAGGCCATCGACCCGCAAGTTAAGAGCTGACAAGGGTTTTTTGGCCGGAACCGCCCGATAACGGGCGCCGTCCACGGATAAATTTCGTCCTCGCCCGGCCGAAAGGTCTGGAAAACCGCCCTTCCCGTGCGCGTGCCTGTTGCCCCAGGACGCGCGGCGATTCATTGTCCGGCATGCGCAACGGCGCCACAGTCCGCGGGCCAAGTCCCGGATCGGACTGAGATTTTGTTCAATGTAAATCCGATCGGCTCGCTGGCGCTAAAGCCTTTGCCGCATCGGTCACGAGGCCTGAAGCAATGAAACTTACGCGTCTGCGCCTGACCGGATTCAAGTCGTTCGTCGAGCCGACCGACTTCCAGATCGAGCCGGGATTGACCGGCGTGGTCGGCCCGAACGGCTGCGGCAAATCCAATCTGGTCGAAGCGCTGCGCTGGGTGATGGGTGAGTCGTCCTACAAATCCATGCGCGCGGCGACGATGGACGACGTGATCTTCTCCGGCAATAACAGCCGCCCGGCGCGCAACAACGCCGAAGTCGCGATCTCGATCGATAACTCCGAGCGCTCGGCGCCGGCCGCCTTCAACGACCAGGACTCCATCGAAATCGCGCGGCGCATCGAGCGCGAAGCGGGTTCGGCCTATCGCATCAACGGCCGTGAAGTGCGCGCCCGCGACGTGCAGATCGTGTTCGCGGACGCCTCGACCGGCGCGCGGTCGCCTGCATTGGTGCATCAGGGCCGTATCGGCGAGATCATCCAGGCCAAACCCGAGCAGCGCCGCCGCGTGCTGGAAGAAGCCGCCGGCGTTTCCGGCCTGCATGCCCGCCGCCATGAAGCCGAACTGCGGCTCAAGGCCGCCGAAACCAATCTGCTGCGCGCCGAAGACATCATTGGCCAGTTGGCGGGCCAGATGGAGGCGCTCAAGAAGCAGGCCCGTCAGGCGATCCGTTATCGCACCGTGTCGGCGCAGGTCCGCAAGTCGGAAGCCACGCTCTATCATCTGCGCTGGACTGCCGCGAGCATCGAGGTCACTGAGGCCGAGAGCGCAAAGAACGGCGCTTTGCGCGAAGTCGCGGCCCGCACCGAAGCGCAGACCGAAGCATCGAAGCGTCAGGCGCTTGCCGCCGCGTCGCTGCCGGAATTGCGCGAAGCAGAAGCGCGCGCCGGCGCCGCCTTGCACCGTCTCAATGTGGCGTCGCAGGAACTCGACCGCGAAGAGACCCGTGCCAAAGACCGCATCGCCGAACTCGACCTGCGGCTGGTGCAATTTGCCGCGGACGCCGAGCGCGAGCAGCGGCTGGCCGCCGACGCGCAGGAGGCCCTCGCCCGCCTCGCCGCCGAGGAAGAAACCATCCGCGCCGAATTGCATGAAAGCGCCGGACGCCGCAGCGGTGTCGACGCCCGCGTCACGCAAGCCGATTCCGAACTCAGCGCTGCCGAGACCATATTCTCCGAACTCACCGCCAAGCTTGCCGACCTCACCGCGCGCCGCAATCAGCTGGAGAGCACAGCGCAGTCGCACGGCCAGCGCGCCGCGCGGCTGGAAGCCGAAATGGCCGGCATCGAGAGCGAACTCACCTCGCTGCAATCGGCCGGCGGCCCCGATCTCGCCGCGCTGAATGCGGCGGTCGAAGCCATGCAGGCTGCGGTCACCGAAGCCGAAGCCGCCGCGATCGCTGCCGAAGCCGCGCACACCGCGGCGCGCCAGCATCTCGATGCCGCGCTTACGCCGCTGTCCGAAGCGGAACGCCGCGTGCAGCGTCTGGAAACCGAAGCCAAGACGCTGTCCAAGGTGCTCGCCGTCGAGTCCAAGAATTTGTGGCCGCCGGTGATGGACCATGTCTCGGTCGACAAGGGCTTCGAGAAAGCGCTCGGCGCCGCGCTCGGCGACGATCTCGACGCGCCGGTCGATGCCACCGCGCCAATGCGCTGGCTTGGGTCCGCGGTCGACGCTTCCGATCCGGCATTGCCGGAAGGCGTCGTGTCGCTCGCCACGCATGTTCGCGCGCCAGCCGAACTCGCCCGCCGCTTGAGTCAGATCGGCGTCATCGATCGCGCCAACGGTGCACGCCTCGTGGCCATGCTCAAGCCCGGCCAGCGTCTGGTCTCGGCCGAAGGCGATATGTGGCGCTGGGACGGCTTTGCCGCCGACGCCCACGCGCCGACCGGCGCCGCGCGCCGCCTCGCCGAACGCGCGCGCCTCGCCGAAATCGAAGCCGAGCAACAGATCGCGCGCAGCGAAGCGGAAATTTCCCGCGGCATCGTGGTCGAGGCCGAAACCAGTCTGCAAGCCGCGGTCGCCTCCGAGACGCAAGCCCGCTCCGACGCGCGCGAACGTCAGCGCGAGGCGATGGCCGCGCGCGACCAGCACGAAGCCGCCGAACGCGAGATGAACCGCAACGCGGCGCGGTTGTCCGCATTGACCGAAGCGCGCATGCGCCTCACCGCCAGCCGCGACGAAGCCGCCGCCGCCAAGACCGAAGCCGAAAGCGCGCTTATCGCGCTGCCGCCGGTCGCCGATCTCGAAACTCAGTTGACCGGCGTGCGCGACGATATCGTCGGCAAGCGCGCCAAGGCCGCGGAAATCCGCGCCGAGCAGCAGGCCATCGTGCGCGAGGCCGAGATGGCCGACCGCCGTCTGACGGCGCTCGCCACCGACAAGACCGGCTGGGTCGAACGCCAGACCGGCGCGCATGCCCAGATCGCCACGCTCGAGCAGCGCATCGCCGAAGCCACCAACGACCGCGCCGATCTCGAGAACGCACCGGCGCAATTCGCCGAAAAGCGCCAGGCGTTGATGACAGAAATCGAAGCGGCCAATGCAGACCGCCGCGCCTGCGCCGATCGTCTGCAAGAAGCCGAGAACAAGCTTGCCGAAGCCGACCGCGACGCACGCGCCGCGTTGGAAGCAGCCTCTGCCGCGCGCGAGGAACTCGCCCGCGCCGAGGAACGTCACGAAGGCGCCAAGCGCCGCCTCATCGATATCGGCCGCGAAATCCACGACATGCTCGAGATCGAGCCGTCGGGCGTCGCTGAGTTGGCCGAACTCAAGGAAGGAGATCCGCTACCGGAACTCGCCGACATCGAAGCGACGCTGGAGCGGTTGCGCCGCGAGCGCGAGCGGCTCGGCGCCGTCAATCTGCGCGCCGAAGAGGAACTGCGTGAGGTCGAGACCCAGCACACCTCGCTCACCACCGAGCGCGACGATCTGGTCGAAGCCATCAAGAAGCTGCGGCTTGGCATCCAGAGCCTCAACCGCGAGGCGCGCGAGCGATTGCTTGCGTCGTTCCAGCAGGTCAACGCCCACTTCCAGACGCTGTTCACCCGGCTGTTCAACGGCGGCACCGCCGAACTGCAGTTGATCGAAAGCGACGATCCGCTGGAAGCGGGCTTGGAAATTCTAGCCAAACCCCCGGGCAAGAAGCCGGCGACGCTGTCGCTTTTGTCAGGCGGCGAGCAGGCGCTGACCGCGCTGGCGCTGATCTTCGCGGTGTTCCTGACCAATCCAGCGCCGATCTGCGTTCTCGACGAAGTCGACGCGCCGCTCGACGATCACAATGTCGAACGGTTCTGCGACTTACTCGACGAAATGACCCGCTCGACCGACACCCGCTTCGTGATCATCACGCACAATCCGATCACCATGGCGCGCATGAACCGGCTGTTCGGCGTCACCATGGCCGAGCGCGGCGTGTCGCAACTGGTCTCGGTCGACCTGGAAGCCGCGGTGCGGTTCCGGGAAGCCAGCTAAGCTCTTTAAGCCGCCGCGCCGGATTGCCGCACAAGGTGAGGTTCGCCCTCGAGCCAGGCCGAACTGGTCAGCCAAACGTGCTCCTGCCCGCAGGCCGGACATACCATCCGTGACGCAAGCTTCGGCAATTGCCGGAATACGCTGGATTCGACCTCGATTCCGGTCGAAACCGGCCGTCCAGTCGCCGGGCATTTGATCAGTACAGAGCTCATGGATACCCCTCCGAATGAGTCCCGATGGACCCAAGGAACTCCCGGAACGTGGCGTCCTCAAGACAGGCGCCTCACTGTTGAAAAATTGAAACAAGATACGAAACCCAGGAACCAAACTTAATCGGCGACGTTATTGCCACGTTGATTAAGTCGGGCGGCTCCCCCCTTACCCCCCGAATAGCCGTCTGGCGAAAGGCATTGAGCTTCGGCTCAATGCCTTTTTTTCTTTGTGCCCAAAGGCTTACGAAAAATTGAGCGCCTCGATGCCGATTACGGTTGGCGGCTGCGGCCTTATCTAGGCTAGGCTTGTTCCGTTCCCACTTTTTTCAGGAGCCCTTGCATGTCCACCACCGGCTGGGTCGTTCTCGGCGTCGTTGTCGTCATCGTGATCTGGGCGATCAGCATCTATAACGGCCTGGTCGCCATGCGGCAGAGGACCAATCAGGCCTTCGCCGATATCGACGTGCAGCTCAAACAGCGCCACGACCTCATCCCCAATCTGGTGGAGACGGTAAAGGGCTACGCCACGCACGAGCGCGGAACTCTGGAAGCCGTCGTCAAGGCCCGCCAGACCGCGATAGCCGCCCCCGGTGTCGAGCAGAAGGTGGCGGCGGAAAACATGCTGTCCGGCGCGCTGCGGCAATTGTTCGCGCTGTCGGAAGCCTATCCGGACCTCAAAGCCAACCAGAACTTCCAGCAGCTTCAGGCGGAACTGTCCGACATCGAGAACAAGCTCGCCTCGTCGCGCCGCTTCTACAACAACGCGGTGCAGGAATATAACACCGGCATCGAACAATTCCCCGCCGCACTGTTCGCCGGCATGTTCGGCTTCGGCCATCGCACCTTCTTCGACCTCGGCGAAGGCCGCGCGCAGCTCGAGCAGGCGCCGAGCGTGAAGTTCTAGGACGCCGCAGCGTCATTCGCCGAAGGACGGAGCATGGCCTCCTACGGACTCTATACGCATATCCAATCGAACAAGCGCCGTTCGGTCTTGTTGCTGATCGGCCTGTTCTTCCTGGTCTATGTGCTGGTATTCGCTGGCGCGCTGTTGGCCGAGGCGCTTTCGAATGATGCGCCGATCGAGGTTTTGCTGCGCCTCGCGAGATACGATTTCATACTCGCCTTGCCCTGGGCAACGTTGGGCACGCTGATATGGGTCGGCATCGCCTACAAATTCCACCAGCGCATGATCGATGCCGTCACCGGATCGAGCGCGGTCACCCGTGCCGAGCAGCCCCGGCTCTATAATCTGCTGGAAAATCTCTGCATTTCCCGTGGAATACCAACCCCGAAGCTGCGCATCGCCGAAGACGATGCGCTCAACGCATTCGCCACCGGCCTCAATGACAAGCAGTATTCGATCACGGTGACGCGCGGGCTTATGAACGCGCTCGACGACCGCGAGCTGGAAGCCGTGCTCGGCCATGAGCTGACCCACATCCGCAATGGCGACGTCCGCATGCTGGTGATCGCGGTGGTGATCGCCGGCGTGATCTCGTTCTTCGGCGAGATGGTGTTCCGGATGTTTTTCCAGACTTCGTTCGGCGCGCGCCGCTCGTCCAGTAGCAGTAGCGGCGACAAGAAAGGCGGTGCCGGCATCGCCATCGTGATTGCGATAGCGCTTATTGTCGTTGCGTGGATTCTCTCGATCGTGATCCGTTTCGCGCTGTCGCGGCAGCGTGAATATCTCGCCGATGCCGGCGCGGTGGAATTGACCAAGGATCCCGACGCCATGATTTCGGCGTTGCGCAAGATCGAAGGCCGCGGCGAACTGGTGCGCGCCAATTCGGCGGTGATGGAAATGTGCATCGATAATCCGCGCACGGGATTCTCGGATATTTTCGCGACCCATCCATCGGTCGACAAACGTGTCGAGGCGCTGATGAAATTCGCCGGCGGCCATGATCCGGGTCCGCTGGCTTTGCCCGGCGCGGACGAGCCGGCGCAGATCGAAAGCACCCCGGCTGACGGCCCTTGGAGCGGCGAGCCGCAAGGCGGCAAACCGTTTCTGCCCGGCGAAGCGCCGATTGCCGATCAGGGCCCATGGGGCCCGAAGCGGGATTAATGCCCCTCGAACGAAATCAGCGTCCGCACCGGCACGTCCATCGCGCGTAGCTTGGCGGCGCCGCCGAGCTCGGGCAGGTCGATGACGAAACACGCGGCCAAAACCTCGGCGCCCATTTGCCGTAGCAGCTTCACGGCGCCTTCCGCGGTGCCGCCGGTGGCGATCAGATCGTCCACCAGGATCACGCGCTCGCCTTTGCTGACGGCGTCCTCGTGCATCTCCATCTCGTCGAGGCCGTACTCGAGCGAGTAGGCGATGCTGACGCGCTTGTGAGGCAATTTGCCTTTCTTGCGGATCGGGATGAAGCCGGCCGACACCTGATGCGCCACCGCGCCCCCCAGGATGAACCCGCGCGCTTCCATGCCGGCGACTTTGTCAATTTTCATGCCGGCCCAGGGCTGCACCAACTCGTCCACGGCGCGCCGGAACGCCCGCGCATTGCCCAGCAGCGTGGTGATGTCGCGAAACATGATGCCGGGCTTGGGATAGTCCGGGATGTTGCGGATCGAATTGCGCAGGTCGTCGTCGAGGGTGTTCATCGCGGCACTATTTCTTCATGCGTTCCACGAAGGTCTGGCCGCCCTTCATCTTATCGGTCAGCGGACATTCGACGATCTGCACCACCACGGCATCGGCGGGAACGTTGCAATTCTTCATCACCGCCTGGGTGATGTCATACATCAACGCTTTCTTGGTTTCGTTGCTGCGGCCGGCGGCGATATTGATGGTGATTTCGGGCATTGGGTTTCTCCTGTTGGCCGGCATAAGGAAGCGCGCGCGGCAAGATTGTTCAAGCCCCCGATCAGCCCGGCAGCCAGCGCCGCGGCGTCTCGCGTTTGTCGTCATATGCCGCCTCGAATACCGGCACGGCAAGGGTCGACGTTATATGCAGCGTGGTAGCGCCGGTATTGGAAAAGCCGTGTCTATGGCCGGCCGGCACGACCACGAGTTGCCCGGCGGTCAGGGTCGCGCGGCTGTCGCCGACCCACACCTCCGCCTGGCCAGCGATAACGTGCAGCACTTCTTCGACGGCATGGAGGTGGGTCGGCGCGCCATGGCCGGGGTCGCACCATTGCTCGAACAGGCAGAGCTGCGCCGCGCCATTGGCCGCCGACGCCCGCATCCGGGTCCGCACACCCGGGCGCCACTCCTCGGGCGCTAGTTTCTCGAGATCGACGACGCGCATGGAGCCCCAAGGTGCTGAAACCGCTCACATCTTGGCCGCCGGCCGGCATGCGGTCAAACGAGGCGATTTTGTCGCAGTCCCGCCTGCATCCGGGAGGCATCCCCGCTCGTACTTCGCTTTGTGTCAGCTCAAACGGGCGACGCAAACAAGGGAGAGCGTGATGAAATTACGGGCCTTACTCGCCGCGTCCACCGCGGTTATGCTGAGCGGTATGGCCGCTCAAGCTGCCGAAGTCGCCGCCCTGTCGGGCGACAACACCATTTCGATCGTCGATACCGCGACCAAGAAAGTCGCGAAGACCTGGAATATCCAGGGCATGAACGGCCGCGTCATCGGCATCGATGTCCGCCCTGCCGACAACATGCTCTACGCCGTCTCGACGGATGGCACCGTCTATACGGTCGACACCGCCACCGGTAAGGCCACGATGAAGGTCAAGCTGGAAAAGACACTGACCGCCGGCACCATGGCTACCGTCGACTTCAATCCGGTTGCCGACCGCCTGCGTCTGATCGGCAGCGACGGCATGAACCTGCGCGCCAACCTCGAAGACGGCAAGGTGACGGTCGATGGCGAACTCAAGTTCGCCGAGACCGACATGAACAAGGGCGCGAAGCCGAACGTCGTCGCCGGCGCCTACACCAATTCCTTCAAAGGCACGAAGGAAACGGTGCTCTACGACATCGACGCCACGAGCGGCGCCCTGTTGAAGCAGGCGCCGCCGAATGACGGCGTGCTCACCTCGGTCGGCAAGCTCGGCGTCGACGCCAAGGCCGTATCGTTCGACATCTGGTCCGACGGCCAGGGCAAGAACGAAGCCTGGCTGATGGCGGGCGACTGGCTGCATAGCATCGACCTCGCCACCGGCAAGGCGACGCCTGCGGTGCAGATCAACGGCGTCAGTGGCATCCGTGACATCGCCATTCTCCCGGCGACGGCGAACGCGAAGCCCATGTAGCGTTTGCCGACGTAACGGCTGCTGACAGTCCGGCGCGCGCAGGCCTCACGGCTTGTGCGCGCCGATTCCGTTATTCCTGACCCGGCCATTTGGCGCGATAGCGGATTTCGCTGCCGTCAACGTTGCCCTCCCAGGCTCCGAATTCGCTTGTGTGCGGCGCCTTATCGGTCAGCCCGATGGGGTACACGCGATCCGGCTGGCCGGCGATCTTGACCGCCAACCGGCGGCGCCACGTCCGGAAAGCCAGATCGACCTGCCCGACGATCACCGGCTGCACGCCGTCGTGACGGAATTTTGCCGAGGCCAACTCGCCCGGCATCGTGTTCAAGTCGGTCCTCAACTCGACCGCGATACCCCGCGGCGAAGCCGGCAATACCGAGCTGGCGGGCAACCGTATCTCGTAGTGCAGTTCAGGATTGGCGGCATTCGGGTTAAGCCAGGGCGTGGCCGTTTCCTCGATGTAAAAGTAGGTCATGGCGCCGCCAACGGCGACCATCACAACGGAAATCCCAAACGCCTTGAGGCTGTTGACCGCGAGTTCGCCCGCGCCGTCCTGGCCGCGCGCCCGCAGCGTGAGCTTGGTGCCGAGCACAAGACCGGCGAGCGCGCCCGCCGGCGCGAACACCACCAGCACCAGCATGCCCGTCATGATGGGGTCTGCCGAAATTGCGAAACCGACGAGTTCGAGCGCAATCAGGACGGCGAAAAAACCCAATACCGCGCCGATCACGCCGCCGACAATGGGTGACACTTTTTTCATATGCCCGACTGTAGCGGAGATGATACCCAGCCATAACCCGGGCTCCACGTCTTAGGCGCCCAACACCCTGCCCGCGACGGCATCGAGCTTCTTGATCAGGTCGGGATCGCGCGCCTCGGGCGCGGTGATCAGCGCGGTGTCGAGCGCACGATCGGATCCAATGGGGCATTCCTCGTGCTCGCGCGGAAAATCCGCTGCGAGCCGCGCCACCAGCCGCTTGGCGCGATCGGCATTGTTCACCAGCACCTGGATGATGTCCTGCACGGTGACGGCGTCGTGCTCGGGATGCCAGCAGTCGAAATCGGTCACCATCGCGACGGTCGCGTAACAAATCTCGGCTTCGCGCGCGAGCTTGGCCTCCGGCATGTTGGTCATGCCGATCACGGAATAGCCGAGCTCCTTGTAGGTCATGCTCTCGGCCAGCGTGGAGAATTGCGGGCCTTCCATGCAGACGTACGTGCCGCCCCATTTTGGCTCGATGCTTTCCATCCGCGCGGCATCGCGCAGGCGCCGGCGCAAGATCGGCGATACCGGATGCGCCATCGAAACGTGCGCCACCAGGCCTCGACCGAAGAACGAACTCTCGCGTTTGTAGGTGCGGTCGACGAACTGATCGACCAGCACAAAGGTGCCGGGGGCTAAGTCCTCCTTGAACGAGCCGCAGGCCGACAACGACACCAGATCGGTGACGCCGGCGCGCTTGAGGATGTCGATATTGGCCCGGTAGTTGATGTCGGACGGCGACAACCGGTGGCCCTTGTCGTGGCGCGGCAGGAAGACGACCGGCAGCCCGCCGATGTCGCCGATTCGCAGCGCGCCCGACGGTTCGCCCCAGGGACTTTTGACATGCTCTTCGCGCACGTTCTGCAGGCCCGGCAGGTCGTAGATGCCGCTGCCGCCGATGATGCCGAGTACTGCCTTGGTCATGACCAACCCCAATCCGGAAACCACAAAACGAAAGGGCCCGAAACCGGGCCCTGACGTCAAGAAGTTCTGTTCTGGCTTAGTGCACCGCCGACCACACCTTCTTCTTGGTGAAGTACATCAGCCCGGCGAAAATGATCAGGAAGATCATGACCTGGAAGCCGAGGCGCTTGCGCGCGACCATGTGCGGCTCGGCAGCCCACATCATGAACGCCGTGACATCCTTGCTGTATTGATCGAGCGTCTGCGGCGCGCCGTCATCGAACGTCACCTGGCCTGCCTGGAGCGGCGGCGGCATTGCGATGTTGTGGCCGGGGAAATATTTATTGTAATTGCCGCCCGGCGGCACCTTAAAGTCTTTCGGCGGATCGACATAACCCTGTAGCAGCGCCACGATGTAGTCCGGCCCCTGCTCCTGATACTGGGTGAAAATGTCGAAAACGAACCAGGGGAACCCGCGCTCGTAAGTGCGCGCCTTGGCCAGCGTTGAAAAGTCCGGCGGCACGGTGCCGCCATTAGCCGCCTGGGCGGCCAGATCGTTGGCGAACGGCGACGGGAAGTAGTCCGCCACCCGGCCGGCGCGCTCGATTGGGACGCCCTTATCGTCAATGTCTTTGATCTTGTACTCGGACGCCACAGCGGCGGCCTGCGCTTCCGAATAACCAGGCCCGCCGGCATCGGCGAGATTGCGGAAGGCAACCATCTGCATCCCATGGCAGCTGGCACAGACCTCGCGATAAACCTTGAAGCCGCGCTGGAGCTGCGCCTGGTCGAATTTACCGAATGGACCGCTGAACGACCATTTCACCTTCGGCGGCTGCGGCGTGTCTTCCGCCGCCAGCACCGGCGATGCGGCGGCAGCGAGGCTGCCTGCGAGCGTGAGGGCGAGAATTATCCGCTTCGTCATGATCATTTTCCTGCCTACGCCTTCGAGCCCAGCGTCGATTCCGAAATCGAATTCGGCAGCGGCTTGGTTTTCTCGAAAATGCCGAGCAGCGGCAAGATGATGATGAAGTGCGCGAAATAGTAGATGGTCAGGATGCGGGCAAGCACCACGTAAATGCCCTCCGCCGGCTTTGCCCCGAGCCAGCCGAGACCGATGCAGACCGCAAAAAACAGCCAGAAGAACTGGCGGTACAGCGGACGATAGCGCGCCGACTTGACGCGCGAGGTGTCGAGCCACGGCAGGAAGGCGAGGATGCCGATCGAGCCGAACAGCGCCAGCACGCCCATGAGCTTGTTCGGGATAGCGCGCAGGATCGCGTAGAACGGCAAGTAGTACCACTCGGGCACGATGTGAGCCGGCGTCACCGCGGGATTCGCCGGAACGTAATTGTCGGCGTGTCCGAGATAGTTCGGCACGTAAAACACGAAATACGCGAACAGGAGGCAGAAGCAAACGATCATGAAGCCGTCTTTGACGGTCGCGTAAGGAGTGAACGGCACCGTGTCCTTGTCCGATTTCGGCTCGATGCCGGTCGGATTGTTCTGACCCGACACGTGCAGCGCCCAGACATGCAGGATCACGACGCCCGCGATCACGAAAGGCAGCAGATAATGCAGCGAGAAGAAGCGATTGAGCGTCGGGCTGCCGACGCCGTAGCCGCCCCACAGCCAGGTGACCAGCGGCTCACCGATGCCGGGGAACGCCGAGAAGAAATTGGTGATGACGGTCGCGCCCCAGAAGCTCATCTGGCCCCAGGGCAGCGTGTAGCCGAGGAAGCCGGTTGCCATCATCAGCAGATAGATGATGACGCCGAGGATCCACAGCACCTCACGCGGCTCCTTGTAGGAGCCGTAATACATGCCGCGGAACATATGGATGTAGACCGCGATGAAGAACATCGACGCCCCGGTCGCGTGCAGATAGCGCAACAGCCAGCCGTAGTTGACGTCGCGCATGATGCTTTCGACTGACTTGAACGCGAGGTCGGCATGCGGGGTGTAGTGCATCGCCAGCATCACGCCGGTGATGATCTGCACGCCAAGCATGAAGCTCAGAATGCCGCCGAAGGTCCACCAGTAGTTCAAGTTGCGTGGCGTCGGGTAAGCGACGAACGAGGAATGAATCAGGCCGCCGATCGGCAGCCGCTTCTCAAACCATTGCGCCGCTTTGCTCTGCGGCTGGTAGGTGGAATTTCCGCTCATGGTCGAACCTTAAATGCGACGTTTCGCTCAGCCGATCTGAATCTTGGTATCGGAAACGAATTTGTACGGCGGCAGGGGCAGGTTTTTCGGGGCTGGCCCTGAGCGAATGCGGCCGGCGGTGTCGTAGACCGAGCCATGGCACGGGCAGAACCAGCCGTTGAATTCGCCCGAGTGGGCGATCGGAATGCAGCCGAGATGCGTGCAGATGCCGATGACGACGAGCCATTCGTCCTTGCCCTGCTTAACGCGGGCGCTGTCGGCTTCCGGATCGGGAAGGCTCGAGAGGGCGACCTTCTGGGCGTCCTCGATCTCCTTCTTGGTCCGATGGGAGATGAAGATCGGCTTCGAGCGCCAGAACACCTTGACGATCTGACCGTCGGCGATTGGCGCCAGATCGACTTCGATTGGCGCGCCCGCGGCAATGGTCGAGGCATCGGGATTCATTTGCGCGATCAGCGGGACCAAGGCCGCCGCTGCGCCCACCGCGCCAACGGCGCCTGTTGCGATATACAGAAAGTCGCGGCGCGTGTGCTCCGCAGAAGACACGGTCGTCACGTCTTGATCCCTCTCCCCCGGCTGGCTTAGTCATCCGCCCACGGCTGGAACCGTTGGGAAAGATCCCGCAGGAGGCGGGGCGGACCGTTACGACGGTCCTGGGAAAGGCAGGACGACGCTGCGGCGCGTTTTATTGGCACCCTTGTGCTAATAGCGCAAGCCCGGCGACCCGAAGTCACACAAATCGTTCGTCTACATCGGTATATGCCGGGTACAACTCAAGAAATTCGACAGGCCGGCCGATGCGCATTGCACTTTATGAGCCGGACATCCCCCAGAATACCGGGACGATTCTCCGGCTTTGCGCGTGCCTGGGCCTGGAAGCACATATTATCGAGCCGGCCGGGTTCCCGGTGACCGACCGGGCCTTCCGGCGGGCCGGACTGGACTATCTCGACCAGCTCACCATCACCCGTCATGCCTCGTTCCAGGCCTTCGACACCTGGCGGCGCGGCGACAAACTGACCCTGGCACTGCTCACAACCGCGGCGGCCCAAAGCTACATCGACCACGCCTTCCGGGACGACCAAATCCTGTTGTTCGGCCGCGAAAGCGCCGGGGTGCCGGACGCCGTGCATGATACGGCCGACATCCGCCTGCGCATCCCGCTTCGCGACGGCTTCCGGTCGCTCAATATCGCGGTCGCGGTCGCAATGGTGGCCGGCGAAGCGCTGCGGCAGACCGGCGGCTTTGCGCGCAGCCAAACCGGTGTGAGATAACGTAACCATGATGGACGCCGCCGACATCGAAGCGCGCAAGGCCCGCGCCGAAACCTGGTTTCAAGCATTGCGCGACGACGTCTGCGCGGCGCTTGAGGCGGTGGAAGATGCCCTGCCCGCCAATTCGCCGCTGGGCGATCGCGCGCCCGGCCGGTTCGTGCGCACGCCTTGGCAGCGCACCGATCATACAAACGCCAATCCGATCTCGGGTATACCCGAGATCGGCAACCCAAATGGTGGCGGCGTGATGTCGCTGATGCGCGGCCGCGTGTTCGAGAAAATTGGCGTGCATTGCTCGACCGTGCATGGCGAATTCGCGCCGGAATTCCGCAAGGAGATCCCCGGCGCCGCCGACGATCCGCGGTTCTGGGCATCGGGCATTTCGGTGATCGCGCATCCGCACAATCCGCATGTTCCGGCCGTACACATGAACACCCGTCATGTCGTCACCAGCAAAGCCTGGTTCGGCGGCGGTGCAGATTTGACGCCGGTGCTCGACCGCCGCCGCCACCAAGACGATCCCGATGCCATCGCGTTTCACCGCGCGATGAAGTCGGCCTGCGACGCGCACGCCGCCGTCGCGCCCTACGACAAATTTAAGAAGTGGTGCGACGACTATTTCCACCTCAAGCACCGCAACGAGCCGCGCGGCATCGGAGGAATTTTCTACGATTACCTCGAGGGCGATTGGGACGCGACTTTCGCCTTCACGCAGGACGTCGGCCGTGCGTTTCGCGACATCTATCCCGAACTTGTCGCTAAGAACTTCACCACGCCGTGGAGCGAGGCCGAGCGCGACGAGCAGTTGATCCGCCGCGGCCGTTATGTCGAGTTCAATTTGCTCTACGACCGCGGCACCATTTTCGGCCTCAAGACCGGTGGCAACGTTGAATCGATCCTGTCGTCGATGCCGCCGATGGTGAAGTGGCCTTAAGTCGGCCGATGAAATCTGTTCGTGTTCGAACTGTCATCGTCCGCCGCTAGGGTTAGCGCACATCACCTCAGTGGAGACCATCATGACCTTTGCAGCAGGCGACGTCGTTTTTCTGAAATCGGGCGGCGAGGCCATGACAGTCGTCTCTATTGAAGTAGACGAAGCGATGTGCCTTTGGATTGGTGATGACGGGGATTTGTTCCGCGAAATGATTCCGACCGTCGCTTTGCAAACAGCAGCGTCGGTGGAGTCGGAAGAAGACGCAGCGGCGGATCACGCCGCGGCATGATCGTCGCGCCTCAAGCGAACGCGCCATAAATCAGCACCACGCCACCCACGAGCACCACGACGTCGAGCACGGCGGTGTGCACATGTACCGGCATGCGCTCGACGAAAGCGCGCGCGAGAAACGCGCCGGGCAGCGCGACGATGCCGATCAGCAGCGCGAAGGCTGCGATCTGCGGCGTCAGCACGCCGGCCATTCCGAACACGGCAATCTTGACAATGCCGATCACGATCGAGATCGCCGCGTCGGTGGCGATGACGGCGGCACCTTCGACACCCGCCGCCATCAGCAGCGACAACAGGATCACACCGGAGCCCGCGGTGCCGCCGGCCACGACGCCGTAACCCGCCGCCCCAACCGCCAATCCGCCGTCGCCGACCTGCACGTTGCGATGTTTCAGCAGCCGCCGCAGCGGCACGCTCAGGATCAGCATGCCGCCGATCACCAGCGCGGTGCCGGCGTTGCTCAGCATGGTGTAGCCCCAGGCGCCGAGCACGCAGGTCGGCACCGACGCCACCAGCACGATCGCGACACGACGCCACGAGACGTATTTCAGAAACGCCGCCATGCGGCTGGAATTGGAAAACAGCGCCGAGATCGCGATGATCGGCACCACCGGCGCAGGGCCAACCAGCGGCACCAGCACCAGCGGCATCAGCGCGCCGGTGCCATAGCCCGACACGCCGCCGACCAGCGAAGCGAACAACGCGACGCCCGCGACCAGCAAGAGTTGCCAGATAGAGATGTCGGCGAACGCGGAAAATAATTCCATTCCGAAAATTTGCCTTCAGGGCGCCGGCATCAGGTCCGCCGGCGAAATCAGCACCGAAAACCGCTCGCACCAGATCACCACGCTCGCATAATTCTTGAGATCGACGCCCGCCGGGATCAGATAGCGCTGGCTGCCTTTGAAGGCCCGCAAGCGGCCGAGATCGACAAACATCGACTTGGCGACTTGCGCCTCCGCACGGACCTTCGCATTCGGCACTAGATAGACGTGGTACGCAGGGCCTGGCCCGACTTCGAAGTCCGGCTCCAGGAACACGGCGCGCTGATAGACGCTGACCTTGCCCTTGCCGTAGTGGATCGGATCGGACGGATCGGCGTGGATGAAAGTGCCGGTCGCGTAAAGCGGCGTGCGATCGGTCTCCGTCAATTGCTCGACGGCAGCCGGCGGCGGAAACACGAAGGGAAACAAAAAGAATCCGACCGCGATGCCAAAGCCGGTGCCGAGAACACCGCCGAGCATGAAAATCGCAATGCCGCGCCAGAATGTACGCATAGTCTCCCCACTATCGAACGAGCTTAGTCTTTTGCCGCAGCGTCTGCGATAGCGCCAAGTGTATCCGCATCGGCCGGAAATCCCGCCGCGATCCAGGCCGCTTCGGCGGCGCGGATCGCCTGGCCCAGCCGCGGCCCCTTCTCAACGCCGCGCCCGATGAAGTCGGCCGACTTCAAGGGAAATACTGACGCGGTCCAGCGCTGCGGCGTCGTCGTCATGGCGTGCCAATGATTGTCGTGCGCTGAAGCCGCCGAACGCGCCCAGCCGAGCAGCGCATGATCGGTAAACGCCTGCGGGCCGAGCCGGTAGATCAGCGTCCGCGCGCCAAGTTCGCCGCGCTCGGGCGTAATGCGCCGCCAGCCTTCCGCCATCGAGGCCAGCCGCTCCTGCTCGACATTGTGCAGCCGCAGCTTCTGCGTCAGGCGTTCGGCGTCCTCGGCGACCAGCACGCCGAGCGCGCCGAGGCGCCGTACCGGATCGGGCGGCAGACCGACGGCGGCCTCGACCTTGGCCATGTTCTCGAAGCTCGCCAGATAACTCACGCCGCCGAGCACGCGCAGCAGCAGCCCGGCATCGGCCATCGCAATCAGCGTCGGCACCGCGTGCGGCGCCACGACGAGCTTTATCACTTCCATGCGCACGCGTTCACGCGACAACTGGTCGAGCCCTTCGCGGCCAGCGATGCAGGCAGTGATACCGTCGGCGTCGGGATGGCCGCCTTCGCTGTAAGCGGCATGAAAGCGGAAGAAGCGCAAAATGCGCAGGTAGTCTTCCTGGATGCGAAGCCTCGCCTCGCCGATGAAACGCACGTTCCGTTTGGCCAGATCGGCCAGCCCGCCGACGTAATCGTACACTGTGCCGTCTCGCGTAGCCGACAGCGCATTGATGGTGAAATCGCGCCGCTCGGCGTCGGTCTTCCAGTCGCGGCCGAACGCGACCTTGGCGTGGCGGCCGTCGGTCTCGAGATCCTTGCGCAACGTGGTGACTTCGAACGGATGCTTGTCGATGACGACGGTGACGGTGCCGTGCTCGATGCCGGTCGGCACCGGCTTGAAACAGGCGGCGGTGACGCGCCGCACGACTTCCTCCGGCACCGCAGTCGTGGCGACGTCGACTTCGTGGATCGGCAAGCCGAGCAGCGCGTTGCGCACCGCGCCGCCGACCACGCGGGCTTCCTCGCCGTCCCGATCGAGAACTTCAAGCAATCGCGGCAGCGCACCGCCATGCAGCCAGGCGGCGCCGGCGAGGCTGCGCGGCGAAGCGCCAGCCTGCGTCATTTCATCTGCCCCGGCACGAACTTGCCGTTTTCCATGTGCGCTGGGACGTAATTGGTGCCGACCGGCGCGCCGGTGTATTCGGCCAAATAGAAGAACGCCGCCACCATCAAGATCAGCGCGACGATGATCAGCGTGAGCACCCGCGACAGCGGCCAGGACTGCGGATTCATCACGCCGGCTTTGGTCGCCCACAGAAACACCGCGTACAGTGCGAATGGCACGATAAACATCGCGAGTTCGGTGAGGATCGGGCGGATCATTTGTAAATCCGTTCGTGCAGATTGCGCAGGATACCAGCGGTCACGCCCCAGATGTAGCGCTCGCCGAAGGTGATGGCGTAATAATGCCGCGTCATGCCCTGCCAGTCACGCGAGTGACGCTGCACGTTGGCCTGGTCCATCAGGAACGAGAGCGGCACCTCGAAGGCGTTGTCGACCTCGCCGGTGTTGAGCGTGAGCGTGAAGCCGGGTTTGACGCGCGCGATGGCCGGCACGATGCGGTAGCCGAGCGTCGTCATATAGAGATCGAGGTAACCGAGCGGCTCGACTTTGCCGCGGTCGAGGCCGATTTCCTCTTCGGTCTCGCGCAACGCGGCGTCGAGCGGATCGGCGTCGGTCTTTTCGATCTTGCCGCCGGGAAACGACACCTGGCCCGGATGATTGGGCAAATGCTGCGCGCGCTGCGTCAGCAGCACCGTCGGCTCGGGATGATCGATCACCGCCACCAGCACCGCAGCCGGGCGGATCGGCCGCACCTCGAATATCTTCTGCATCACCGGATCGGCGTCGTGGTCGCCGCGCTTGGGCGTGATCGACGGATCGTTGAGGCCGGGCGGCACGTCAAGGTCGAGCCGCGTCCTCGCCCGCGTATAGAATTCCGCCGCCGAGAGCGCCGCCACCGTATCCATCAGGCGAACTCCCGCACGACGCTGGCTTCCGCCATGGCAAAAAATTCTCCGCTGGAGACGACGCCGAACATCGCCTTGCCGTCGATGGTCCGCTCCTCGCCAAGCTCGACCAGATCGTAGAACAGCGTGCGCGTCACTTTGGCCCACAATTCGCGTCGGACATGGAGGAATGGCTTGAGGCCCCCCTCCGGTTCGGGGGCAAAGCGTAAAGCGTGGCCGGGGCCGGCCTCGACCCTGTCCTCGACATTGGTCCGGAAGTTGAGCACCTGCCCGGCCGGACCCTGCTCGAGCTTAAGCTCGACGGCGAGGAATGGCACTTCCTCGACGACAATGCCGACTTTCTCCACAGGCGTGACCAGGAAGTAGCTGTCGCCCTCACGCTTGAGCACGGAAGCGAACAATTTAACCAAAGCCGGCCGGCCGATCGGGGTCTTTTGGTAGAACCAGGTACCGTCGGCAGCGATCCGCATGTCGATATCGCCGCAAAACGGCGGGTTCCACTTGTCGACCGGCGGCGGACCTTTTTCGCGGGGCAGCGCCGCGGCGATCCCTTCCAGCCCACTTTGCTGCCCTGTCTTCGCCATTGTTTCCCTACGTACTTGCGGGCGTTTCGTGCCTGTTCGCAACTTTGTGACTCAACGGACCCGGCCACGGAAGATAGCGTAAGCTTGGCCACAGAATGAGGCAGATTCGGCGGGGAATTCGCAACAAATTCGCAGTTGGTGCGGTTGTTGCATAACCTCTAGGCACGGCCAAAGCATCCGGCAAAAGGAACTGAAATCATGGCGTCGGCAAGCGGCGAAAATCTCGAAAAGTTGGAAGACATGATCGTGCGTGCGGCGGAATCGACTGCCGTTCACGTGCGCGCGGCGAAAGCCGCCATCGGCGCGGTGATTTACGGCCAGGACATCGTGGTCGAACGCGCACTGATCACCGTGTTGTCCGGCGGTCATGCGCTGCTGGTCGGCGTTCCCGGTCTCGCCAAGACCAAATTGGTCGACACCATGGGCATCGCGCTCGGCATGGACGCCAAGCGCGTGCAGTTCACGCCCGATTTGATGCCCTCCGACATTCTCGGCACCGAAGTGCTGGAAGAGAGCGCAGGCGGCAAGCGCAGCTTCCGCTTCATCGCCGGTCCGGTGTTCGCGCAACTACTGATGGCCGATGAAATCAACCGCGCCAGCCCGCGCACCCAATCCGCATTGCTGCAAGCCATGCAGGAACAGCATGTGACGGTCGCCGGCGTACGCCATGACCTGCCCAAGCCCTTCCACGTGCTGGCGACGCAAAATCCGCTGGAGCAGGAAGGCACCTACCCGCTGCCCGAAGCACAGCTCGACCGCTTCCTGATGGAAGTCGACGTCGATTATCCGGACGAAGCGGCCGAGCGTAAAATTTTGTTCGACACCACGGGCGCCGAAGAGACTCGCGCCAAGGCGGCGATGACGTCGGAAGACCTGATTGCCGCGCAACGGCTGGTGCGCCGTCTGCCGGTCGGTGAATCGGTGGTCGAAGCCATCTTGAAGCTGGTGCGCTCGGCGCGTCCCGGTCCGGAAGCCGGCGATCTCGGCAAACTGATCTCCTGGGGCCCCGGCCCGCGCGCCAGCCAGGCGCTGATGCTGGCCGTGCGCGCCCGCGCGCTGCTCGACAATCGCTTTGCGCCATCGATCGACGACGTGATCGAACTGGCCGAGCCCGTGCTCAAGCACCGCATGGCCTTGACCTTCGCCGCGCGTGCGGAAGGCGAGACTATTTCGAACGTGATCGCGCGACTCAAGGCCCGCATCGGATAATCATGGCCGAGCCCGGACGGAGCGATCCCCAAAGCGATGCGGTACAGGCGGCAATCGGCAAAAGCCGAAAGCTCGCGTCGCGGATTCCGCGGCTGATCCTGGAAGCGCGCCGCGTCGCCTCGACCGTTATTCACGGGCTGCATGGCCGCCGCCGCGCCGGCTCGGGCGAAAATTTCTGGCAGTACCGCCGCTTCGTCAACGGCGAGCCATCGCACAATGTCGACTGGCGGCGCTCGGCGCGCGACGATCATCTTTATGTGCGCGAACGCGAATGGGAAGCCTCGCATACCATCTGGCTGTGGTCCGACCGTTCGCCGTCGATGGATTTCACGTCCGCGCTTTCGGAGTGGAGCAAGCTCGACCGCGCGCTGGTTGTGACCTTCGCGCTCGCGGAAGTCCTCGTGCAGGGCGGTGAGCGCGTCGGCATTCCCGACCTGATGCGCCCGACCGCCAACCGCAACGTCATCGAAAAAATGGCGCAGGCGATCGTTCACGACATCGCCGTGCATCCGAGCCTGCCGCCGAGTTTCGCGCCGGCGCCGTTCTCGGAAGTGTTGCTGCTGTCCGACCTGTGGTCGCCGATCGCGGAATTCCGCCGCACCATCGGTCAATTGGCGGCGAACGGCGCGCGCGGCCATGTCGTGCAGGTGGTCGATCCGGCGGAAGAGGCTTTCCCCTATTCCGGCCGCGTCGAATTCGTTGAATCCGAAGGTCTCGGTAGCGTCACCGCCGGCCGCGCCGAAACCTGGCGCAGCGATTTCCAGACTTTGGTCGCCAATCACCGCGCCGCCTTGCGCGCCGAGTGCGAGCAATTCGGCTGGACCTTCACCGTCCACCGCACCGACCGCGGGCCGACCGAATTGTTGTTCGCGATCCACGCCCGCATGGGCGCAGGGGCGCAACAGACCACCGTCAACAGCCGGCACGCGCCGGCGCAGCCAAGGAGCCAGGCATGATCGGCTCCTTGCCGCTCGCATTTGCCCAGCCGCTGGTGCTGCTCGGCCTGCTCAGCCTGCCGGTGCTGTGGTGGCTGCTGCGTCTCGTGCCGCCGCGCCCGAAGCGCATCGACTTCCCGCCGACCCGGCTGCTGTTCGAGATCGTGCCGAAGGAAGAAACGCCGTCGCGCACGCCGTGGTGGCTGACTTTATTGCGGCTGTCGCTGGCGGCGCTGGTCATCTTTGCCGCTGCCGGACCCTTGTGGAATCCGCCGCTCGCGACCTCAAACCGCGCCGCGCCGCTGCTGATCATGCTGGACGACGGCTGGGCCGCCGCTTCGACGTGGGACGCGCGCTTACGCGCCGCCGATGAGTTGATCGCGCACGCCGAAGCCGACAATCGCGGCGTCGCAGTGCTGCCGCTGTCGGAAACCGCGCGCGACATTTCGCTGCAGATCGCCGGCGCCGCCCGCGTCCAGATCAAGCAACTCAAACCAAAGCCGCATGGCGTCGACCGCAGCGAAGCGCTGCCGGTGATCGAGCGCTTCCTTGGCGGCGCGCCCGATGTCGAACTGGTCTGGCTGTCCGACGGCGTCGATGTCGGATCAGGGCCGGCCTTTGTCGACGGCCTCAAGCGTGTCGTCGGCAACCGTCCCCTCACCGTGATCCAGGGCGGCATCGGAGTCGCGCATGCGCTCGCCGGCGCCGACAACGCGGCCGGTGCTTTGACTGTGAAAGTATTGCGCGCGCAGACCGGCACCGCCGAGAACGGCCTGGTGAGCGCCATCGACCTCAAAGGCCTGCCGCTCGGCGAAGCGCCATTCGCATTCAAATCCAGCGACCGCGAAGCCGAGGCCGTGATCGATCTGCCGGTCGAAATCCGCAACGACGTGGCGCGCCTGGAAATCGTCGGCGAACGTTCGGCCGGCGGAGTGCAATTGCTCGACAAGCGCTGGCGCCGCCGCACCGTCGGCATCGTCTCCGGCTCGGCCGCCGACCGTTCACAGCCGCTGATCGGCGCCACTTATTATCTGTCACGCGCGCTCAATCCGTTCGCCGATGTCCGCCTCGCCGAAGGCGTCGGCCCGGCCGAAGCGGTAACCCGCTTCCTCGGCCAGCAATTGCCGATGCTGATTTTGGCCGATGTCGGCAACGTCACCGAGGCGATCGAGCGCCTGAACAAATGGATCGACAATGGCGGCGTCCTGGTGCGCTTTGCAGGGCCCCATCTCGCCGCGGCCGACGACGCGCTGGTGCCAGTGAAACTGCGCCGCGGCGGCCGCATTCTCGGCGGCAGCCTGAGCTGGGACAAGCCGCAGCAGCTCGCGGCCTTCTCGCGCGAAAGTCCATTCAACGGCATGCAAGTGCCGAAAGACGTCACCGTATCCCGGCAAGTGCTGGCCGAGCCGGATTCGCAACTCACCGACCGCACCTGGGCAACGCTCGCCGATGGCACGCCGCTGGTCACCGCACAGCGCCGCGGCAAAGGCGTGATCGTATTATTTCATGTGACCGCCGACACGCGCTGGTCCGACCTGCCGATCTCCGGCACCTTCGTCGACATGCTCCGCCGCATCATCGCGCTCTCTGGCGCAGCCACGAGCGCGGACACCAACAGCGCCGGTACCGGCGGCAATACCGGACGCACCGCCAATCAAGTGGTCCCGGCCACGCGCGTACTCGACGGTTTCGGCGCGTTCTCGGCGCCGCCGCCGACCGCGCGCCCAATCCCGGCGAATTTCACCGGCCGCGCCACCGCCGACCATCCGCCCGGCTTCTACGGACCGCCCGAAGGCCTGGTCGCCGTCAATACGCTGGCGCCCGCCGACCGGCCGCTGCCTCTCGATATCTCGTCGCTCAATGCCCGCGTCGACGTCTATCGCCACGGCGAGCCGCTCGATCTGCGCGGCCCGATATTCCTTGCCGCATTGGCGCTGCTGCTGATCGATGCGCTGGTGGTGTTCTGGCTGTCCGGCGGCATCAGCACCTTGCTGATGCGCCGCCGCGTCGCGGCGACGCTGCTGCTCGGCGGCCTGCTCGGCGCGCTCGCGCTGCATGACCCTGCGCAGGCGCAGACACCACCGCCGCAGCAGCCACCGAGGCTGTCCGCGCAACAGGAAGACTTCGCCATCAAGGCGACGCAGCAGACCCACCTCGCTTACATCATCACCGGCGACGCTTCGGTCGACGCCGTCAGCAAAGCCGGGCTGCAGGGCCTGACGCTGTTCCTGGCGCAACGCACCGCGCTGGAGCCGAGCGAGCCGATCGGTCTCGATCCGGCGCGCGACGAACTGGCGTACTTCCCGGTGATCTATTGGGCTATTTCGCCGACCGCGCCGAAGCCGTCGCAACAAGCTCTTGAGAAAATCGACAGCTACATGAAGCGCGGCGGCACGGTGCTGTTCGACACCCGCGACGCCATCGACGCGCCGCCCGGCGGCGAAATGCAGGGCCCCGGCATGGTGG
>JANMSH010000335.1:0-7905 GCA_031389105.1 Hyphomicrobiales bacterium
CTTGTCCGGCACCACGTCGAGCGGGATCGCGGGGTCCGGATTGTAGTTGATGGTGGGCGGGATGCGTTGGTTCTGCAGCGTCAGGAACGTCACCACGGCCTCGATGGCGCCGGCCGCCGACAGCGTGTGGCCGATCATCGATTTGTTCGAGGAAATCGGCACGCTCTTCATGCGCTCGCCGAACACGGTGGAGACGCCGAGATATTCCATCTTGTCGTTTTCCGGCGTGCTGGTGCCGTGCGCGTTGACGTAATCGATATCGTCCGGCTTGAGGCCGGCATCCTTCAGCGCGCTGGCGATGCAGCCGATGTTCGGCTTGCCGTCCGGGCTCGAGCGTGTGCGGTGGAACGCGTCGGTCATCTCGCCGCAGCCTTCCATGACGCCAAGAATTTTCGCGCCGCGCGCTTTTGCCGACTCGTAGCTTTCAAGCACGATCGCGCCGGCGCCTTCGGCCATGACGAAGCCGTCGCGGTTTTTGGAGAAGGGGCGGGCGGCGGCGGAGGGTACGTCATTGCTGGTCGACAAAGCCGATAACAGCGAGAAACGGATCAAGGCTTCGGGATTTATCGAGCCGTCGGTGCCGATGCACAGCGCGGCATCGGTCTCGCCGCGTCTGATGGCTTCAACACCAAGTTGAATCGCGGTTGCGCCGGACGCGCAGGCGGTCGACAGCGAAATCGGAGAGCCCTTGGTGCCGTACTTCTCCGCGATGTGTTCGGCCACCGAGCGGAACAGGAAGCGGTGATGATAGGCGGGGAATTGAGGGCTGACGCGGAGCAGGTCGTCGTAGGTCACCTTGTCGTTGGCGCCGGATTTGATGCCAACCTCGAGACGCTGCGACCAATCCATCTCAATCGGCGGCACCGCAATAAAAAGCGGGCCGGGAAAATTGGCTTTGTTGCCGATGCCGGATTCACTGATCGCCTCGTCGGCGGCGAGATCGGCAAAGCTTTCCGACAGTGCGGCGCTGCAAGGCTGTGGCGGCAGGAAGTCGATGGTGCCGGCGATGCGGGTCTTCAAACCGTCGGTGGCAAAGCGGGTGATGGCGCGGATACCGGATTGGCCGCCGGTCAGCTTTGCCCAGTTGTCGGTCTTGCCGGCGCCGAGCGAGGTAACGACGCCGAGGCCGGTCACCACAACAAGAGGGCGGCGCATGCTGTCCTTGGTCGATGCCATCTCTGCTCTCCCTCAGCCGACCTTTTCGACCAATGCGAGACCTTCGCCCCGCCAATGCCCGACGCTGGTCACCAGGACCTGGCTCAATTCCCCGCTCATCGGCTTTTCCAAACCGGTCGAGTCAGCGGGCGGAAACAAACTACCATGGCCGAGCGCGATCGTGGCCAAGGCGATGTTCAGGGGGAATGTTGGCTCCATTCCATGTCCGACATAGGTGCCGGGTGCGCGCACGGCAAGGTCGCCATGCTGCTCCAGGAAGATTCGTTCCTCGGCGGTGATGCTGGCCGCGCCCGTGGCGCCCGACAGCACGGCAGCGCTTCCGGACGTTACCTTGGCTTTGATCTTGTCCCACAGCTCGGACAGTGTCTCGGTGATGGCGCCAGGCGTCCGCTTGGAGCGGTCAGCGAGGACCGCGGTAAGCCGCGCCAGAGGCTTGGCACCGCGCTTCTCGGCGTGTTCACGCGACTCGATCACCAGGAACGCGCCCATGGTGCCGAGCGCGAAGCCACCGTTGTTTTCGTCGCGCTCCCACACCGGCTTGTGCTGGCCCTTGAGATTGAATCTGCCGAATTCATAGAGCAGCAGCAGATCGGGACGTTCGCCGTTATGTGCGCCACCGACGAGCGCGATGTCGCTTTGACCCGCGGCGATGCGCGACAGCGCGATGCGCACCGCGTCGACGCCTGCGGTTTCTTCACCCATGAAGGTGCGCGATGAACCGGTGACGCCGTGCACAATCGAGATGTTGCCGGCGAGCAAATTGGAGAGTTGCGCCAGAAACAACGTCGGACGCAGACCGTTCATCAGATGATTGTTGAGATAGGCGGCCTGATTTGGCGCGTGCGGCATTTCGGAAAGAATAGTCGCGTCGACCGCGAGATCGCGCTCGCCGCCGCCGGCAGCCACGATCATGTCGATGTTCGAGAGGATTTCCGGCTTGCCTTTGACGCCGGCGGAGTCGAGCGCGAGACCGGCAGCGTAGGTGCCGATACGCTGCCAGTTCTCCATCTGGCGCTGGTCGCCTTTTTTCGGAATCTGCGCGTCGAAATTCAGCGGCGCCAGCGGATGAGTGACGTAAGGCGCAAATGTCGTGGTGTCGGCGGCCGGCTGCGCCGCCATCAATTTCTGCCAGTGGGCCTCGGCGCCTTCGCCAAGACTGGAAACGATGCCGACGCCGGTAATCCAGGCCTCGCGTTCCGCGTTAGCCATTGACCGCAACCTCGCTCGGGAAACCGACCCGCGTGGCGATTTCGCGCATCTTCTCGCTGACTTCGGCGTTGGGGAAATCCATCACCCGCAAGGTGAGGGTGGCGTCGCAGACGGGCTTGCCGGCAAGCGTAATCCTGGCATCCGTGACGGCATAGCCGGAGCCCTCATGCGCCAGTTTGGCACTGACTTCGAGCTTCTGGCCGGG
This sequence comes from Hyphomicrobiales bacterium, assembly GCA_031389105.1. GTDB lineage: Bacteria > Pseudomonadota > Alphaproteobacteria > Rhizobiales > Xanthobacteraceae > Pseudolabrys. Next base: position 2,591 of record JANMSH010000335.1, read on the forward strand.
CATGACGAAAGTGCGGAATTTGGCGTCCTTGACCTGCGCCAGGAACGGCATGCGCTGGAATTTGTTCGCGGCCACGATCAGCCAGCCGGAAGTTTGCGCCATCGCCTCGATCAACAGCACGCCCGGCATCAGCGGGAAGCCGGGAAAGTGGCCCTCGAAGATGGTGTTCTCGGTCGGAACCGTCGCCTCGCTCCTGATCGAGCGATCGGCGAGGTTAAGGTCGACGATGCGGTCGATCAGTTGGAAGTACTCGAGACGCATGTTTTGGGTGAGCGTTATGCTCCCTTGGCCGCCACGAGCTCGTCGATGCGGGTGCTGAGGTTCTTGAGGACGAAATACTGGTCGGTGGTGGCTTTGCCGTCGTTGACTTCCTGGGTCCACTGCTCGAGCGGCAGCTTGATCCCGAACGCCTTGTCGATGGCGAAAGCGATATCGAGGAAGTCGAGGCTATCGATGCCGAGGTCGTTAATGGCATGGCTCTCGGGCTTAATGGTATCGCGCGGAATATCGCAGGTCTCGGCGATAATATTGGCGATAGTGTCATAGGTTGAGGACATCGATAACTCTCTGATTTATTTGGCGTTCTGGCAATTTTCCGGCCGAAAACCCGTAACGCCGCGCGACGGCCCCCGACACGAACTTCCACCGGCAAGCGGCAAGCTTGCCCGTATAGCGAAGCAAAGCCTTAAGTTCAATGGTAGCCGGTATTTAACGGCCCTGGGTGTCCCCACAGGCGCATTTAGGCGGGAATCGGCCGGCCCTACGCCAACGGGCAGCCCTTTAGCGCTCTCGGCTGTATTCGATCGGTACGCAGTTGCGGCGGCCGGAGGACACGCAGTCCTGATTTTTACGGATCTCGGCCATGGTGTTGGCCAGCCAGAGGCCGCCGCCGATCAAGACGGCGATGAACGCAAATGCCACCACGTTGACCGTCATACGGTGGCGATACTCCTCCGGGCTTTCTTTGGCGCGGAATTTGGCAAGATCCTCGACCGGAGTCGGACCAGCCACAGTGGGCTGGGCAACCGGGCGGCCGCTGCGGAAGCTGACCACCTGGTGCTCGTCTTGAGATGGGGAGCGATCGTCTTTGGCCATAACGCCACAACCCTATCATGACGGTTGCGGCGCTTCGACTAAAGGGCGTCCGAACGCGGGCTTAATACGCCCGGATGCGGTGGATTGGCAGCCCGCCGGACGTCCGGCGCAATCACAACTGAAAGTTGAGCAAAGGCGCCTGCTACCTTTTCGACACCTGTTGCCCATGCGCCACGGTCCGGCAACAAGCGGCCGACCATTCAGGATAAAGCGAACAGGCGCACGAACTTCCTTGTTCCTTTCATTGCCTTACGTCAAAATCGTTTTGAAGCCGGGGCATAAGAATAAAAACGGGGCTTTGCCTTTCATCGGGATGTCATTCCCCGGGCCATTAGTGCGGCAGCGGCGGTAAGTCGCGTCGGGGTGGAAGGTTTTTGGTCTTTTCGCAAACGCGGAAAGACACGTGGGGGATCGGGGAAGCGCTTGTTTCAGTCGATTACTGCGCTTGGGCATATCGCCACTCTCGATATGTCCTGGTTCGCCAAAGTTACGTCATTGCTGATGCTGCCGTTCGCGCACGAGGATCTCGCGATCATCCTCGGCGGTTACATCATCGTGAACGATTTGATGCCGGTCAGTCTGGTGGCCGTTAGCATCTATGGCGGCATCGTCGCCAGCGACTTTGCGCTGTACGGTCTCGGCGCCGCCGCGCGGCACGTGCCCTGGCTGTCGCGCTATGCGGTCGACGATCGCGTGCGCCGGTTCGGCGACTCGCTCAAGCAAAATGTCTTCGGACTGGTCGCTCTGTGCCGCGTTGTGCCCGGCGTGGTGTTCGTGGCTTTCGTCGCCTGCGGCTGGGCGCGCGTTTCGCTGCTTCGCTTCACCGCCGCGAGCCTGATCGTTTCCGCGCTGTATCTTCCGCTGATGCTTTACCTCGTCATCGTGTTCGGGGATGCGCTCGACGACAGCATCGGGTTCTGGGCCTGGCCGATATTGTTTGCCGTCATCGGGGCAACCAGCTTTGCACGCAAGAGGGTTTTCGCGTTCCGCAAGGCGGTGGTGCCGGAAGTCGCCGCCGATCTGGCGCTGACGGAAGCCTGCTATGGCATGCCGCCTTTGTCGCGCGCTGACCGCAAGGTCGCGATGGCCGAGCGCATTCCGCCGGCGCTGTTCTATCTGCCGCTGGTGTTCAACTGGATCCGGCTTGGCGTGCGCCATCGCTCGCTGACATTGCCGACCGCGGCGAACCCGGCAATCTTTACTGGCGGCATGTGGGGCGAATCGAAGAGTTCGTACTTTTTCGACGTCACGCCGGCCGAGCGGCAATGGATCGCGGACTTTGTGGTGGTCAAACGCAACGCGGGTGCATCGAGCCTGGCCGGCGACATCGAGCGCGCGCGTCGCGCCATCGACGATGCCGGTATTACCTTCCCGCTGATCGCCAAGCCCGATATCGGCTGGCACGGCCACGGCGTGCGTCGCATCGATACCCGCGTCGCGCTCGAGAATTATCTGGCGCATTTCCCGGAATCGAACACGTTGATGCTGCAGCGCTACGTGCCTTATGCCGGCGAAGCGGCGGTGCTGTATGCCCGGCTGCCTGGCGAGGCGAGGGGACGCGTTATTTCGCTGACCTTGCGTTACTTTCCGCAGGTGCTCGGCGACGGCCGCAATACTGTACGCCAGCTCATCGCCAGCGACCCGCGCGCGCAGTGGAAATCCGCACTGCACCTCGGCGTCGACCCCAGCCACCGTGGCGTCGACAAACTCGATCTCGACCGCACTCCCGCCTACGGCGAAGTGGTTCGGATCGCGCTGATCGGCAATCAGCGCGCCGGTGCGCTGTATCGCGATGGCCGACACCACATCACGGCGGCGCTCGACGAGCGGTTCGATGTGATCGCGCGCGGCATGACTGAATTCCACTATGGCCGCTTCGATCTGCGGTTCGAGACTGTGGAAGGGCTGATGCGCGGCGAGGACTTCTCCATCCTTGAAATCAACGGCATCGGCGGCGAAGCGATCGATTGCTGGGATCCGCGCTTGCCGGTCACTGAAGTCTACCGGCGGCTTGCCGAGCAGCAGCGCCTGCTGTTTTTCATCGGCGACCGCAACCGCGCCCGCGGCTTCCGTCCTACGCCTGTGGGTGACTTTGTCGGTAGCCTGTTCCGGCAGAACAAACTGATCCGGGGTTATCCCGCGTCGGCCTGATCACTGTCTGCACAATGAATGGTTATTCATTGCGTAAAAATCCCAATTGAAGAAATTTTCGAACCATTTCAATTCTTCCGCGTTCCTCATTCACAGTGGAACCAAGGAGATTGAAATGAAGATTCTTGTTTTGAGCGCGGCGATTGCCGCGACCATGTTGGGCGTTATTCCCGCTTCGGCCCAGGTCGTGATCCAAGAGCGCATGGGCAGCGACCGCGTCGTCGTGCGCCAGCACACGGACAGCGGCCGTCACCAGGGTTGGCGGCGTCATCGCAACGAGTGCCGCGTCGTTAAGGTCAAGACGCGGCTGCCGAACGGCAACGTGATCATCAAGACCCGTCGTAGCTGCTAATCGTAACGTATCGATACGAATGACCCGGCGCATGACTGCGCCGGGTTTTTCTATGCACGAGAGACGTGTTTAGTTTGCGCCCGCGAAGGCGAGTTCGGCGTCTTCTGGCGGCAACATGCGGAAAACGTTGAGCGTCATCGATATCATGACGTAATACCCGAGGATGCCGACCAGTTCGACGGTGCCGGCATCGCCGAGAACGGCCTGCACGCGCTTGTAGTTGCGGTCACTGACACGCCGGGTCTTGTAAAGTTCCTGGATGAAATCGTAGATCGCACGCTCATCCTTGGGCGCGGAAGCGGGCTTACGGCCGGCCCGCAGGTCTTTGATGGTCTTTTCCTTGACGCCGGCTTTCACCGCCATCGGCTCATGCGCGAACCATTCATATTGTGCGCGCCACAAGCGAGCAGTGCACAAAATGGCGAATTCCGATTGCCGCGGCGACAGCGACGTCTTGTAACGACAATGGCCGCCCAGCGCTTGCGCCAGTTGGCCGAATTCCGGCGCATGCAGCCAGACCGCGAACGGTCCTCGTGGGCTTATTTTGCCGCGCGGGCCTGAGCGGATCGCCTCCATCAGCGTACGCTGGGCCTCGTTCATGCGCGGTTCTTCGATCAGGGCGAGGCGGGACGCCGGGCGCTTGGCGGGCATGGCTGTAATTCCTTGAGGCGGGTAAGGCGGGACACTTCGGATGCTTCGCCTAACACAGACCAGCGGGCCTGGGGAACACCGCTTGGAGCGGCCGCTAAATCTTTACTGGATGGCCGCCGTGACCGTGATCAGCCCGCGGTTGGTCATGCGCAAGGCCTGAGCGGCGGCGTATGACAGATCGAGCACGCGTCCCTTGATGAACGGCCCACGATCATTGACCACCACGGTCACCACGCGGTGGCTACGCGGCTCGAGCACAGTCAATCGCGTGCCGAATGGCAGCGTCCGGTGCGCGGCGGTGAATTTTTCGGAATCGTAGGCCGCGCCGGACGCCGTGCGGCCCTTGTGATCTTTGTCATAAAACGAAGCGATGCCGGAAAATTCCCGGGGTGACGATTGCCGTGGGCCTTGGGCCGATGCTTCGCCGATCGCGACACAACCTGCTATTGCCATGCCGGCGCCGATGCAAATCGCCCATGTCATTTCAAAGTCCCACCGTTCGGTCGTAAGCCTCACTTAACAGAAAAACAAAGCGAGTTTAAGGCCGATTCCGGTGGCGCGCTTTACGACTTTGCGGAACGCGGTGATTTTCGGCGCGGCTTGGACAGCGCGCGCTTGGGTTTACTTTCCGGCTCACCGCCGCGGCGCTCTTCGAGGTGCTCGTGGGTCATTTCGGCACGCGCCCGGCATTCGTCGTGCAACGCTTGCAACTCTTCGTCGGTGAGGTCCTCAATCGCGGCAAAACTATTTTTCGCGCCCTTCATGGCGAGCACCAACTCCGACAATTTGAGCTGAACCGTGAGGATGTCGCGGTTCTGGGTGTTCTGAATCAGAAACACCATCAGGAAGGTGACAATTGTCGTGCAGGTGTTGATGACCAGTTGCCACGTGTCACTGAACCCAAACATCGGCCCGGTCATCGCCCACAGAATGATGATCAGCACGGCGCAGCCAAATCCCGCCGGATGCCCGGATGCTCGGGAAGCCGATTTCGCGAGATGAGAAAACCGGGAAGTCGATCGGGTTGGTTTCATGGATGATTGCCAAGGCGGTCAATGACACGTCC
>JANMSH010000344.1:0-11771 GCA_031389105.1 Hyphomicrobiales bacterium
GACATGATCGGCATCTATTCGGCGGTGGCGAATGCCAACCACATGCCGCTCGCCGGTGGCGCCGAGCCCCTGCTCGGCACCAATCCGCTGGCGATGGCTATTCCCGCCGGCGAAGAGCCGCCGCTGGTGCTCGATATCGCGACCTCGATCGTGTCCTACGGCACCATCAAGAATCACCGAATGCTCAACCAGCCGCTGCACGACGACTGGATGATCGATCCGAAAACCGGCGAGGCCGTGATCGATCCGCAGCAAAGCGGCCATGCGCTGCTGTTGCCGATGGCCGGCTACAAGGGCGCAGGCCTGGCGCTGATGTTCGGCATGCTCGCCGGCACGCTCAATGGCGCATTGTTCGGCCGCGACTGCATCGACTTCAATGCCGATCCGGCGACGCCGACCAATACCGGCCAGTTCGTGCTGGCGCTCGATCCGAGCCGCTTCCAGAAACTCGAAACCTTCAAGTCGGAAGTCGACCGCCACATCCGCAGCCTGCGCAATTCAAAATCGCTGCCGGGCAACGAGGCCGTCCGTCTGCCGGGCGACGCGCGCGCCAAACGCATCGCCGATCGCAAGGCCAACGGCCTGACGCTGCCGGCAGAACTGCTGGTGCAGCTCGACAAGCTCGCGGCGGAATTATCGATCAAGCCGCTGGCGTCGCGCTGAACAAAATTTTATCGTGCCGTCTGATTAGGGGGGAACCGTCCATGCGCAAGCTATTTGCCGCCGTCGCCGCCGCGCTTTTCTTTAGTCTGACTGCCGCATTCGCCGAACCGGTCGGCAGATACTTCGTCGAAGGCACCGATCCGGGCAAACCGGGCAGCAAGTACACCGGCACGGTCACGGTCGAGAAGACTGGCGAGACCTACAGTGTCGTCTGGGTGATCGATGGCGCGCGTTACGTCGGCACCGGCATCGGCAACAAGGATTTCCTCGCGGTGTCGTATCGCTCCGGCAATCAGACCGGGCTCGCGCTCTACGGTCCTCAGGGCGACGGCTGGATGGGCGTCTGGACCTATGCTGGCGGCTCGACGATGGGGACCGACCGTTGGGTGCGCCGCTAGCGCGCCTGCGTTAACGAAAAAATAACCATGTTACTGCTTGATCGGCCTGCGGAATTGCTGGGCCTCCGCCGGACCGATCATGGCCTATGTCGCTCACGCCACGCATGCCGGTTGGCCACATCGCCAGCGCCAGAACCTCGGCGCGTCACGGCTCGGCGGCCTGCTGCACACCATCTCGCGGCTCGCGCTCAATCTGATGTCGATCCGCGTTCTGTCGGCGGTCGGACTGGTGATTGCGCTGTGGATTTGCCCAGTGCAGATTTTCGCGAATCTCGGGCTCTATCTCGCAGCGGTGAATCTCGCCGCGCTCGCAGTGTTCGGCCGCTATGAATTGCTGGTCGTCGCGGCGAGCGATGAACGAAAATGTGCGGACGCCGTCCATCTCTGCATGCTGACAGGCGCTTTCGCGGTCGCGTCGGCCCTTGTTGTCGCCGTCACCGTGCAGCATCTGTTCGTGACTTACGTCACGCTCTCGTTCGCCGGAGCGCTGTTTGCGCGCGCTTGGCTGCGGCTGGGTCTGACACTGGCCACGCGGCATGGGCGTTACGACCGCGCGGTGAAGGCGTTGCTGCCACACGCCATCGGCCAGCCGCTGATCCTGATATGGCTCATCTACAAAGGCCACAACCCGTTTCTCGCCTTCGTGCTGTCCGACTTTCTGGGTCAGTTGATCGCGGCGTCGTGCGTGTGTGTCTCCGAGCGGCGCGCCTTCCGCACGATGCTGCGCGAGAGCATCCGCTTTCGCGCCATCGGCGAACTGGCGCGCGCGAATTTGAGCCTGCCGACGCTCAATCTGACGGCGGCCGCGTCCGCGCTGCTGTTCGCCACCACGCCGCTGTTCTTTTTGCCCGGCGTGCAGAACGCGGTTCTGGCCGGCACGCTGGCGCTGCTGTTCCGGCTGCTCGACGTGCCCACCAATCTGACGTCGGCGTCGATGAACCCCGTGCTCATGAAAGAGGTCGCCGACCGCAACCGCGACGGCACGCTGTGGTTCTCGCGCGGCACGTTCCTGCTGCCGGCCGCCATTGCGATCGTCGTGTTCGGGCTGATCTCGCTCGGGGGGCTGACGCTCAACCAGCTTGAACTGGCACCGAGCTGGCACATGGCGCTGACGATATTGCCCGTGGTTGCGCTATTTCAGGCCGGCATCGCCGCGACGCTGCCGCTGATCGACATCGCCACTCTGGCGGGCCGTCAGAAAGGCCTGTTCGCGCTCAACATCATTTGCGTCGCTCTGGCGGGCGCGGCGCTGCTGCTGTGGCGCAACGATCCGATCTTCGCCATTTTGATGGCAGGCGCCATCGGCTTTGCGCGTGTGATTGTGATGAGCTTCTGGCTCGCCGGCGCGCGGCAATCGGTGCCCGCCAAATAGAGTGGAGCGCTATTCCAGCTTTGCGCCGGTGTCTTTCACGACCCGCTGCCATTTGGCCGTTTCGGCTGCCAAGAAGGTCTTGAAGGCATCCGGCGAAGCGCTTGACGTCGCCAGCATGCCTGCGTCGTTCATCAGCTTGCGGGTGTTCGGGTCTTTCATGGCTTCGACCACGGCGGCGTGCAGCTTGGCGATGATCGGCTGCGGCGTGCCGGCGATGGCAAACAGGCCTTGCCACGACGAACTGACATTGTCCGGAAAACCCTGCTCGACCATCGTGCGCACGTCGGGCAACTGCGCGAGCCGTTCACGGGTCGTTACCGCGAGGGCCTTCAGGCTGCCGGCCTTCACATGTCCGATCGCAGCCGAAAACGTGACGAACATCACGTCGACATGACCGGCCACGAGATCGTTGAGCGCAGGACCTGCGCCGCCTTTATAGGGCACCTGAAGCATATCCAGACCTGCGGTGCGGCGGAATTGCTCCATCTCCAGTGCATTGAGGGTGCTGATGCCGGCCGCTCCGTAATTGATCTTACCGGGCCTCGCCTTCACGTAGTCGATCATCTCCTTGACCGAATTTGGCGGGAACTTGTTGCTGGCGACCAGAATGCCCGCTGTCTCCGCGGCGATTGAGACGGGGACAAAGTCACGCTCCGGCGACACGGCCAGATCGCGGTAGAAGCTGGGATTGATCGTGGTCGTCCCGACATTGCCGAAGAACAGCGTGTAGCCGTCGGGTGCCGTGCGTGCGGCCATTTCCATACCGATATTGCCGGCAGCGCCGCCTCTATTGTCGATCACGATCTGCTGGCCGAGCACCCGCGACATGCCTGGTTGCACCATCCGCATCGCGAGGTCGGTCGCGCCACCCGGTGCGAACGGCACAATCACGCGGATCGGTTTGGTCGGATAAGCGGCCGCGTCTTGAGCGGCGGCTGGGTGGACCACACCGAAGAGCATCGCGACGCACAGCAACAGACCACGCATTGGCTTTGACATGTTTTTCTACTCGTTTGTTTTGGGGGGTGACGAGGCTACTCCGTCGAGCACTTGACGAATCTTGCGCGCTAGCACGCCTTCGATCAGCGGCTTGGTGATCAATTCGGTGCCGCGGTCGAGGCGGCCATGATGCACGATGGCGTTGCGCGAATAGCCGGTCATGAAGATGATCTTGACGCCCGGCCGGCGCTTTTCGATCTCGGTCGCCAGTTCGCGGCCGTTCTTTCCGGGCAGCACCACGTCGGTCAGCAACAGATCGAATTTCTTGTCGGCGTCCAGCAGCCGCATCGCCGTGGCCGAGTCTCTGGCTTCGAGAATCTGGTAGTTCAGGTCGCGCAAAATCTCGGACGCATATTGCCGGACGCCATCGTCGTCCTCCACGATCAGAATGGTTTCGCCGAGGCCCTGGCTTGAGCCGGTCGTGTCGTCTGGCGCGGTGACGGTGGCGTCATCGCCGTCGTGGCGTGGGAAATAAAGCTTGATGGTCGTGCCTTCGCCGACTTCGCTATAGATTTTGACGTGCCCGCCCGACTGCTTCATGAAGCCATAGACTTGGCTCAGTCCAAGCCCGGTGCCTTTGCCGGTGTCCTTGGTGGTGAAGAAAGGCTCGAACGCCTTCTCGACGGTCTCAGGCGACATGCCGGAGCCGTTATCGGTAATGGCGACCAGCACATATTGCCCGGGCGGGACGCCATCGTGATGGCGGCAATACTCCTCGTCGAGATAAGCATTGCTGGTTTCGATGGTGAGCTTGCCGCCCTCCGGCATGGCGTCACGCGCGTTCAAAGCCAGATTGAGCAGCGTCGACTCCATTTCGGAGGTGTCGACCTCGACATTCCAGACGCCGGCGCCGCCGATGGTCTCTAACTGCACGGTTTCGCCGAGCGAGCGCGTCAGTAGATCGGACATGCCGTGGATCAGCTTGTTGGCGTCGACCGCGCGCGGGTCGAGTGGCTGACGGCGCGAGAACGCCAGCAGGCGCTGGGTCAGTTGCGCGGCGCGCTGGGCGCCGGTCAGCGCGTTGTCGAGTGCGCGTTCGGCACGTGCCTCGACCACGCCGCGCTTGGCTATCCCTAAATTGCCGATGATGATGGTGAGCAGATTGTTGAAGTCGTGGGCGACGCCGCCGGTCAACTGGCCGACCGCTTCCATCTTCTGCGATTGCCGCAACGCCTGTTCGGCCAACTCGCGGCGCTCCGCTTCGGCGTAAAACGCATCCGTTCGCCGCATCGTCAGCCAGACGAGAATGCACAGCAATGCCGTCGCCGGGACGCCGAAGATCAGATGACTGCCGATCGTTTGCAGCCACTGCGTGTAAATCGTCTTGGTGTACTGACCGTCGGACATATAAAGGTTGTGATACCCAAGCTTGCGGTACGAAATGCGCCGCTCGATGCCGTCCGCCGACAGAGTAGTGACGATGCCGCCTTCGGGGTTCTGCGCCACGCTGAGCATGAATCCGCTACTTGGGCCGAAACGCGGAATGTTGCCGGGCGGCGCCGGATGGCGGGCGAGAATAGTGCCGTCCTTCCGCACCAGGGAGAAACTGGCCGTGTCGTTTTGGGCGATGCGGGCGTAAAACTCCGAGAATGTTTTCGGCAAAACGAGAACCCCGACGACGCCGGAGAACTCGCCGTCGCGAGCAGGGCGGCGGCGGCTAAGCCCGAAGATGGGCTCTTGTCTGATGCGCGGCTTCAAAACTTCGCCGACATACGTGCCGGCATCCTGCGCCGATTGCGCCTGAAAATAGTCGCGATGGGAAACATCTATGTCCGCAGGAATCGGGTAGAGCGACGATGACACCAGCGGACGGCCGGTTTTGTCGACAATGAAGACGGCGTCGATGGCGCTCACGGCCTGTTCGAGTTCGCGCAGTTTCAGGTGTAAACTATGCTCCGACGCCCTGATGTCGTCGTCGGACATGTTGCCGACGATCGCGTTGACGCTGGTGAACGTCAGATCGACCGACTGGAACACCTTGGAGGCGTGCTCGGCGGTGATGTCCAGGGAGGCGGCAAGCTGTTCGTCGGCGCGCTCCATCGCCGCCTGGTACGTGGTCCAGGCGGCATAGGAAAACAGCGCCACCGGCAGCACGATCGATGCCACCAGCATGGTCTTGAGGAGGCGGATGGCGGAATCGCGGCGTGCGCGCATTTCAATCCCAACGGTGTCGACCGAAAGAATGTAGGCAGATTAGCTCTGTGTGAAAAGACACAAAGATCGTTCAGCGCGTCTTATGCCACCGCCAATTCGTCGGCCGGGTCGAGCGGCAGCTTTACCGGAGCTTTCCGCTTGGCCGACAGGTCCATCGCCTTGGTCAGCATCAGGTTGCGGTGTGCTTCTTCCACGGTGGCTGCCGCAGTCGGCAGACCCATGGCGACGCGGTTGAGCCAGCTCACTGTTTCGTCCGCCATCGGCCCGCGCAATTCGCCGAGCGCCATGTCGCCGGGCGGGTAGCTGCCCATGAAGTCGACCAGGCGCGTCTGGTCTGGCGCGTAGCCTTCGCTCTGTGCCTTCGACACCGCGAGCACGATGTCGCGGTGGGTGTCGTCGATGGTCAGCACGCCGGTGGTGCCGACGATGCCGACTTCCAGCGAGTAGACCGCGCCCGGCCATGTCACCGGCAGCGCCCAGGAAATATTGAGGTGGTAAATAGTGCCGTCGCTGAAGGTGATCATGCCGGCGGTGGCGTCGATGCCCTTGTAGAGCGGGCCCAGCACTCTATCGATCGAACGCGCATAGACCTCGACCGGAGTCTTGCCTTCGAGGCACCACATGCAGATGTCGAGCGCGTGGGTGCCGGAAATCACCATCGGCGAAATCGTCGCCGGGTCGTCGGTGCGCTTGTAGTTGTCGATAGCCACCAGCCGATTCATGAAGGCGCGCGACGTCACCAGCGTGACATCGCCAAGCGCGCCGGTGCGGCACTTTTCCTTGGCCGCCAGCCAACGCCGGCGGAATCGCTGCGTATAGCCGACCACGGCGTCGATCTTGGCGTCCTTGATAAGCTTCAGCACCTTCGCCGACTCGGCGAGATTGGTGGCGAGCGGCTTCTCAATCAGCATCGGCAGGCCGCGCTCGATCGCCGCCATGATCGGCGCCACATGCAGATGTTCGTCGGTCGCAATGATGACCGCGGTCGTTTCCGGCCGATTGATCAGTTCGACATGGCTCTGCGTGACGAAATCGGCGCTGATCTTGGGGCCGACTTCACCGGCGCGGTTCGGGTTCCTCTCGGCAAGCCCGATCCACTCCACCGCCGGGTGGCGCGCCGCGACTTCGCCGCGGAACAGGCCGACGCGTCCGCCGCCGATGATGGCGAGTCCGACGCCTTTGGTATTCTGCTTCATGTGTACCTCTTACTTATTCCTTGTCATTCCGGGTTCGCTCGTTTCACTCGCGCCCCGGAATGACGAAAATTTATGTATTCAACCCTGCGCGGTTTTTCTGCTTGAGCTCGGCGATGCCGTTGATGGTTTCGTTGGTTAGCGGCAGGTCGATCGGCTCGTTACGAAAGGCCGAGAGGTCGGCGGCGCTATAGGTTTCCATCACCTGGCGCGCGCTCTCTGGTGTGACCATGACAGCGGTATTGCGGATGCAAGCTTCAAGGAAGTGGATCGTCTCCGGTCCGATGCCGCCCGCATAGACGTGATCGACCCACTCGCCGGGCATGGTCGACATAGGGAATTCTTGGCCGCGCTTTTCGGTGTTGAGCCAGTTGTCGCGCTGGGTATCGTCGAGCACCAGCGCCCCGTCGACGCCGGTGATTTCGATCCAGGTCGAGCAGTAATTCGGGTAGCTCGGAGGAAAATTCCAGCCGCCGCCGATCATCACCACCACGCCGTTGTCCATGGTCACAGTGGTGAACATTACGTCGTGCGAGCCGTTGACCTTTTCCATGTAGCCGTAGGCGCCCTGGCTGTAGACGCGCACGGGCTTGGCCGGCTCCAACAGCCAGAACACGAAATCGAGATCGTGCGTGCTCTCCATCACCACCGGCGACAGCCGGACGCGGCCGGCGATCTTCTTGCCGAGGTCGCGCGACAGGTGGCGGCTGACCAGCACCGACACGACATTGCCGAGCGTGCCATCGATGATCTTTTTCTTGGCGAAGGCGATCTTGGTGTTGAATCGCTGCGAATAGCCGATGGTGAATTTGAGGTTGTTGCGCTTGGACAGCATGATCAATTCGTCGGCTTCCCACAGCTCGAGCGCGATCGGCTTTTCCAGCATCACGTTCTTGCCGGCCTTCAGGCAGTCGCGCGCGATCGGATAGTGGTTGGTCTCCGGCGTGGTCGACACATAGACCACCGAAATCTTCTCGTTGTTGATAATGTCGTTGTAGTCGGCCGTCGTGGTGGCCGGCTTGTACTTGACCTTCGCCTCGGCAAGACGTTCGGGCTTGATGTCGCAGACGTGCAGCTTGTCGACGAGTGCGGTCCGCGACAGCGTTTCCGCGCGCAATCCGCCGATCCATCCAACACCGATCACTGCCGCTTCGACTGTCTTCACCGTGCGAGTTCCTTGCCGTCTCTATTGATGATTTGGCGCGACCGGCCGGCCACGCGGCGGCACCCTAGCTCAGGGGTGATGTGACTGGAAGAGCGATGGTTTTCAGCCCGTCAAAGCGCTCTCGCCGACGCCGAACACTTGGCGCGCGAACTGTATAGACCTCGGCCAGTTGCGGTGCCACCGTCTCGCGTAGCAGCGCGAGCGTCGCGGGCGAGGGTGCCGGTGTTTCCGGAACCGTGGCGGGCAGCGTGAAGTCGAAGCCGGTGTGCTCGATCACTTCCTTGACCGTATGGCCCGGGTGAACGCTGTCGAGCGTGAAGCGGCCACGGGCGAACGAGAACACGCAGCGGTTGGTGACCAGCGCGATCGGCCCGCCGGGGCGGAATACGTTCGGCGCGTTGGCGCCCGGCGCGCTGATGAAGTCGACCTGCGGCACTAAAGTGCGGCGCGAATGCTCGGTGCGGAACAAGATCACCTTCGGCACGACGTAATACAAATAAGCCGAGCCGAACGAGCCGGGGAACCGCACCTTCGGGTGATCGTAGTCGCCGATACTCACAAGATTGACGTTGCCTTGGCCGTCGATCTGCCCGCCGGACAGAAAGAACACGTCGATGCGGCCTTGCCCGGCGCAGTCGAACAATTCGCGCGCGCCGTCGGTAAAGAAGTTGTGCTTACGGCTTTGCAGCAGCGACACGTAGGGCCGCCCGTGGCCGTTGCGCTCGCGTGCCAGCAGCGCGGCGGTGGCCGGGATCGGAGACGCATTTCCGACGGCAACATGCCGCACGTCGCCGATCAGCCGTGCGGTCACGTCGGCGAGCAGTTCTTCGGAGCGGAAGTCAGGCACGCTTCACCTCCTCCTCAAGGGGGGAGGGAACGGAGAGACCGCGTTCTCGCGACGAATACTAAGCGGCGCGTTTGTCATGCACATACTTGTCCAGATACTCAGCAAAGCCTTCAACCGTCGCCGCCAGCGCTGCGTATTCCGCCAAGTGGTCGGCGTCGGCGCCGTAATAATCCGGCAGGCCTAGCGGCCAGGCACCGCGCTCGGCCACCGCGACGCTCTCGACATAGAAGCCGGGGAGGGTGCCGGCCGCCATCACCGGATCGTCGAGCAGATTGCCGTCGTGAATTTTTTCGACGGTCGCGACCGTGCGCGACGACGCGTGCGCCATGGTGGCCAATTCGCGTTGCCGTCCGATCCAGACATTGCCGAAGCGGTCGGCCATCGGCGCATGGATCAGCGCGACGTCGGGCTTGATCGCCGGCAACAGCACGATCGGATCGTCGTCACCGAACGGGCTGTCGATGACTTTCCAGTCGTCGCGGTATTTCAAAACGTCGGACCCGATCAGCCCGCGCAGCGGCATGAACGGCACACCCTTTTCCGCGGCCTGCAACGCGGCGTGCAAAGCCGGGCAGGTGGCGTCTTTCATCTTGATCGCGCCCGAGGTGAGCGCGGCGGTGAAACGCGGCGCCGGGCCGAACTCGCCGAGGCTCACGGCCGACGTCTCCAGCGCCTCGATGCAACCGGCGCCGATCAACAGATCGGCCTGCAGGCTCGAGGTCGGCAGTGCGACGAGATGCAGCCGCTTGATGCCGCGTCTGATCAGCGCGCGCGTCGCTGCCATCGGCACGCCCGACACTTCGCGCGGCACCACCAGCATGCAGCCGTCGGTAATGCAGGAGAGTGCGTCTTCGAGCGATGCCGCAGAGTGGGCCATGGCCCCGCATAACATGCTTGCCAGGTCCAGACAATTTTGCGACGTGCATTCGATGACAATGAGCCTACAGGAAAAGCTGAACGCTGGACGCTTCGCGATCACTGCCGAGGTGACGCCGCCGGTATCGGCCTCCCGTGACGAATTGCTGGACAAGGCGCTGCCGCTCAAGGGCCTCGCCGACGCGGTCAATGTCACCGACGGCGCCGGCGCGCGCCCGCATCTCGGTAGCGTTACCGCTGCCGCGATCCTGGTTGAGCAAGGCATCGAGCCGGTGCTGCAGCTCACTTGCCGCGACCGCAACCGCATCGCCTTGCAGAGCGACCTGCTCAGCGCCGCGGCCTGCGGCGTGCATAATCTCCTCATGCTGCGTGGCGACGACCCGAGCGCCGGCGACCAGCCCGACGCCAAGCCGGTGTTCGATCTCGATCCGCGCCAGCTGCTCGAAACCGCGCGCCGCCTGCGCGACGCCCATGAGTTGCCATCCGGCCGCAAGATCACCGGTGCCGCCCCCTTTTTCCTCGGCGCGGCCGACAACCCGATCGACCCGCCGCCCGGCTGGGAGCCCAAGGGGCTGGCCGCCAAGGCCGCCGGTGGCGCGCAATTCGTGCAGACCCAGTTCTGCATGGATGCCGGCGTGGTGCGCCGTTATATGGCGCGGCTCGAGGAGCACGGCCTTGCCGGCAAGCTCAAATTCCTGATCGGCATCGTGCCGCTGCGCTCGGCGAAGTCGGCGCGTTGGATCAAGGAAAAACTGTTCGGCGCCATCATTCCGGACGCGATGATCGCGCGCATGGAAGCGGCGGATGATCCGGCGGCCGAGGGCCGCGCGATCTGCATCGACGTCATCCGCGAACTCGCAGAAATTCCGCATATCGCCGGCGTGCACATCATGGCGCCCAACAACGACGCCGCGGTGCCGCCGGTCATCGCCCAAGCGCGCAAGGTCATCAAGCGGTTGGCGGTCTAGCCAGGTTCTTCACCGCCGCGAACAAATCCCTGACCTGCTTCTTGGAAAGGTTCCGTGTGATGAACACCACGCGGCTCTGGCGATTGCCGTCCGGCCATGTCTCAAGCTCCACCGGCGGCGGCGCCAGGTGCTGCACGAATTGCACCAGCACCGGTCCCTTGCAGCCTTCGACGTCGAGGAAGCCCTTGACGCGCAGCACGTCGGCGCCGCGCAGCGACAGCAGCGTGCCCATGGTCTGCGAGAACACGTCCCATTTCACTGGCGACGTTTCGTTCAGCACGAAGCTTGAAATGCCGTCACTGTGTTCGGCTTCGGCGACGAAGGTATTGCGTTGATCGTTCGCGCTTTGAGTCAGCCGCGCCGGATCGATCTCGCCGTTCACCGCGGTAACGATGTCCGCCGCCGCATTGAGCTTGCGCAACTGCGCCGTCAGCGCCTCGGCGTGGCCGCTCGCGATATCGGTCTTGGTCACCACCAGCCGGTCGGCGAGAATGACCTGCTTGCGCGCTTCCGACGACCAGCCGAGCGTCTTGATCCCGTTTTCGGCGTCGACCACCGCGACCACCACCTCGACATGAAACACGCCGCCGAGCGCGCGGTCGGTGGCAAACGTTTGAAGGATCGGGCTCGGATCCGCGAGGCCCGAGGTCTCGATGACGATGCGGCGGAAGTCGGGGATCTCGCCGCGTTCGCGCTCGATCACCATGCGCCGCAGCGTCTCCTGCAGATCGGTGCGGCTGACGCAGCACAGGCAGCCATTGCCGAGCAGCACGGTCTCGTCGGCGCTGGAGCGCAGCAGCGCGTCATCGATGCCGGCTTCGCCGAATTCGTTGATCACCAGCGCGGTGCCGGCGCCTTCCGGCGTTTTCAGGAATCGCTGTAGCAGCGTCGTTTTGCCGGCGCCGAGAAATCCGGTGATGACGATCACCGGCACGCGCGGCCCGCGCTCGCGGCGCAGCCTGCGCCCGAACTGGCCCGATGCCTGGGAAGGGAACACTTGATCCATTGTTTGACTATAGCTGTCCGCAGGCGGGGCGGCGAACGCCGCTGCCCTCCCTCTCCCCAGCGGGGAGAGGGTCGGGGTGAGGGGGACTAGCTTTTTATAGAGCGTACCCCTCACCCGGCGCTTCGCGCCG
>JANMSH010000375.1:0-7116 GCA_031389105.1 Hyphomicrobiales bacterium
ATCCGAAAAGAACGTAAAATTGTCCGGAGCCAACAACAGACCGCTGAAATCCTGGGCGTAATCCCGAAGTTCAGCAGGTGTCCTCTGGAACTTTTGGTCGTACCGGCTCAAAGTCCTCGCCCTTAGCGTGACCCCTTCTTCTTGCGGAGGAATAGGGCAACACTACGGCTCTTCGGCCGATTCTGGTAGTCTACTTGCATGTAAGTCTTAGGAACAATTCATATAAACTTGCGGGAAGTTGATTGATCCAATTCTTCTGTAGTAACTTTCGTCGTGTTCGTCGGCAGTGCGCCGCATTATCTTATGACTACTTCGCTAATCGGGAACCGCTGGTGGGCGGCATAATAACAACCGGCTATGACCATATAGTGGATCTATCGCGCGACAGGACATCGACTTTTGCCGCGCATTTCCGGTAAAAAATTTATGTCGGCAGGAAAACTACCAACGCTTATCAGCCAGCCGCGGTCCGACCTTGCGGTAGCGTTGAACTCTTGCCGAAGCGCTTTCGTCGGCATCGGCTGTTTAGCGGCATGATCAACATTCTCGCGCTGACAGGCTCATTGTTCATGCTGGAGGTCTATGATCGTGACCTGACGGATATTTTGGACCCGCGGGGTTGCGAGCAACGAGTATATGATAATAATCCTATTATCAGTGTTTTAGATACTCCCCCTTTCCAATACCCAATTGGCCAAACGAACCCACCGGGCAGATAACACCCTGTATGAACAGACTAGCGATCATATTATTTGCAGGGCTGCTCACCGGATGTGCGAGCTCGAGTAATGTTGTCGATCCTGTTCGACCAACTAACTATCGGCAGTCGGTCGCCGACGGGCTTCCCGCGATCAAGGGCATCTCACTAGTAGGCGCTGGAATCTCCGACCTTAACCCTTCGACTGGCGGGCAATTGGGCTGGTGGGCTACTTGTCTTAAGACAGGCAACGTAGATCCCCCTCGGTTTTTTGCGATATTCTTCTCCGACAAACCGATGCAAGCCGCTGCCATTACTGAGACAGACAATGATAATCCTTACTTTATCGAAGCCCGGGAATCCCTCTTAAGCGACCGTTGCGAACGTGCGGTATATAGTCCGTTACCACCTAAAACGCGGAAACCTGAAAAGCCAAATCTACAGAAACAACGCCCCGCCGCTGAAGCTCGATAGTTGTCATGCCGCGCGACCAGAACAATCTCGACCGCGCCACCGTCCGCGATTTCGGATTGGAATGGCAACGCTTCGACCAGAGCGGCTGGTCGCAGGAGGAACAACACCGCACCTTCGACGAATATTTCAAAATATTTCCGTGGGAGAGCCTGCCGCACAACGCCGCAGGCTTTGACGCCGGTTGCGGCAGCGGACGCTGGGCTTCTTTGGTCGCGCCGCGCGTCGGCCACCTGCATTGCGTCGACGCCAGCAGCGACGCGCTGAACGTCGCGCGTAAAAACCTCGTATCTTTCCGCAACGTCAGCCTGCATGAAGCGCCACTCGATGCCATGCCGCTGGCCGATAGCAGCATGGACTTCGGCTACAGCCTCGGCGTGCTCCACCATATTCCAGACACGGCGGCCGGGCTTGCCGCTTGCGTCATGAAGTTGAAGCCCGGCGCGCCGATGCTGATCTACATCTACTACGCCTTCGATAACCGTCCGGCGTGGTTTTGGCTGCTGTGGCGAGCGAGCGACCTCATGCGCCGCGGCGTGTCGCGCGCACCGTTCCGCCTCAAATCGCTGGCCGCGGAGGTATTCGCCGCTTTGATCTATTGGCCGCTGGCGCGCGCCGCGCGGCTTGCCGAAAAACTAGGCGCAAACGTCAATCATTGGCCGCTCAGCGCCTATCGCTGGCACAGTTTTTACAGCATGCGCACCGACGCGCTCGATCGTTTCGGCACGCGGCTGGAACGCCGCATGACGCGGGCGCAAATCAAAGCCATGATGGAAATCGCCGGCCTGCGCGACGTGCGTTTTTCCGACCAGGTGCCGTTCTGGTGTGCGGTCGGGATCAAGGCCTGACGGTCAGGCGATCTTCACGTATTCGAACTCACCCGGCTTGTTGTCGATGCCGACCTTGGGCGGCGCGATCCAACTCGCGAACCTGCCCGGCTCCATCATCGGCTTCATCAAGCCGGCGATGAAACCGCAGTCGGCGGTCGACGGTAGCCATTCATCTTTGCGCTTTTCCCAAGTTTCCTTGTCGATCAGTTCCCCGGTTGGCGTCGCATGCACGTCGCGGAATTCGCCGATGTGGCGGTGGAACGCGACATGCGGCAGCGCCAGCTGGAATTTCACGCCGGTGGCGTCGATGATCTTGTTCCAGCGCGCGATGCCCTTGCTGCAATCGACGGTGTAGTCGTCGCGCAGCCGCATGTTGAGCGCGGTAAGTGCCGGTTCGTCGGCCAGCTTGATCTGCCCGCCGACCATCTTGAGCACTGGATAAATGTCGTTCTGAAGCTGGTGGTCGTCCTGCAGCCGGTGCTCCTGGAAGCGTCCCTTGATCCCCGCGTTGAACGCGTTGGCGGCGTTGGTCGAGACTTCCGAGCCGAACAGATCGAGCGCCAACGAATAGTGCAAGTTAAGTTTCTTCTGGATGGTCGGCAGGTCGATGACGCCGAGCTTGCGCACCGCCTCGATATTATCAGGGTCGTCAATGCCGGCCTGCTTCATCGCCTCGCAAGTACGCTGCACGGTGCGGCCAATGCCGGTCTCACCGACGAACATGTGGTGTGCTTCTTCGGTCAACATAAAGCGGCAGGTGCGTGACAGCGGGTCGAAACCGGACTGCGCCTGCGCTTCGAGCTGCATCTTGCCGTCGCGGTCGACGAAGAACGTGAACATGAAGAACGACAGCCAGTCCGGCGTCGCTTCGTTGAAGGCGCCGAGCATGCGCGGCGCATCAGCGTCGCCGGAACGCCGCTGCAACAGGCCTTCCGCTTCGTCGCGGCCGTCGATGCCGAAATATTTGTGCAGCAGATAGACCATCGCCCACAGGTGACGGCCCTCTTCGACATTGACCTGGAACAGATTGCGCATGTCGTAGAGCGACGGCGCGGTCTTGCCGAGATGGCGCTGCTGCTCGACCGAAGCCGGCTCGGTATCGCCTTGAATGACAATGAGCCGCCGCAGCATGGCGCGGTATTCGCCCGGCACTTCCTGCCAGGCCGGTTCGCCTTTATGCGCGCCGAATGGAATCTTGCGATCTTCGGCGGCGGGCGCGAGCAGAATACCCCAGCGATACTCCGGCATGCGGATGTAGTCGAACACCGCCCAGCCCTTCGGATCGACGCTGACAGCGGTGCGCAGATAGACCAGCGATTCCTGGAAGCCTTCCGGCCCCATGTCCTTCCACCAGTTGATGTAGCCGGGATGCCATTTTTCCAGCGCGCGCTTGACGCGCTCGTCGCTGCCGAGGCCGACATTGTTCGGAATCAGCCCGTTGTAATCGACTTGTTCCAAGGCCATGGCTACACCCTTTCCTTATCGAACGTCGCTTTGACGCCGCTGCCATAGAGTTTCAACGCGCCCTGCTCGCCGACCGAATTCGGCCGCTGGAAAATCCAGTTCTGCCAAGCCGTCAGCCGGCCGAAGATTTTGGTTTCCATGGTTTCAGGTCCGGCGAAGCGCAAGTTCGCTTCCAAGCCGGTCAGAGAATCCGGCGAGTAATTGGCGCGCTCCTCGAGCATCACCCGTAATTCGTCGTCCCAGTCGAAACTCTCATAGGCAAACGTGACAAGGCCGAGTTCGACCGCCTCATCGCTATCAATGGCGGCGCCGATCTTTTCCTTGGCGCGGTCGACCGCCTCCGGCTCACCGAGAAACCGGCTTTGCAAACGCGTCAGGCCGTTGCCCATCGGATAGAGACCGAAATTCGCCTGGCCCAGCATGACCGTCGCCGGCGGACGGTTGTCGCCGTCGCGGCTGCCGATCAGCATCAAGGTGCGGTCGGCGGCAAAAGCGAGTTCGGCCAAAGTGCCGGCAAAGCACGAGCCCGGCTCGATCAGGGCCATGAAGGTTTTCGCGGTGACGTCGATGCGCTTGAACACCCGCTTGAGGTAATGGCGGATTTCCCGCATCAGCCAATCGCCGTCGGCCTTGATGAGGAAATCGTCGTATTCGAGCACCGCCTGGGCCGCGCCTTCGGTGCGCAGCAGGACGACGCCGATGCCGGGCTCATTGGTGCGCAGATGCAGGATGGCGTCTTCCAGTTCGCGCGCCACCGTCAGCGGCCAGAACGTGGCGCCGAGCGCGTGCGCGGCTTCCATCGAGGACGGTACGGGCCGTGTGGGGCCGCGCACGGTGATCGTTGCCACCGCGCGGGTGCGGTCGCTCTCGATCTCGACATGCGAATAGGTGACGCGCATGTCGTCGATCGTGCGCTGCAATGGCGTCAGGGTGATGCCGGTTGCCGAGGCCGGGCGATCCGACTTCTTGGCCAGTTCATGCGCGCGCGTAGCCACGGCGT
This sequence comes from Hyphomicrobiales bacterium, assembly GCA_031389105.1. Taxonomy (GTDB): domain Bacteria; phylum Pseudomonadota; class Alphaproteobacteria; order Rhizobiales; family Xanthobacteraceae; genus Pseudolabrys. The sequence goes on from JANMSH010000375.1 coordinate 4,463, forward strand.
CTTTCCACTTCGACGGCGGCACTGTTTCGTCGACCAGCCGCCATTCGACGGCCTTGGCGCCGCGGATGCCTTCCTCGGTTGAGCAGAAGAAATCGGCGCGGTCGCGCCGTACCTTGCGTTTGTCGGTGACGCGGGTCAGTCCGCCGGTGCCAGGCAGCACGCCGAGCAGCGGCGTCTCCGGCAGCGACACGGTCGAACGCCGGTCGTCGATCAGCATGATGTAGTCGGCCGCCAGCGCCAGTTCGTAGCCGCCGCCAGCGCAACTGCCGTTGACCGCGCACATATAGATCTGCCGCGAGTTCTCGCTGGCGTCCTCGATGGCAAGCCGCGTCTCGTTGGTGAACTTGCAGAAGTTCACCTTGTGGCCGTGCTTGGCCTTACCGAGCATGCGGATATTGGCGCCGGCGCAGAACACATTGTCCTTACCGGACTTGATGACGACGCAGCGCACTTCGGGATGCTCGAAGCGCAGCCGCTGGACCGCGTCGTTGAGCTCGATGTCGACGGCGAGGTCGTAGGAATTCAGCTTGAGTTCGTAATCGCTGGACAGGCCGCCGGCCGGATCGACGTCCATCACGAGATAGGCGACGTAACCGTCGCGCTCGATGCGCCAGTGGCGGTAACGCGAGGGATCGGTCTGAAAATCGATGGTCTGCATGGTCACGACGGTTCGGCACAACGTCGCCGGCCGCCCTTCTCCCTCTATGCATTATTTTGCATATCGTTTAGCACCACGCTGGTAGCGCCACAACAGCCTTTATCAGATTATCGAAGCTCGCATCCCTTGCTTGGCATTATAATGCACATTATGCTCAAGTCATGAAACCGGCCCGTGCGAAAGCTTCAGGCGGCACCGACGCCTACCTGCGCCAGTTGGGCGAGCGCGTCCGCGTGCTGCGCAGCCAACGCGGCATGACGCGAAAGGCCTTGGCGCTTCACGCCAAAGTCTCGGAGCGTTATCTGGCACAACTCGAGGCCGGCAAGGGCAACATCTCGATCGTGCTGCTGCGGCGGGTGGCACGCGCCATCGGTCTGCCGGTGACGCAGCTCGTGCATGACGGCGCCGAACCGCCGCTCGATCTGGTGCTGCTGACGCAGTTTCTCGAACGGCTGCCGGCCGGCAAACTCGGCGAAGCCCGCAAACTCGTCGCCGAGCATTTCAACGCGCCGGCTGAGGACATGCGGCACAGGCGCATCGCGCTGATCGGGTTGCGCGGCGGCGGCAAGACCACGCTTGGCGCCTTGCTGGCGCAGCGCCTCGGCGTGCCCTTCATCGAGCTCGACCGCGAGATCGAGCGGCGCAGCGGCGCAACCTTAAGCGAAATCTTCGACATGTTCGGCCAGGAGACCTTCCGCCGCGCCGAACGTGACGCGCTCGACGACGTGCTGCGCCGGCACCCGAATTTCGTCATCGCCACCAGCGGCAGCATCGTCACCGAACCGGGCACGCTGGAACTACTGCTGTCGTCCTGCTTAACGGTCTGGCTGCGGGCCGAGCCTGAAGACCACATGAACCGCGTGATGGCGCAAGGCGACATGCGGCCGATGGCCAAGAGCGGCCGCGCCATGGAAGACCTGATCTCGATTCTGAAAAGCCGCGAACCGCTGTATGCCAAGGCCGAGGCCTCGCTTTTCACCAGCGGCAAGACCCCTGAGCAAAATCTCACCGAACTGTTGCGTATCGTCGCGGTTGACGATAACGGCATGAGCCGCAGGTCGGCGTGACCACGAGGAGCCGGCCGTAGCCGGGACGACGAGATGAGCGAAGCGATCAAGACCGACGTTCTGATCATAGGCGCGGGGCCGGTCGGCCTTTTTGCCGTCTTTGAGCTGGGGCTGCTCGACATCAAGGCGCACCTGGTCGACATCCTCGACAAGGTCGGCGGGCAATGCGCGGAGCTTTATCCGGAAAAACCGATCTACGACATTCCGGCCATTCCGCTGATCACCGGCCAAGGCCTGACCGAAGCTCTGATGCAGCAGATCAAGCCGTTCAATCCGACGTTTCATCTCGGCGAGATGATCACCACCATCGAGAACATCGGCGATCCGATCTTCCGCGTCACCACCGACGCCGGCAAAGTATTCGAAGCCAAAGCGGTCGTGATAGCCGCCGGCGGTGGCTCGTTCCAGCCCAAGCGACCGCCGATCGCCGGCATCGAGCCATACGAAAACAAATCGGTTCATTATGCCGTGCGCAAGATGGACGTGTTCCGCGACAAGAATTTGCTGATCGTCGGCGGCGGCGACAGCGCGCTCGACTGGACGCTCAATCTGCAACCAGTCGCCAAGCGGCTCACGCTGGTGCACCGACGCGACGATTTCCGCGGCGCGCCGGCGAGCGTCAGTAAGATGCGTGCGCTGGTCGCGTCGGGCGCGATGGATCTCAAGATCGGTCAGGTATCGGGCCTCGAAGGCGCCGACGGCCAGCTCATCGCCGCCAGCATCAAGGCCGCCGACGGCGCCGTGTCGCGGCTTGAGGTCGACGCCATGCTGCCGTTCTTCGGCCTGACCATGAAGCTCGGGCCGGTGGCGGACTGGGGCCTCAAGCTCGACGACGAACTGATCCCGGTCGACACCAGCACCTTCGAAACCAGCAAACCCGGCATGTTCGCCATCGGCGACATCAACACCTATCCCGGCAAGCTCAAGCT
>JANMSH010000398.1:0-3973 GCA_031389105.1 Hyphomicrobiales bacterium
GCGCAATACGATCGGCTGCCCGTGCGGGGTGCGGTCGCAGGCGTGATCCCAAGCATCGCGATAGCGATGCAACGTAGAATGTGTCGCGACACCTTTTTCAGCGACGATTTTCTCCAGCGCCGCCAGCCAGTGCGAATAATAAGTCTCGCCGGTGTCGGGATCGCCGGCGGCCTGCGCGCGCTTGATCTCGGCCGCCAGCGTCGCCGCCCATTCCGGCCAGGTAAAGACGCCGCGCGCGTGCAGCGCCAGCGTCATGGCGAAAGCCTGCGCCTCCCACGGCTCGCGGAAAACCGGCCCGTCGTGGTCGTGGGGTATGCCCGGCACTTCCTGCGTGGCGCGGCGCGCGGCGGCTTGGTCCATTACGCGCGCTCCAGATAAGGCTCCCAGGCATCGACCGAGACCGTCACGCTCGGGTCGCTGCCTTCGCCCCACAATTCCGGGCCTTCAAAGCGCACGGTGTAGAGCCACTGCGGATTTTCGCCGGCGCCCGCCGCGTTGCTGTCGGGAAAAACGTGGCAGCCGATGACGCGCTCAATCAAACCAACGCGCCCGCGCACGTAACGCGGCAGGCGCGTGTGGGTGAGGGGGATGAGGTTCTTGGTGCGGACGCGGTCGCCGGTTTTGAATATCGCGGTGGTGTTGGTGCCGCGCTCGGTCGGCCCGCCGCGATAGAGCACCTGCGCGACGTCACCGGGCGACAGCGTCTGCTTCACCGGCTTTGCCGGGCCGAGCGGATGGCCGACGACGATCTCGTCGTCGGTGACCAGATCGCGTTCCTTGAGCATGGTCTCGAGTGCGTAGAACCAGAGCTCGTAATAGCTCATCGACAGATATTCTTGCGGCGGCCGGTTCTCGCGCGCGAAGCGCGACATGTCGATATTCCATTGGCCGGGCCGCGCCATGGCGAGCGTCAGCGCGAAGGCGCGCTTTTCCCAGTCGGCGTGAAACACCGGCTCGTTCGGCTCTGGGAGGACGGGGCCGTGGCCATGACTACCGCCCAGATCTTGCCCGCCGTTCATGAAGGCTCCTTCGCCAACCCGGTGCCGATCATTGAATCGCGCGTCACCAGATCGGCGAGCTTGTCTTCGCTCCAGCCCTCGGTGCCGGCGGGGCGCATCGGCAACACCAGATAGCGAATTTCGGCGGTGGAATCCCACACGCGGATTTCAGTGTCCTTGGGCAGCGTTACGCTGAAATCGGCCAGCACGCCGCGCGGATCGGACACCGCGCGAGAGCGATAGGGCGCCGATTTGTACCAGACCGGCGGCAGGCCGAGCACCGGCCACGGATAACAGGAGCACAGCGTGCACACGACCATGTTGTGCCGCGCCGGCGTATTTTCCAAAGCGACGATGTGTTCACCCTGGCGGCCGGCATAGCTGAGTTCGGCGATCGCGGGCGTTGCGTCCTTCAAGAGCCGCGCGCGATAGGCCGGATCGGCCCAGGCCTTGGCGACGACGCGGGCGCCGTTGCGCGGGCCGACTTTCTTCTCGTAGGTCTCGATCAACAGATCGAGCGCCGCCGGATCGACATAGCCCTTTTCGGTGAGCACGGTTTCCAGCGCTCGCACGCGCAGTTCGGTCTCCGAGAGTTCCGAATGGTCGTGATCGTGATGATGGTGGTGGTCGTGATCGTGTCCGGACATGGGCGAAGTCTAACGCAACTTTTCGCTCAATCCCATACACCCACATGTTGTGCTGCTGCCTCGTCCTCAAGCAGCGGCCCAATGACCTCGATTTATCGCTGGCCGGCCGCGTTTGGCGCGAATGCGCTGCTCGTGACACAATGACGGCCATGCTCACGACATTCGCCGACCGCATCGACCGCTTCAACACGACAATCGGCCGCGCCGTGGCCTGGCTGGCGCTGGTCGTCGTGCTGCTGCAATTCGCATTGGTGGTGGCGCGCTATTGGTTCGGCCTCGGTTCGATCTGGCTGACCGAGGCGGTGATTTACGGGCATGCGGCGCTGTTTTTGCTGGCGGCGGCCTGGACGCTGCGCACCGGGGGCCACGTGCGGGTCGACATATTCTATGCCGACGCTTCGCCACGCACCAAAACCATCGTCGATCTCGCCGGCGCCATGCTGCTGCTGTTGCCGTTCACGCTGGTGCTGATCTGGCTGTCGCTGCCGTATGCGGCCAGATCCTGGGCCATTCTCGAGCGCTCGCAGGAATCCAGCGGCCTGCCGCTGGTGTTCGTGCTCAAGACGCTGATCCCGCTGTTCGCGGCGATGATGGCGCTGCAAGGCATCGCGCAGGCCATCCGTGCGTATGCCGCACTGAGGGCGCGCTGATGTCGCCCGCCGAATTTTTTGCCGTTCTGATGGTCGTCGCGGTCTGCTCCGCGCTGATGGCCGGCTATCCGGTGGCGCTGACGCTGGCCGGTGTGTCGCTCGCTTTCGCCATATTGGGCCACGTCCTCGGCCTGATGGATGTCGCGATACTGGCGGCGCTGCCGCAACGCATTTTCGGCGTCATGACCAACGGCACGCTGCTGGCGATCCCGATGTTCATCTTCATGGGCGTGATGCTGGAGCGATCGCGCGTCGCCGAGGAATTGCTGGAGACGATGGGCCGCCTGTTCGGCACCCTGCGCGGCGGGCTTGGCATCGCGGTGATCTTGGTCGGTACATTGCTGGCGGCGGCCAAGGGCGTCGTCGGCGCCACCACGGTGACGATGGGCCTGATCGTGCTGCCGACGATGCTGCGTTACGGCTACGACAAGCGGCTGGCTGCCGGCACGGTGGCGGCAACGGCGACGTTGGCGCAGATTTTTCCGCCCGCCACCGTCCTCGTGCTGCTCGGTGACCAACTCGGCAACGCCTATCAGGCGGCGCAACTGTCGCAGGGCATCTTCGCGCCGCGCAGCGTCAATGTCAGCGATCTGTTCGCCGGGGCGCTGCTGCCGGGTTTCGCGCTGGTCATTCTGTATCTCGCTTACTTGATCGCGGTTGCAATCTTCTGGCCGAAGGCCGCGCCGGCCATGCCGCCCGACTCGAACGCGCCGCGCAGCTTTGCGCTGGCGCGCAAGCTTGGCCAGGTTCTGGTCGCGCCTGTCGCCCTCATTCTCGCCGTGCTCGGCTCGATTTTGTTCGGCATCGCGACGCCGACCGAAGCGGCGTCGATCGGCGCGGTCGGCGCCATCGTGCTCGCGGCATTCAAGACGGATTTGCGCGGCGTGATGAGGCCGGTGGTGGAAAAGACCACGCAGATCACCAGTATGATCTTTCTCATCTTGATCGGCGCGACGCTGTTCAGCCTGGTGTTTCGCGCGCTCGGCGGCGACGACATGGTGCATCGCGCGCTGAGCAATCTGCCGGGTGGCGCCAACGGCGCGGTGCTGGCGGTGATGCTGGCGATGTTCCTGCTCGGCTTCGTGATGGACGCTTTCGAGATCATCTTCGTCGTCGTGCCGATCGTGGCGCCACCGCTGCTGGCGATGCCTGGCGTCGATCCGGTCTGGCTCGGCATCATGATGGCGGTGAATTTGCAGACCTCGTACATGCACCCGCCGCTGGGGCCGACGCTGTTCTTCCTGCGCAGCGTGGCGCCGCCGGAGATCACCACCCGGCATATCTATGTCGGCATTATTCCGTTCGTGCTGATCCAGCTATTGGCGCTGGTGGTGCTGTGGTTTGTGCCGGGGCTTGCGACGCTGCTGCCACATGCGCTTTATGGTCGGTAAGGGAGACGGTTATGAAAGCCGCCGAGATATTCAACCTGTCCGGCCGCGTCGCGCTGGTGACCGGCGCGTCCAGCGGCCTCGGCCAGCAATTTGCCCGCGCGCTAGCGGACAACGGCGCGACCGTGGCGCTGGTGGCGCGGCGCGTGGACCGGCTTGAAGCGTTCAAGGCCGAACTGGAACAGGCAGGCGCCAAGGCCATCGCCATCGCCGCCGACGTCAACAAACCAGACGACATGGTCCGCGCCTTCGACGAGGCGGAGAAAGCCTTCGGTACCGTCACCATTCTG
>JANMSH010000041.1:0-14355 GCA_031389105.1 Hyphomicrobiales bacterium
GCGCGGTTCCTCGAAATTCTCGAAAGCGATCTCGCGCTGTTCGGCGACATGCTGCCAAAAATTTTCGCAGGCTGTCTGATCGGCGCCTTTGTGGCGCTGCTGCTGCCGCGCGAACTGGTGGCGCGCTGGGTCGGCCATGAATCGGGTTTCACCGGGCTGCTGATCGCGGCGTTTTTCGGCTTCATCCTGCCGGGCGGACCGATCGCGATCTACCCAGTGGCCGGCGCCTTCCTGGTGATGGGCGCGGATGCTGGCGCGGTCGTGACCTTCATCGTGAGCTGGACGCTGATCGGCTACTCACGCGCGCTGATCTGGGAGTTGCCGTTCTTCGGCTCCGACTTCGTGCTCTGGCGTATCGTCGAGGCGCTGCCCCTGCCGATCATCGCCGGCCTGCTGGCGCGGATGGTGGTGCGCGCAGGGTTCTTCCACGAGAAGCCTGAGAAGAGTGGATCGTGACAATCGCGATCAACATCCTGTTGTGGACCGCAGTCGCCGGGCTGGCACTGTTTGCCGCGATGCGCGGCTGCATTCAGTTCAACGCAGGCTTGCGCGAGGGCTCGGTCGAGTTCATCCGTCTGTTGCCGCGTATTGCCATCGGCGTGGTCGGCTCCGGCTATATCGCCGAGGTGTTGCCGAGCGCTTTGGTCGGGGACTGGCTTGGTCCGGAATCGGGTTTCACCGGCGTGCTGATCGCCACCATTGGTGGAGCGCTGACGCCGGGCGGTCCGGTGGTCGGCTTTTCGATCGGGGCGGCCGCGCTCAAGGGAGGCGCCGGTGCACCGCAGGTGATAGCCTATTCGACCGCCTGGGCGCTCTACGCCATCCACCGGCTGGTGATGTGGGAAATGCCGATGATGCCGGCCCGCATCGTCTGGCTGCGCGCCGCGGTGTCGCTACCGCTGCCGTTCGTTGCCGCGGTGCTGGCGATGCTGGCGGGCAGGCCGTAGTTACTGAACTTCGATCTTGCTGAAAATGGTGATGTTGAGGTCGATTTTTTCGGCCGCCAGCGTCACCGAAGCCGTCAGCACTTCGCCGGGATGTAGCTTGCCGTTGGCGATCGCATTGCGAACGACCTTCTCGAGCTCGCGCTGCGCGGTGAAATTGACGTTCTTCAGGAACCGGCCGACCGCCGTTTTGACTGCCGCGTCACTCATATCCGTAGTTTACACGGGCGCTTGCCCGCTTGAAGTCTGCCTTGCGCGGTTAGTTAACGCCGCGGCGTCCGTGACGCCGTTAAGACAAGCCGATGACAGGTTCCCCGGCCGCGTTATCGATATTTCCAAGTTCTGGTGGCCGATTGCGCGGGATTAATCGATATTGCGTGGCAATCGAATTCTTGGTCGACTGTGCGGACAAGCTTCCCGCAAGGCGCCCAAGCCGCAAGCAAGCCGCAAGCGCCGCAAGTTATGGAGAACTCCGTTGAGCATCTTTTCCCAGGGAAAAAGCGAGCGAGATATGAAGAGCACCACTGAAGCCCGCGACATCAGGTTCAATGACAGCAAGCCGTCGGGCAAGCCGGAAATCGTGTCCACGCTCGGCCACGGCATGCTTGTCACCGGCAACATCGTCTGCACCGGCGCCATGCACATCTTCGGCCGCGTCATCGGGGACATCCACGCATCGCAGCTCGTGATCTGCGAAGGCGCCAAGGTCGAAGGCAAAGTCATCGCGCCGGACCTGGTCGTACAGGGTGAATTCCGCGGCACCATCAACGGCAACAACGTCAAGCTTCAGAGCACCGCGGTCGTCGACGGCGAAATCTTCAACAAGTCGCTGACCATCGAGCAGGACGCGCTGTTCGAAGGCGTGGCGCGCCGTCTCGACAAGCCGGTGGCGGCGCCGTCGGCCAGCCAGGCCCCGGCGGAGACCCCGGCGCCGGCTTTGGCCCCGCAGGCTTCGCCCGAGTTGAAAGTCGTCAGCTAAGTTCGGCACGAATATTGACGGCGGCGCTGCGTTCGGCGCTGCCGTTTTCTTTTCGGCTACTGCTTCATCAGGCCGCAGTAGCGGCTGGCGCCGAAAGCCCAGCATCCGGTCCGCACGCAATTCGCCTGGCTCACCCGGCAGTTTTCCGAGCAGGCTTTGGCCTGCGCCGCATTGCCGGACTTTACGCAGGTCGCGACGCAGGTTTTCTGCTCGCCACTACACTTCATAGGCTGCGCCTGCGCCATCGGCGCGCCCAGTAGAAACAATCCGGCCGCGACGATGAATTTCAGTCTCGTTTCCAAAAATGCTGGCTCTTTGTTTTGAAATGGCACGCGTTTAATCCGCTTTCGCGCCGGATTTCTTAACGATCACCGACCATTTGGTTTCCTCGCGGTCGATATCGGCGGCGTATTCTTCGGGCGTGGTCGGCATCGGCTCCGAGCCTTCGACCGCCAGCCTGTTTTTCACCTCGTCGCTGGCGAGCGCAGCCCGCAGCGCGGCGTTGAGCTTGTCGATGACCGGGCGCGGAGTGCCGGCCGGCGCGACGATGCCGTAATGCAAGACGGCCTCGAAGCCGGGAAGGCCGGATTCCGCAACGGTCGGTACGTCCGGAAAGATCGCCGAGCGCGTCAATCCGGTCACCGCAAGGGCGCGCACTCTGTTTTCCTTCACCAGGCCGATAGCCGGCGCAGGTGAGGAGAAATAGACCGCTACATGGCCGCCGACCAAATCGGTCAGTGCCTGCCCGGTGCCCTTGTACGGAATATGCGTGAGTTCGATCCCGGCGGTAACGGCGAACAACACCGTGCTGAGATGAATGCCGCTGCCATTGCCGGCGGACGCATAGTTGATCTTGCCCGGCTGCGCCTTGGCGAGCGCGATCAGCTCTCGCACGTTGCGCGCCGGCAACGATGGATGCACCAGAATGACCAGCGGGCTGTTGGCGATAAGACCGACCGGCGCGAAATCCTTGCGCGGATTGTAACCGGCGTCCAGATACAGTGTCGGCGCGATGGCCAATGTCCCGGTGCCGCCGATCGCGAGCGTATAGCCATCGGGAGCGGCCTTGGTGAGCTGGCGCGTCGCGATCGAGCCGCCGGCGCCGCCGCGATTTTCGATCACGATTTGTTGCCCGAGTGCTTTGCTCATCTGCCCGGCGACGCCGCGAGCCATGGCGTCGTTGCCGCCGCCGGCGGCGTAAGGAACGATCAGCGTGATCGGCCGCGCCGGAAAATCCGTCGCTGCAGTTTGCGCGCGTGCGACGACTGGCAGCACCGCGGCTGCGGCCAGTCCCTGAATGAAGCTGCGCCGTTGCATGTCGTCCTCCCCAGATTAATGAACGGCCGCGCCGGTGCGCGGCACAATGGCGCCGCGATGGCGGATGACCTGACCGGCCAACTTGTGCGCGGCAGCGGCGGCCTCGATGGCGTTGCGTCCCGTGAGTCTAGCGGCGAGATAGCCGGCGTTGAACCCGTCGCCCGCAGCGGTCGGATCGACCGGCACCACGACGTCCGGCACCGGCACCATGTCGCGCGCGCCCGCGCTCGCCACCAGCGCGCTGTTCGGGCCGTTCTTGACCACTATCTCAGCCACGCCGAACGCCTGCAGCCGCTCGATGGTCGCTTCGGGCGAGGGATCGCCCCACAGCACCGCCTCGTCGTCATAGGCCGGCAACGCGATGTCGACGCGCTTGAGCGCTTCGGCAAATACGGTTCGGGTTCGGGTGAGATCGCCGTTCCAGCCATGCGGACGGAAATTTCCATCGAACGCGATTTTAACGCCGTTGCCGCGCGCGAGCTCCAACGCGGCGAGAAACCGGCCTAGCCCGATATTGGAATAGAGCGACAGCGTGATGCCGGAAAAATAAATCAGCCGCGCCGCCGTCATGCTTTCGGCGATCCGGCTCCATTGCGGCAGTTCGAACAGCTCATTGGCCGGCGCCGCCGCGCGCCAATAATGCGTGCGGCGCTCGCCTTTGGCATCCGCGTCGGCCAGCGCCAGGCCCGGAAGCCTGCCGCCTGCACGCAGGATCAAATCGGTGTCGATGCCTTCGGCTTTCGCCAGCGCCAGAATCGCATCGGAAAATGCATCGTCGCCGAGCGCGCTGGCAAAGGCGACCGGGACGCCGGCGCGCGCCAGATAGATCGCGGTGTTGAAGGTATCGCCAGAGCTTGCCAGCGCGAAGCGGCCATCGGCGCCGCGGGCCAGTTCCACGATCGCTTCGCCGATGCAGATCGCGCGTTTGCCGGCTTCGGTCATGGCCGCCAGCCTATCACACCTTAGTACCGGGGCATATTGCGGCAAAACCAAACGTGTTAGACTTCATGCCGGGGTGGGGGGCGCCCTGAAACTGTGCCGACCAAGGTCCGGAGACAATTCCGGCCAATAACAATTTGTGCCGCTGGTTTCATCCGGCGGCGCGGGGGGAATGATGGCTGAGGCAATCAAGGCGGATTCCGAGATTTCCGCAGAGGCCCTGCGCAAGGCCGAGGAATACGTCAAGCAGGAAGAGGGCGCTGCCAACCGGCTCTCCGGCTGGGCTGGCATGATCGTGACGGCGATCGCCGTCGCCATGACGCTGTTCCATCTTTATGCCGCCTACGACATCGTCCCGACCATACAACTGCGCTACACGCACGTGGCTTTTGTGCTGGTGCTCAGCTTCCTGCTGTTCCCGCTGGCGGACCGCTTCCGCAATCGCATTATGTGGTTCGACGTCATCCCGCCGCTGCTCGGGGTCGGGGTCATCGTCTATGCGATCATGCAGGGCGACGACTTCACCGACCGTGCGGCGGTGCCGGAAAAATGGGACGTCATTCTCGGCGCCATCTTTATCGTGCTGGTGCTGGAAGCGGCGCGGCGTACCACCGGCTGGATCATGCCCTTCGTCGCGGTGTGCTTTATCCTCTACGCCTATTTCGGGCCGAGCCTGCCGCCGCCATGGACGCATCGCGGTTACGACATTGCGCGGCTGGTCGGTCATCTGTTCATCACGCTTGAGGGCATCTTCGGCGTTCCGGTCGACGTGTCGGCGACCTTGATCATCATGTTCACGATCTATGGTGCCATCCTGTTTCACTCCGGCGCCGGAAAATTCTTCATCGACTTCTCGCTCGCCGTCATGGGCAACAAGCCGTCGAGCGCCGGCCGCGCGGTGGTGGCGTCGTCATTTCTGCTCGGCGGGCCTTCGGGCTCCGGCGTTGCCACCACAGTGATGATCGGCACGGTCGCATGGCCGATGCTGAAAAAAGCCGGGTTTGAAAAAAGCGCTGCCGGAGGGTTGTTGGCCGCCGGCGGACTTGGCGCCATCATCTCGCCGCCGGTGCTGGGCGCAGCGGCTTTCCTGATCGCCGAGTTTCTCAAGATCAGCTATCTCGACGTGATCTGGATGGCGGTCATCCCGACATGCCTCTATTACCTCTCGCTGATTTTCATGGTCGAACTCGACGCGAAGCGCTTCGGCGCGAATGAGGTCGCGTTCAAGACGGACTTGACCGTCTGGCAGATGACGAGGCGTTACGGTTTTCACTTTGTCTCGCTGATCGCCGTCATTGTCTTCATGGTGATCGGCTATTCGCCGATGCTCTCTGTATTCTATTCGACCGTGCTGGCTTTCGGGATGAGCGCGTTCACGCCGGAGACAACGCTTGGCCCGCGCAAGCTGTTGATGCCGCTGTTGTTGATTGGCTTCGTCGCGGCCGCGCTGTTTTCAATCCCGGCGATCGGGTCTGGCGGTGTTGCAGCGTTCTTCGAGACCTACTTCCTGATGCTGATCCTGCTGGTGATCGCAGGCTTGGCCATTCTCGGTCTGACCGAGGCCGGCCAGCGGATCGTGCCGTCGACCAAGAAGCTCACGGCCGCGATGGCAGACGGCTCGATCGGCGCGCTGAGCGCAGCGACCACTTGCGCCGCCGCCGGCATCATCGTCGGCATCGTAACGCTCACCGGCTTGGGGTTGAAGTTCTCCGCCATCGTCATCGACTTTGCCGGCGGCAGCCTGCTGCTGACCGCGATCTATACGTGCCTTGTGGTCTGGATCATCGGCCTGGCCGTACCGGTAACGGCGTCCTACATCATCTGCGCCGTGATCGCGGCGCCGGCATTGACCAAGCTCGGCGTGCCGGACTACGCCGCGCATATGTTCATCTTCTACTACGCGGTGCTCTCGGAAGTTTCGCCGCCGACCGCGCTGTCGCCATTCGCGGCGGCCGCGATTACCGGCGGCGATCCGTACAAGACGACGATGCAGGCCTGGAAATACACCTTGCCGGCATTCCTGGTGCCGTTCGTGTTCGTGCTCGATCCGCAGGGCGTCGGCTTGCTGATGAAGATCCCGAAGGATGGCTCGATTTACGACATCATCTGGATCACGCTGAAGACAGGTCTCGGCCTCGGCGCGCTGGCCGCGGCGGCGCAGAATTGGGCGCTGCGGAAAAACACACCGGTCGAGCGGGGACTTTGGATCCTGTGCGGGCTACTGCTGGTATTCCCGAGCCTGATCGAGGGGTTGGCCGAATTCCTGACCGGGTTCGACGTGCCATATCCGGTACCCTTCGGTCTGGCCTTGGGGGCGGGTATATTGCTAAAACAGAGGTTCGTTCCCCTTAAGCCGGCCGCTCAATCAAGCCGGCAATAACCAATCACAATGGAGGATGCGATGTTGAAGAAATTATCCATGCGAAAAGGACTGGCGACGTTGGCGCTGGTGCTTGGCGGCGTGCTGGTCACCGGTACGGTGATCGCGCAACAGCGCGCAATCTCGATCGCAACCGGCGGAACCGGCGGCGTGTACTATCCGCTCGGCGGCGGCCTCGCCAACATACTGTCGAAAACGATGCCGGGCATTCAGGCGACTGCGGAGGTCACCGGCGGCTCGGTCGACAACATGAAGTTGATAGGCTCGGGCAACAGCGAACTGGCGTTCTCCCAGGTCGATGCCGCGCTAGACGCCTTCAATGGTGAAGACAAGTTCAAGGGTGGCAAGATTCCGGTCCGCGCGCTGATGGTGCTTTATCCCAACCAGATGCATGTCGTGACCATCGAAGGCACCGGCATCGAGAAGATGTCCGACCTCAAAGGCAAGCGCGTCTCTACCGGCTCCGGTGGCAGCGCCACTGAAGTGATGGCGTTCCGCGTCATCGAGGCCGCCGGCCTCGACAAGGACAAGGACATGAAGCGAGAGCGGCTTGGCGTCGCCGAATCCGTCAATGCCATCAAGGATCGCAAGATCGACGCCTTCTTCTGGGTTGGAGGTCTGCCGACGTCGGCGGTGACCGATCTCGCCGCCACGCCGGGCGTCAAGCTCAAGCTGATCGACCACGGCGATCTCGCGCCGAAGATGAATGCGAAATATGGCAGCATATACGCCGGCAGCACCATAAAAGCCGGCACGTATCCGACACAGACCACCGCCAACAACAACACAGTGGTGTGGAATATCCTGGCCGTGAACGCCAAGATGTCGGATCAGGACGCATACAACATTGTAAAGATCGTGTTCGAGAAAAAGGCCGACCTCGTCGCCGTCCACGCCGAGGCGAAAAACTTCACGATGGAAAATCAGGTGAAGGAATACGTGCCGATCCCGTGGCACCCTGGCGCGATCAAGTACATGACCGAGAAGGGCATCAAGATGTAACGCCGGCTCTTACGCGAAACGTCTAATAATGATGCGACGGCCCCGCTGCGGCGGGGCCGTTTGCGTTTCGCCCCAGCGCGGGCAAGCCGAGGCAAACGAAATAGCCGAGCGCGCTGAGCGCCGCGATGCAGAAGCTCACCGGCCAATCGGTGTGGTAGGCGATGGCGATGCCGAGCCAGGCCTCGGTCAGCGCCAGCGCGGCCGACAGCAAGAGCCCGCTCCACAGCCCGGTGGTGACGCGCTGCGCCGCGGCCGGCGGCCCCACCATCAGCGTAAACACCAGCAGCACGCCGACAATCTGCGCGCACGCCGACACCGCCAGCGCCACGATCGCCAGGAAGACGGTCGAGATGAAGCGCATCGGCACGCCTTTGGCCTCGGCCAGTTCCGGCTGCAAGGTCGCAAAAATCAGCGGGCGCATGATGGCGGCCACCGCGGCAAGCGTGACGGCGCCGAGCACTGCGAGCGTCGCGATCATGGCGTGATCGACCGCCAGCACATTGCCGAACAGCAGCGCGGTCGCCTGCGTGGCGAACGACGTATGATAGTGCAGGAACAGCAGGCCGAAGCCGAGCGCCAGCGCGAGTACGACACCGATAGCGACATCGCGGTTGCTGATGCGGTCGCTGAGCGCGCCCATCACGATGCCGGCGGCGACCGTGAAGCCGAGCAGACCCCAGAGCGGCGCCAAACCGATCAGGCCGGCACCGGTCGCGCCGGCAAAACCGATATGCGACAGCGCGTGGCCGGCGAAAGTCTGGCCGCGCATCACCAGGAAGTAACCGACAATGCTCGCTACCACCGCGACGATGCCGGCGGCGGCGAAAGCATTGATCATGAATTCATAGTCGAACATGTCAGTGATGGTGGTGGCCATGATCATGGCTGTGGCCGTCATGGTCGTGCATGTGATCGGAACGTTCGACGTCGCTGCCGTGCGACATGACGAAGATATGCCCGCTGGCGCGCACCACTTCGATCTCGGTGCCATAGAGCCGCGACAGCACAGGCGCGGTGACGACTTCCTCGACGGTGCCGAGCGCCGCCTGGCCGTTGCCGAGATACAGCACGCGGTCGATCGCGCCGAGCAGTTGATTCAGTTCATGCGCGCTGAACAGCACGGTGATGCCGCGGTCGCGGCAGACCTGGCGCACGACCTTGATCGCGACTTCCTGGTGGCGTGCGTCGAGGCTGATTAGCGGCTCGTCGAGCAGCAGCAATTTCGGCGAACCGATCAGCGACTGCGCCAGCAACAGGCGCTGGCGTTCGCCGCCGGACATTTCCGACAATGGGCGGTTGGCCAGTTCGCGGGCGCCGACGGCGTCGAGCGTTTCCTCGATCATGACGCGGTCGGTGCGCGACAGGCTTGGCACGCCCCAGCGCTCGCCATTGAGCGATGCGCCGATGAAATCCAGCCCGCGCACGCGCAGGTCCGGCTGCACGGTGCGCAGTTGCGGCAGATAGCCGATGGTGCGGTCGCCGCATTGTGGCGTGCGGCCGAACACGCGCAGCGAACCGGCGCGCGGCGGCAGCAGGCCGAGGATCGAGCGCATCAGCGTCGTCTTGCCGGCGCCATTGGGGCCGAGCACGCCGATGAATTCGCCCTGATCGATGGAGAAAGTCGCGTCCGTCAAAACATCGCGGCCGCCGATCCGGATAGTGGCGTGGTCGAGCTCGACGACACTATCTTTGGTCATTCGGTATTCGCCCGCTGCGCTCGCGTCCCGAATGACAGAAAACTTTTCGTCATGAATTCGGTCCGGTCAGCGCCTTGTCGACCGCGTCGAGTTGGCCGAGCATCCAGTCCTGGAACGACATATTGGCCGGCAGCGTCTCGGTGACGCCGACCACCGGCACCTTGGCCTTTTTGGCAATGTCGAGCAGGCGCAGCGTCAATTTCTCGGACACCTGCTTGTTGTAAAGCAGCAGCTTGACCTTTTTGCCTTTGAGATCGTTCTCGAAGGCTGCGATGTCGCGCGCGCTCGGTTCGGTGTCGTTCATCATGGCGAGCGCGAAGCGCTGGTTACGAACGGTGAGGCCCAGCGCGTCGGCCATGGGTCCGAACACCGGCTCGGTCGCGGTCACAGGCTGGCCATTGTGCCGGGCCTTCATTTGCGCGACGCGCTCGGCGACACGCGCTAACGAAGTGAGCGTCGATGAAAGCCGGCCGGCATAGTCGCTTGCACGCGCAGGGTCGGCTTTGCTGAAAGCCTCCGCGACTGCTTTGGCAACGGAGGGCATGGTGGCGGGCGCGTACCACAGATGCGGATTGTCGCCGGCCTTCGCGCCGGTCAGTTGTGCGGCGTTGATGACGATGCGGCCCGGCCGCGGCGCCGCCGCCAGCAGCTTGTCCATCCACGGATCGTAATCGGCGCCGTTGAAGATCACGATTTGGGCGTTGGCGATCTGGCGCACGACGCCGGGCGTGGTCTCGAACAGATGCGGATCCTGTTCGGCGTTGTTCATGATGCTGACGACGTCGACTTGGGACCCCCCGATCTGGCGGGCGATGTCGCCATAGAAATTCTCCGCCGCGACCACGGCGAGCTTGCCGTCGGCGGCATGCGTGGCGGACGCGCCGGCAAGCGCGATGACAAAGGCGAGGGCGGTGATAATCCGCATAAGAAGGCCTGCTGAACGATGGATGGGGCGCATATGTAACATTATAACATATCAGCCGCAAGGCCGTGGCGTCTGCGCAGAAAACCTCTACGATCCGCCGCAACGAAGGCCGCGCAACGAGCCTTCCGGCATCGAGGAGACGCGCGTGACCAAGATATTTCGGCAAATTCTGACGGCCCTGACGCTCATCGCGCTGACGCTCGGTGTCTTTGCTTCCGGCTCTGCGCAGGCCGCCTGGCCCGAGCGCAACATCACCATCATCGTGCCGTTTCCGCCGGGCGGGCCGAACGATCTACTGGGCCGTCTGTTGGCCGCCGAACTCGCGCCGAAGCTCGGGCAAAGCGTGATCGTCGAGAATCGCGCCGGTGCGGTCGGCAATATCGGGCTTGCCGCCGGCGCGCGCGCCACGCCCGACGGCTATACGCTGGTGGTCGTCACCGGTGTGGTGCTGATCAATCCGAGCGTCAGCAAAGTCGGCTACGATCCGGTGAAAGACTTCGCGCCGATCGCCTATCTCGGCGCCGCGCCCAACGCCATCATCACGCGGCCGGCCTCCGGCATTACCAGCATCGCCGACCTGATCGCCAAGGCAAAGAAAGACCCCGGCAAGATCACCTATGCGTCGCCCGGTGTCGGCAGCGTGTCGCATCTCGCGGTCGAACTCATGAAGCTGCGCGCCGGCATCGATATGACGCACGTGCCGTTCGCCGGCGCCAATCCATCGCTGCAGGCCGCGCTCGCCGGCACCACCGACATCGCCGGCGTCAGCATCGCCGGATTGATCGGCCACATCCGCGCCGGCACGCTCAAGGCCTTGGCGCAGACCGGCGAAGAAAAATGGCACGACATGCCCGACGTGCCGACGATGGCGGAAGCCGGCGTGCCCAACGCCGTCGTGGAAACGTCACAGATGTTTCTGGCGCCGGCCGGAACGCCCGAGGCCATCGTCAAGCGGCTGGCCGACGAGACGCGCGTCATTCTGGCCAAGCCCGATGTCAAAGAGAAAATGCTGAATGCCGGCTTCCTGGTGAAATTCGAAGGGCCGGCTGAGCTGCAGGCGAGGATGTTGCGCGAGATCCCACTGTGGAAGGAAGTCGTCGAGCGTGCCGGGCTGGCGCAGAAATAGTAGCGCCGTTCAGGAGAAGCGGCGGCCGACCTGAATGTCGCGCCGCGCACGCCGGAGTTCGTCTTCCAGGCGCTTTACCTCAGCGGTGAGTTCGCCGATCGCCTTGATGAAACTGTTATTGATGTCGCGTTGCCCGACCTGCTGGCTGGCGACCTTCAGAAAATGTTCGGCGGCGGATATCGACATTTTACTCGGCCATTCGGAAAAGACTGTCGCGTTCGGATTGACCGTGAGCATGCGCCAGACCGATGAAATTTCCGAAAAATAGGCCGTAAAATTGTCGGGGGTTTCCTTAGGGAAACGCTAACCGTCGGAAGCCGCTCAGGTCTGGTCGCCGTAGCGTTCCTTGACCGCCTCCGCCACGAAGGCCTTGCGGCCCGGCCGGCCCGTCGTCGTGCCATGCGCGGCGCACCAGGCCGGAAACGTCGCCGGGTCGATGCGCACCCGCAACACCGGATGGCCGTAGGCTTTGAGGCCTTTCTCCATCTCTTCGGCCATTTTGAGCCATTCCGCATAGGTGCGCGGCAGCGTATTGCCGTCGTCAAAAACCTTCAAAACCGCAGCATAGTCGGCCTCTTTGAGCCAAAAGGCGCCGACGGCGGGCAGGGGTTTTTCGTCTGAGTCGTGCATGCGACAGGTTAGCACGGGCTCCCTGTGCAGTTCCGTCAAAGTCCGGTTGCACAAAGGGGTGATGCTACGCTACGGATTACGCGGATCAACAAACAGCGTGCATCATGCGTGAAATCCCCAGCCGAAATCCCCCCGCTTTAGAGAAACTCAGCCGCCGCGCCGTGATCGTCGGCTTGCCGCTGATGCTGGCGGGCTGCGCCGGCGGCTATGGCAGCATGCAGGACGGTGGCTTCACGGTACCGGCGATCGACGCCACCCACCTGGATTCGGGCGTGATGCGTCAGGAAGTTGCCTGGAAGGGCAGCGAGAAGCCGGGCAGCATCGTCGTCAACGTGCCGGAGCGTAGGCTTTATCTGGTGCAGGGCGGCGGCAAGGCGATGCGCTATGGCGTCGGCGTCGGGCGCTCCGCGGGCGCGAACTTCCGCGGCACCGCGATTGTCGGCCGCAAGGAGAAGTGGCCGCATTGGACGCCGACCGAGAACATGATCGCGGCGATACCGATGTACCGTTCGTACCGCAGTGGCATGAACGGCGGCCCGGACAATCCGCTCGGCCCGCGTGCGCTTTATCTTTACCGCGACGGTCGCGACACTTTTTTCCGCCTGCACGGCACCACCGAGCCGGAGACCATCGGCCAGGCGGTTTCGTCGGGCTGCATCCGCCTGTTCAACCAGGACATCATCGATCTCTACAATCGCGTGCCGGTCGGCACGCGCGTGACGGTGGTGTAGCCGACATTGTCGGCCGGCCCGGGACGGCCTTGGCGGCGTTCCTTCCGGCCTTGATTATCGCTTTGCGATTCCCGTTTTCTCGATCACCACGGACCATTTGGCGACGTCGCTCTTGATGCGCTTGCTCAAGTCCTGGGACGACATGCTTCGTGCGTCCATGCCGGCCCCGCTGGAGAACTTCTGCACCTCGGGCGTTTTCAGCGCGTCGTCCACGGCCTTGTTGAGCAGCGCAACGATGTCGGCAGGCGTGCCGGCCGGCACCGCGAGCCCGTTCCAACTGGTGACCTCGTAACCGGCCAGGCCGCTTTCGATCACCGTGGGCACGTTCGGCAGGTTGCTCGCGCGCTCACGCCCGGTGGTGGCGAGCACGACCATCTGATCGTTGGTGATGGAAGCCTGGAAGCCGACATAATATTCGAATGCGGCGTCGACATCGCCGCGCAGCACCGCGTTCGCGAGATCTGGACTGGTCTTGTACGGAATGATCGTGACGTCGATGCCGGCGGCGGTCCGGAACAGCTCGGCGGACAAATTCTGCGCGCTGCCGGCATTGATGGTGCCGAAGTTCAGCTTGCCGGGACGCGCCTTGGCGGCGGCGATCAGGTCGTTGATCGTCTTGTACGGCGAGCCGGCTTTGGCCGCGACCACGAGCCCATAATTGGCAGTGGTCGAAATCGGCGTGAAATCGGTTTCGATATTGTACGGCAACGTGTTGAACAGCGCCTTGGCAATGGTGAGGCCGCCGCCGAGCATCACGAGCGTGTAGCCGTCGGGGGCTGCGTCTTTGGCCGACTGCATGCCGACAACGCCGCCGGCGCCCGGCCGGTTCTCGATGAAGAACTGCTGACCCAGACGCTTGCTCATGTCCTGCGCCACCATCCGCATGGTGACGTCGGCGATACCGCCGGGGCCGTAGGGCACAATCACGCGCACTGGCTTTGACGGATACGTGTCGGCGCGCACGTCAGTCGTCGCGACGGTCAGCGCAAGCGCTACGCCGCAGAGAGCACGCATGGCGATCTGCATGGGTTTTTTTCCTTAAGGTTGCACGGACAATAGGTTGGCGTAACAAGCCTGACAATACGCTCCGGAATGCAGGCCGTGCGGCGAAGCCGCTTTACGCTGACGGTTCGTTGCATTAGGCAAGACCGCTGCACGCGTTCGTGAAGCGCCGTCCGGACGATCCGACCATGACCACGATCGATATCCACCCCCACATCATTGCCAACGACATCGCGCGCTATCCTTTGGCGCCGCTCGGCGGCGAGCAGTCGGACTGGTCGCGTACCCGGCCGGTGTCCACGGAGCAATTGATTACCGCCATGGACGAGGCCGGCGTGCAAAAGGCCGCGATCGTCCAGGCCTCGACCTGTTACGGCCACGACAATTCCTATGTCGCCGACGCGGTCGCCGCGCACCCGCAGCGTTTCACCGGTGTATTCTCGGCCGACGTCATGGCGCCGGACGCGCCGGAGCGCATGAAGCATTGGCTCGGCAAAGGCCTCACCGGGCTGCGCCTGTTCACCTTCGGCAGCACGATGTCGGAGCAGGCCAACTGGCTCGACGATCCGAAGTCCTATCCGGCGTGGCAATGCGCGAGCGAGTTGGGCCTTTCCGTGTGTCTGCAAATGTCGGCCAAGGCGATCCCGCAGGCCGCGCGCATGGCTGAACGTTTCCCTGAAGTG
>JANMSH010000430.1:0-2459 GCA_031389105.1 Hyphomicrobiales bacterium
CGCTTGACCAGGTACAGCGGCGGCTGGGCGATGTAGAGGTTGCCGGCGCGGATCAGATCGCTCATCTGCCGGAAGAAGAATGTCAACAGCAGGGTGCGGATGTGGGCGCCGTCCACGTCGGCGTCGGTCATGATGACGATCTTGTGATAGCGCAGCTTCTCGAGGCTGAATTCCTCGCGGCCGATGCCGGTGCCGAGCGCCTGGATGATGGTGCCGATCTCGCGCGACGACAGCATGCGGTCGAACCGCGCCCGCTCGACGTTGAGGATCTTGCCGCGCAAGGGCAGGATCGCCTGGTACTTGCTGTCGCGGGCCTGCTTGGCCGAACCGCCGGCGCTGTCGCCCTCGACCAGGAACAATTCGCACTTGGCGGGATCGCGTTCCTGGCAGTCGGCGAGCTTGCCGGGCAGCGACGCGATGCCCATCACCGACTTGCGGCTCGCCTCGCGCGCCTTGCGGGCGGCTTCGCGGGCGGCGGCGGCATCGATCACCTTCTGGATGATCATGCGGGCGTGGGCGGGGTTCTCCTCCAGCCATTCGGCAAGCTTGTCGGCCATCAGGCTTTCCAGCGGCTGGCGCACCTCGGAGGAAACCAGCTTGTCCTTGGTCTGCGAGCCGAACTTGGGATCCGGCAATTTAACGGAGACGATCGCGGTCAGGCCCTCACGCATGTCCTCACCGGTGAGGCTGATCTTCTCCCGCTTCAGCGCGCCCGATTTATCCGCATAATTATTGAGCGTGCGGGTGAGCGCGGCGCGAAAGGCGGCGAGGTGGGTGCCGCCGTCGCGCTGCGGGATATTGTTGGTGAAGCACAGGGTCTGCTCATAATAAGAGTCGTTCCATTCGAGCGCGACCTCGATGCCGACATCGTCGCGCTGGCCGTGGATGGCGATCGGTTCCGGAATCAGCGCCGTCTTGGTGCGGTCGAGATAATTGACGAAGGCGGCGATGCCGCCCTCGTAGAACAGCTCAACCGATTTTTCCTCGGCATGGCGCGTATCGGTGAGGACCAGCCGCACGCCCGAATTGAGGAACGCCAGCTCGCGGAAGCGATGTTCCAGTTTCTCGAAGTCAAAATCGATGATCTTGAAGGTGACGGGCGAGGGAAGGAAGGTGACGCGCGTTCCCTTCTTGCCGTCCGGAGCAGGCCCGGTGAGCTTCAGCGGCGCCTCGGCGTCGCCGTTGCGGAAGCGCATCCAATTTTCCTCGCCATCGCGCCAGATGGTGAGCTCGAGCCATTCGGACAAAGCATTGACCACCGAGACGCCGACACCGTGCAGGCCGCCCGATACCTTATAGGCATTGTCATCGGAGGTGTTCTCGAACTTCCCGCCGGCATGCAGCTGGGTCATGATCACCTCGGCGGCCGACACCCCTTCACCCTCGTGGATGCCGGTTGGAATGCCGCGGCCATTGTCCTCCACCGATACGGATCCGTCCGCATTGAGGATGATGCGGATCAGATCGCAATGGCCCGCCAAAGCCTCGTCGATCGCATTGTCGGAAACCTCGAAAACCATATGGTGCAGGCCCGATCCGTCGTCGGTATCGCCGATATACATTCCGGGCCGTTTGCGGACTGCGTCCAGCCCTTTCAGAACCTTGATCGATGCTGCGTCGTAAGCGTTTTCGCCGGGGGATGTTGCCATGCCCATCATATAGCCGCGACGGCCGAAAAACCCAAGGAAATACGCCCGATTCGGCTAGAGCGGCGAGCAATTAGGCTGAATCACTCGCCGCTCTATAACTCCTTGTTGCCGCATTGCTTTTTGCGAATAACCGGTGCCCACTTATTCGCGCAATGCTCTAGGCTGTCGGGGCGAAACCAGCACCGGTTTGTAGCCAGCTCGCATCCGGCCCGATGGCCTCGAACAAAGCGGCCTCCGTCCCCGTCATCCAGACCTGTCCGCCCGATGCGCGCAGCCGTTCGAACAGCGCGGCGCGGCGCCGGGAATCGAGGTGCGCGGCGACTTCATCGAGCAGCAGGATCGGCGGCCGCCCGGTCTGCGCCGCGACCAGATCGGCATGGGCCAGCACCAGCCCGAGCAGCAGCGCTTTCTGCTCGCCGGTCGAGCAGAGGCCGGCAGGCTGGCCTTTGCCCACATGGGTCACTGCCAGATCGGTGCGGTGGGGCCCGATGAGCGTCCGCCCCGCGCCCGCATCCCGGGAGCGGCCTTTGTGCAATTGATCGCGCAATTCCGCTTCAGGCGCAGCCCGCCAATGATCGAGGGCGACCTCGGCTTGAGGGAAAGCACCCTCGGACTGGCGAGCGAGCCGATCCGAAAGCGCGACGATGGTCCGTTCGCGCGCTTCGGCCAAAGCCGCACCATGCTCGGCCATCGCGGCGTCCAGCGCCGTCAGCCAGGCGAGATCTGCGGCGGCGAGATCGGTGAGCTACTTGTTGCGCGCCCGCATCGCCGCTTCATAGCGAGCGGAGTGACTGGCATGCGCCGGCTCCA
>JANMSH010000432.1:0-14785 GCA_031389105.1 Hyphomicrobiales bacterium
AGGTCTTTGGATTCGGCGCCACCGATGCGCTGACGGGCGACGTGGCGCAATGGGCGCTGATCGTGCTCACGGCCTATTTCGGCGGCCGCAGCATCGAGAAGGTGGCGCGGATTTTGTCGAGGAAGTGAGGCGCCGCGCTTGGCACCGGCAGTACCAGCCGCCACACTCTCTGCGACTCATGCGGAGACCGCTCCATGCACGTGCGCGACGCCGTTGCCTCCCGCTATTCCTGTCGGGCATTCTTGCCAGCGCCGATTCCCGAAGCGACCATCCGTGACATCGTCGAGACTGCTGCGCGGGCGCCGTCAGCCGGCAACATGCAGCCGTAGCGCGTCTATGCCATCGCCGGAAAGCGCGTCGACGAACTCAAGGCGCTGCTGGCGCCACGCATGGCCGCCGAATTGCCGAAAGGCGAGGGCAACGACTATCCGGTCTATCCCGAACCGCTGACCGAACCTTATCGCTCTCGCCGATCGCAAGTCGGAGAACTGCTCTATCGCGCGCTCAGTATCCCGCGCGAGGACAGACCGGCGCGCTACAAACAGTTTGCGCGCAATTATCAATTTTTCGGCGCCCCCACCGCGCTGTTCTTCGCGCGCGAGAAGACACATGGCCCAGCGCAGTGGGCCGATATCGGCGGCTATCTTCTCGCGGTTGCTCTGCTGGCGCGCGATCACGGCTTGCACACCTGCCCCCAGCAGGCGTGGGTATTGTTCCACCGCACCGTGCGTGAATTCTTGAATCTTCCCGATCACCTGATGGTCTATGCGGGCATGTCGATCGGTTTTGCCGACGACACGGCCCCGATCAACGGCTGGCGCTCCCCGCGCGAGCCGCTCGACGCCTTTGCCTCATTCTCAGGCTTCGAGAGTTGATGCATTCATCCCGCGTTCACCGGCGCGCGCTTAAAGAACCACCATGCTGGTTCCCCGACTATTCCCTGCCGTCATTCTCCTGAGCCTGTTGGCCGGTGCGCCCGCTTTGGCCGCCGACCAGCCGCCGCGCAGCTGCCTGGCCAAGGCTGAACAGCGCGCGGCGGTAGCCGCCAACAAGGCCATTCCGCTGACCCGGGCCATCAAATCGCTGCGCGACCGTGGCAACCGGGCCGAAGTCGTCCGGGCCAGGCTTTGCCGCCGTGACGAAACTCTGGTCTATGTGCTGACTCTGCTGGCGCCCAGTGGCAAAGTGATCCGCGTCACTGTCGACGCCACCAATGGCGAGCCGGCCCGCTAGCGGAGAATTGCCACCTTGCGCCTCCTCGTTGTCGAGGACGACCCCGACCTCAATCGCCAGCTCACCACGGCGCTGACCGATGCGGGCTACGTCGTCGACCGGGCGTTCGACGGTGAGGAAGGCCACTACCTCGGCGAATCCGAGCCTTATGACGCTGTCATCCTCGACATCGGCTTGCCGAAAATGGATGGCATTTCGGTGCTGGAATCCTGGCGCCGCGCCGGAAAGGCTATGCCGGTGCTGATGCTCACCGCCCGCGACCGCTGGAGCGACAAGGTGCAAGGCTTCGACGCCGGCGCCGACGATTATGTCGCCAAGCCCTTTCATCTCGAAGAGGTGCTCGCCCGCGTTCGTGCGCTATTGCGCCGTTCGGTGGGCCACGCCAAGAGCGAGTTCGTCTGCGGGCCGGTACGGCTCGATTCGCGCACCGGCCGCGTCGCGGTCGACGGCAATCCGGTCAAGCTGACGTCGCACGAGTACCGGCTGCTGTCTTATCTGATGCATCACACCGGCCGCGTGGTGTCACGCACCGAATTGGTCGAACATCTCTACGATCAGGATTTCGATCGCGACTCCAACACCATCGAAGTGTTCGTCGGCCGCATCCGCAAGAAGCTCGGGGTCGAAATCATCCAGACCGTGCGCGGGCTCGGCTATCTGCTCAGCCCGCCGGGTACGTGATCAGACATGCGCGCCAATTCACTCGCGCTGCGTCTGTTTGTCTCGGCCACCGTCTGGGCCGTGATTATTCTTCTTATTACCGGCGTCGTGCTGTCGTCGCTCTACCGGCAGGGGGTGGAGCGTGCCTTCGACCGCAGGCTCGGCGTTTATCTGCGCACGCTGGTCGCCGACGTTGCATCGCCCGACGATGGGTCCGATAAATTTCCGCAATCGCTCGGCGAGCCGCTGTTCGAGCTGCCGCTGTCAGGCTGGTACTGGCAGGTGACGCGCCAAGATCCGGGCAAGTCCGAGGTGCGCGCCTCGCGTTCGTTGTGGGACGGCGGCTTGCCGCATCTGGAGACTTTCGGCGTCGTTGCCAGCCCCAACGGGTCACGCGAGGGCTATGTTCCCGGACCTGAGGAACAGCGGCTGCGCCTGGTCGAGCGCAATATCGATCTTGGCGACGACGGGCATTACCTGGTCGCGGTCGCCGGCGACGCCGCCGAGATCGTGCAGGAGACGCGCTCCTTCGATCAGGCGCTGATTATAACGTTTTCTATTCTTGCCGCGGTGCTGCTGCTCACCACCATGTTCCAGGTGCGCTTCGGGCTGGCGCCGCTTAAGCGCATCACCGACAGTCTCGCCGCCATCCGATCCGGCACCGCCGAACGGCTCGCCGGCACATTTCCCGACGAGATCGCGCCACTGGCGCGCGAGACCAATGCCTTGATCGACGCCAACAAGGAAATCGTCGAACGCGCGCGCACCCATGTCGGCAATCTCGCCCATGCGCTCAAGACGCCGCTATCGGTGATAGTCAACGAGGCGGCGGCTCGCGGCGGCGATCCATTCGCGCTCAAGGTGCTGGAGCAGGCCGATATTATGCGCGATCAGGTCGCGCGCCATCTCGAACGCGCGCATTTGGCGGCGCGCCTGACCGTGGTCGGCTCGATCACCGACGTTGCGCCGGTCGTGACCGCGCTGGCGCGCACCATGGAGAAAATCCATCGCGACAAGAACATCGCCATCGAAGTGCATGCCGACGAGCAGACCCGGTTTCGCGGCGAGCGGCCCGATCTCGAAGAGATGGTCGGCAATCTGGTCGACAATGCCTGCAAGTGGGCGTCGTCGCGGGTCACCATCGAAGTGGGCTGCGAACGCCCCGATCCGGCCAGCGCCGATCATGTTGTGCGCATCGTGGTCGACGACGATGGCCGCGGGCTATCGCCGTCCGAGCGCGAGCAGGTGGCCAAGCGCGGCCGGCGGCTGGACGAGACTAAGCCGGGCTCGGGGCTGGGCCTTTCCATCGTCGTCGAACTGGCCGGCCTCTATGGCGGCGGATTGACCCTTGGCACCGCGCCAATTGGGGGCCTGCGTGTCGAATTGGTACTGCCGGCGGCGTGATCCTTTGTTTGGGATCACACGCTGCCGGACTTTTGCCCCAATCCTCCCATCTCGATAGACTGTTCGCACTGTCGCCCATGCTGGGTTCAGTTTCATCAGGTCGATTTCCGGGGGTCATGAATGTCCACGTCC
Source organism: Hyphomicrobiales bacterium (assembly GCA_031389105.1). Lineage (GTDB taxonomy): Bacteria > Pseudomonadota > Alphaproteobacteria > Rhizobiales > Xanthobacteraceae > Pseudolabrys. The sequence continues at coordinate 3,430 of JANMSH010000432.1, forward strand.
AGGTTCGCCGTTATTGCCGCCGTTGGTTTGTCGCTGGCCGCCTGTGCCGGCAGCCCGGATGGGAGCGGTCCCGGGCCGCGCGAGAATTCCGGCACCTTGCTCGGCGCCGGTGGTGGCGCGCTGCTGGGCGCGGCTGTCGCGGGCGGCGGCACCGGCAATCGCCTGGCGGGCGCGGCGGTGGGAGGCTTGCTCGGCGGTCTGATCGGTAACCGCATCGGCGCGTCGATGGACGACGAGGACAAGCGGCGTGCCTACGAGGCGCAAATGAATGCCTTGGAGCGTGGGCAATCCGGCGCACCGGTGACCTGGCGCAATCCGGATTCCGGGCGCTACGGCACCATTGTGCCCGGTCCCTCTTACCAGCAACTGGACCGCAGCTGCCGTTCCTTCACGCACACCATTTATCTGGATGGCCGGCCCGAGACGGTCCGCAGCACCGCCTGCCGCAACCCGGACGGCACCTGGTCGTCGGTCGGCTAGACAGAAGTCCGCGTTTTTCGCAAATACGCGGGCGCGGCTTCGGCCGTGTCACTATGCTTAACGAGTTATTAACGGCGCCGGCGTTAACAATCCACTTGGTCCAAAGGTGGATAGAGCCGCGGCGATGGCGGGCGCCGACACGATTGAACGGCTGCGGCAATTCCTTCGTGAATTGCCGACCTCAGCACGCTTGTTGCTGATCTGCGAGCTTGAGCGCTGTGTGCTGCGCGGCGATGATATTGCCGGCGCTGATCTGGTTTTGCAGGAATTACGGCGCGTATTGCGCGAGCAGCGCGACGGTGCCTCCCTCATCGGCAATTCCGCCCGATTGTTTTTCAAGCCGTTCGAACCGTTTCTGGTCGACGACCGCAGCGATCACAGACATCCCGGCCGCATCGCGCGCTCTTCGCTTGAAACGCTGTGGACCTGGATCCGCCGCGATCTGCTGCCGGTCGACGCCAAAATACTGACCGACGATGTCGGCGATGCCTTGCTTGCCAATGACGAGGCGAGGGCCAACCTCATCACGCGGAAGTTTCAGGATCGTGCCGCCGCCGCATTCGACGCTCACTTTGAGGCAGCGGCCACGGATGAAAGAGCGCGCCAGCGCATTCTGGCGCAAGTCGGCACGCAACGCTCCGATGAAGATTCCACCACGCTGCGATGCGTGCTTAATGGCCGCGATAAGTTGGCGGATATGGCCGCACGCCTGCCGCTCCGGATTGGCAATCTGGCCAGCGGCCAACTGGACGACTGCAAGACGCTGATTGAAAGCGTCACGGACTATGACGGCAATCTGTTTCTCTACGCGCTGCTGACGGTGCGGGACCGGCTGGCCGCGCCGTGGCAACTTGTTCGCTTAGGGACCAAGGCCGCCGGTAGCGATACCGCCGCGCGCGTGGCCGAAACGCAATACCGCGTGACCGTCACCATCGTGCTCGCCGATCTGGAGCGCATGGTTCGCGAACTGGGCGAGGAACTGCGCAGCGGCCGCGGCGTCGCGGTGGCCGCCTTGCTCAAGACTATTCACGACTCTGCGCGCGGCTTGCGCACCGAACTCGATTTGCCGATCGACAGCACCTGGGGCCGCGCGTTGGGTGCGCTTCGCGGTCAGATCGCCGAACTGCTGCGCTCCGAAATCGAATCCATGCCGGGCCGGGTCAGGCGCCTGTTGCGGCCGCGGCCGTCCACTGAGATTCCGCCGAACTCGGTGCTCGATCCGGAAGAGGTGGCCGAGGCCGAGGCGTTGGTCGAGTTCGTCGGCGCCTGCCGCTATTTCGCCAATGAACTGGCGGTTAGCGAAATGACCCAGCGTACGTTCTCCGAATTGCAGCAATATCTCGACAGCAGCATGCAGCCGTTACTGGACGGCGTGCGGCATGCCGGCGCGGCCGATCGCAGCTTCCGCCAATCGCAGGTCGACGCCGCCGTGCGGCTTTGCGCCAAGGCGTTCGGCCCGGATTATGCCTCGCTGATGGGCAAAGCCGTCGAAGTTGCCGGCGCAGAGCGCAAAGCCGGCTAATGCCGGACTTTTGGCACATCCAGCCTCGATTTGACCGCGATCATTGCGATACTTGCGAGCGGCCGATTTGGTGCTAAACGACCAGCATTGGCGCCTGGGACGCCACTGCTATGACCCGCAAGCAGCGCCGCCTGATTCTGATCGGCTCCAGCCTCGGCGTGCTGTCGATCGCGGCTGTGCTGGTGCTGAGTGCGCTACGCGATTCAATCGTATTCTTCAATTCTCCGACCGATATCGCCGAGAAGCATCCGGCGGTGGGTACGCGCATGCGGGTCGGCGGACTGGTCAAGCCGGGCACTTTACAGCGTGGCGACAATCTCCAGATCCGCTTCGACGTGACCGACGGCAAAAGCGACATCGCGGTTCGCTATCAGGGCATCGTGCCTGACTTGTTCCGCGAAGGGCAGGGCGTGGTCGCCGAGGGCAAACTTGAGAGCGGCGGCATTTTCATTGCCGACACCGTGCTCGCCAAGCATGATGAGAAATATATGCCGCGCGAAGTGGTCGATGCCTTGAAGAAGACCGGCCGCTGGCAGGAAGGCGAGGGCGTCTCGAAATGATCCCGGAGCTTGGTCATTACGCACTCGTGCTGGCACTGGCGCTCGGTCTGGTCCAGTCGATCGTGCCGCTGATCGGCGCCTATGGCCGCGACGTGCCGCTGATGCGTCTCGCGTCGTCGACGGCACTGATGCAATTCGCGTTCGTCGCGTTGTCGTTCGTGGCGCTGACGATGTGTTACGTCGCGTCGGATTTTTCCGTCGCCAATGTTTACGAGAATTCGCATTCGACGATGCCGCTGGTTTATAAATTCACCAGCGTGTGGGGCAACCACGAAGGCTCGATGCTGCTGTGGGTGCTGATCCTGGCACTGTTCGGTGCGCTGGTGGCGCAGTTCGGCGGCAACCTGCCAGACACCCTCAAAGCCAACGTGCTGGCGGTGCAGTCGTGGATCGCCTGCGCCTTCTATCTTTTCATCCTGTTCACCTCGAACCCGTTTCAGCGGCTGGCGCAAGCGCCGATCGAGGGCCGCGATCTCAATCCGATCTTGCAAGACATCGGCCTGGCGATCCATCCGCCGCTGCTTTATCTCGGCTATGTCGGCTTCTCCATCGCCTTCTCTTTCGCCATCGCGGCGCTGATCGAAGGCCGCATCGACGCCGCCTGGGCGCGCTGGGTGCGGCCTTGGACGCTGGCCGCCTGGATGTGCCTGACCGTCGGCATCGCGATGGGGTCGTACTGGGCCTATTATGAATTGGGCTGGGGCGGCTTCTGGTTCTGGGATCCGGTTGAGAACGCCTCGCTGATGCCGTGGCTTGCCGGCACCGCGTTGCTGCATTCCGCCGTGGTGATGGAAAAGCGCAATGCGCTGAAGGTCTGGACACTGCTGCTGGCGATCCTGGCGTTCTCGCTGTCGCTGATCGGTACCTTCCTGGTGCGCTCGGGCGTGCTGACGTCGGTGCATACCTTTGCCAGCGATCCGACGCGCGGCGTGTTCATCCTGATGATCCTGGTGTTTTTCATCGGCGGCGGCCTCACTCTGTTTGCCTGGCGGGCGCCGACGCTGAAGCAAGGCGGGCTGTTCGCGCCGATCTCACGCGAAGGCGCGCTGGTATTCAACAATCTGTTTCTGACCACCGCCTGCCTGACCGTGTTTGTCGGCACGCTCTATCCGCTGGCGCTCGAAGCGGTGACCAATGAAAAGATTTCGGTCGGTGCGCCGTTTTTTAATCTGACCTTCGCACCGCTATTTATCCCGCTGATGTTTGCCATGCCGTTCGGCCCGTTGCTGGCCTGGAAGCGAGGCGACATCTTGGGCGTCACCCAGCGTCTGATGGCGGCGATGGGAGCGGGACTTATCGCGATCGCAGTGACGTTCGTGGTCATGGGCATGTCATCGGTGCTGGCGCCGTTCGGCATCGGGCTGGCGCTGTTCGTGATGGCGGGCGCGCTCACCGATCTGGCCGAACGCACCGGCCTGTTCCGTTTTCCGCTCGCGACTGTGCGGATGCGCGCCGCCGGTCTGCCGCGTTCGACCTGGGGTACGGCGGTGGCGCATTTCGGCATCGCGATGACGCTGTTCGGCATTGTCTGCCAGACTTGGGCGAGCGAGCGTATCGTCGCGCTCAAGCCGACCCAGACCGTGACGCTCGCGGACTATGATTTGACGTTCGACGGCATGGTGCAACATTCAGGCCCCAACTTCCGCGAACTGGCGGCGAAATTCACCGTGCGCAGCGGTGGCGTCGAGATCGGCGCGATGGAGCCGTCGAAGCGTAGCTTCACGTCGCGCGGCACCACGACCACCGAAGCGGCGTTGCTGACGCGCGGCTTCAGTCAGCTTTATCTGTCGCTGGGCGATACCAATGACGACGGCTCGATCGCGGTCCGGCTGTATCACAAGCCGATGGTGCTGCTGATCTGGCTCGGGTCCGTGGTGATGATGCTTGGCGGCGGGCTGTCGCTGTCGGATCGGCGCCTGCGCATCGGCGCGCCGAAACCGGCGGCGAAGTCTGCGCTGCAGCCGGCGGAGTAGGGCGCATGCGTGGCTTTGCAGTTATCGCATTGCTGGCCGCGCTGGTTGTTCCCAACGTCACGGACGCAGTGACGCCCGAGGAAATTCTCAAAGACCCCGCGCTGGAGACGCGCGCGCGCAATCTGTCGCGCGAATTGCGCTGCATGGTCTGTCAGAACCAGTCGATCGACGATTCCGATGCGCCGCTGGCCAAAGATCTGCGGCTGCTGGTGCGCGAGCGGCTGACCAATGGCGAGAGCGACAAGCAGGTGCTCGACTTCCTGGTGAAGCGCTACGGCGAATTCGTGCTGCTCAAGCCGCCTCTCGAACTCCACACGTTGCTGCTGTGGGGCGTATCGCCGGCGGTTCTGCTGATCGGAATTATCTCGCTCGTCATTATGTCCCGCCGCCGCAAGACCGCAGTTCCGCCGCCGCCTGCGCTGAGCGAGGCGGAAAAGCGCCGGTTATCGACTTTGGTCGCGCCGCACGGGACTGATCGCTGATTAATACATTGATTTCGCTAGATAATTAGTTTTTCACCTTACAAAAGTTTAATCCCCCCGACAGGACGTCGTAAGGCTCATCACCCCATCTTCACGTTCGAAACGGCGCGCATTCGCGTCACGAAATTGAGATGGAGATTGCCCGATGAACCCGAGCGTCATTCCCGCTCCCCCCAAGAAGTCGCGCGTGCTGTCCGCCCGCCGCGTCATTCTATTGGCTACCACCATCGCCAGCCTCGGCGTCGCAGGCCTGGTTGTCGTCCCCGGCTTGAACCTCCAGGGCGGCTATCCGGCTGCGGTCGCGCAGAACCTCACCGAGCAGGCAAAGAAGGTCGCAGCGCCGACCGGATTTGCCGACATCGTCGAGAAGGTGAAGCCGGCCGTGTTCGCCGTGCGCGTCAAAGTCAACGGCGGATCGCAGACCGACGGCGCCGGCATGCCGAACATGGAAAATGCTCCCCCCGGCATGCAGGAGTTCTTCCGCCGCTTCGGTATGCCTGACGGCCGCAATGGTCCGCAGAGCGGTCCCGATGGCATGCAGCCGCGCGGCAAGGGCCGTGGCACCGTCATGGGGCAGGGTTCAGGCTTCTTTATCTCCGCCGACGGCTACGCCGTGACCAACAATCACGTCGTCGATAAAGCCGAAAGCGTTCAGGTCAACACCGACGACGGCAAGACCTATACCGCAAAAGTCATCGGCACCGATGCGCGGACCGATCTGGCGTTGATCAAGGTCGAAGGCGGCTCGTTCCCTTACGTGAAGCTGTCCGACGGCGTCCCGCGCATCGGCGACTGGGTGATCGCGGTCGGTAATCCGTTCGGCCTCGGCGGCACCGTCACGGCCGGCATCGTCTCGGCGCGTGGCCGAGACATCGGCGCCGGCGCCTATGACGACTTCATCCAGATCGACGCGCCGGTGAACAAAGGCAACTCGGGTGGTCCGACCTTCGACACCGAAGGCAACGTGATCGGCGTCAACACGGCGATCTTCTCGCCGTCGGGCGGCTCCGTCGGCATCGCTTTCGCGATCCCGTCGGACACCGTCAAGACCGTGATCGCGCAGCTCAAGGATCGCGGTTCGGTCTCCCGCGGCTGGATCGGCGTTCAGATCCAACCGGTGACGCAGGATATCGCCGACAGCCTCGGCTTGAAGAAAGCCGAAGGCGCGCTGGTTGCCGAACCGCAAGCTGATGGCCCGGCGGCCAAGGCCGGCATCGTTTCGGGTGATGTCATCACCGCGGTCGACGGTGCGGCAGTCAAGGATGCGCGCGATCTCGCCAAGAAGATCGGCGCCAAGGCGCCGAAGGCGACGGTGAAGCTCGCCGTCATGCGCGGTGGTTCTGAGAAGATCGTCAATCTGACTCTCGGCGAATTGCCGAATGCCAAAGAAGCGCGCGCCAGCAAGCCCGATGACAACGGCAGTAACGACAACGGTGCGACGACCGACAAGCAACTTGGCCTCACGTTGGCTCCGGCCGCCCGTGTCGCGGGCGCCGGTAGCGAAGGCGTTGTGGTCACCGGTGTCGACAACTCCGGCACCGCGTCGGAGTACGGCTTCTCGACCGGAGACGTGATCCTCGAAGTCGCCGGCAAGTCGGTCTCGTCGCCTGCGGACGTGCGCAAGCACATCGGCAGCGCACGCACCGACGGCAAACGCACCGTCCTGCTGCGCGTGAAGTCGGGCGCCAACACCCGGTTCGTCGCGCTGCCGGTTGGCCAAGGCTGAGTCAGAGGCTGACCAAGTTTTGGGGACCTATCGCTGGCAACCGTCGCCCCCGCCAGCGGTTCGACCTCAACGGGACGGGTTTAATGCCCGTCCCGGCATTTTCCGAGCTTCACTCCAGCAATCGTCGCCCCCGCTGGGTGGGGTCGTTGAGGGGGTTGGCGGGCCAAACCCGCCGCCCCCTCGAGTACGAATTGACTGGAATTGGTGACCCCGATGCCTACTTATGCGGATATTCAAGGGCCTCGCGTTGCCGGCTGGATCGCCGACGCGCAACCGGATCGGGTCACTATGCGCCTTCTCGTCATCGAGGACGACCGCGACGCCGCCGACTATCTGGTCAAGGCGTTCCGCGAGGTCGGGCACATCGCCGACGCCGCGCATGACGGCGAGGACGGCCTGGCGATGGCGCTCGATGGGCAATACGACGTGCTGATCGTCGATCGTATGCTGCCCAAGCGCGACGGCCTTTCCGTGATCGGCACGCTGCGCGCCAAAGATATCGAAACACCCGCGCTCATTCTGTCCGCGCTCGGCCAGGTCGACGACCGCGTCAAAGGCTTGCGCGCCGGCGGTGACGATTACTTGCCCAAGCCCTATTCGTTCTCCGAACTGCTGGCGCGGGTCGAGGTGTTGGCGCGCCGCCGGGGCGGCCGCGAGGAAACCGTGCTCCGCGTCGGCGATCTTGAACTCGACCGGCTATCGCACCAGGTGCGTCGAGGCGCGCAAGAGATCACACTGCAGCCGCGCGAATTCCGCCTGCTCGAATATCTGATGAGGCACGCCGGGCAGGTGGTCACCCGCACCATGCTGCTGGAAAACGTGTGGGACTACCATTTCGACCCCCAGACCAACGTGATCGACGTTCATATCTCGCGCTTGCGCTCTAAAATCGATAAAGGTTTCTCCCTGCCGCTTTTGCACACGGTTCGCGGCGCGGGATACATGATACGTGACGGCGCTCGGTAAACTTTTCCGTACCACGACGTTCAAGCTGACGCTGGTCTATTTGACCGTGTTCGCGCTGTTCGCGGCGTTTCTGCTTGGCTATTTCGCGCTCAACACCCGCCGCTTGATCACCGAACAGATCATCGAAACGGTCAACGCCGAAATCACCGGGCTCTCGGAGCAATACCGGCAGGGCGGCATCCGCCGCATCGTGGAGGTGGTCGACGCGCGGGCGCGGCGCCCCGGCTCGAGCCTGTATCTGGTGACCACATTCACCGGTCAGGCGCTCGCCGGCAACGTCACCGCTTTGCAGCCGGGTATTCTCGACAATCCTGGCTGGACCGAAACCGCCTATCGCCGGCTCGACGAAGGGGAAGGCTCAGGCCATCCAGAGCATCTGGCATTAGTGCGCGTGTTCCAGCTACCAGGCGGCTTCCGGCTGCTGGTCGGCCGCGACCTCGAGGAACGCGAGCGGCTGTATCACATCGTGCTCGATGCCGGACGATGGTCGATCGCGATCGTGCTGGTGCTAGGCCTTGCCGGCGGATTGTTCGTGACGCGCCGCGTGCTGCGCCGCGTCGATGCGATGACGGAAACCACCCGCACCATCATGGCCGGCGATCTCGGTGGCCGGCTGCCGGTTGCCGGCACCGGCGACGAACTGGATAGGTTGGCGGAAAATCTGAATATGATGCTGGAGCGCATCGAGGCGCTGATGCACGGTTTGCAGGAAGTGTCCGACAATATCGCGCACGATCTCAAGACGCCGCTGACGCGGCTTCGTAACCGCACCGAACAGGCGCTGCGCAGCGGCAAGAGCGAGCCGGAATATCGCGCCGCATTGGAGGCGACCCTCGAAGAATCCGACCGCCTGATCGCGACCTTCAACGCGCTGCTGATGATCGCGCGCGCGGAATCCGGACAGGCCGGCGATATCCGCGAATTCGACGCCGCCGACATCGCCAAGGATGTCGGCGAACTATACGAGCCGCTGGCGGAGGAAAAGGGCATCGCACTCAAGGTCGAGGCTGCCGAGCCCGCGCCGGTCAAAGGTAATCGCGAACTCATCAGCCAGGCGCTCGCCAATCTGGTCGACAACGCGATCAAGTATTCCGAACCGCAGAACAAGACCGGGAATGGCGCGATGCCGCAGGTCGTGGTGCGCGCTATTAATGACGGCGACCGCGTGCTGCTGACGGTGGCCGACAGCGGGCCGGGAATTCCGGAAGCCGACCGCGGCCGCGTGATCGAGCGTTTCGTGCGGCTTGAGCAAAGTCGCTCGAAGCCGGGCTTCGGACTGGGCTTGAGCCTGGCCGCGGCGGTGGCGCGGCTGCATGGCGGCGAACTGACGCTGGAGGATAATCGGCCGGGTCTCAAAAGCGTGATTGCCTTGCCGCGCGGAGGGCCGGTACAAAGCGCGGGATGAGGCCGCCCGCCAAGAAGAAAGCCAAGAAGGCCGCAAAAAAGGCCAAGAAGAAAACCGCCAAGAAAGCGGCGAAGAAGGCTGTAAAGAAAGCCGTCAAAAAGCCCGCGCGCAAGGCGGCGGGCATAGCCGCCACAGCTCCAGCCCCAAAACCACGAGACGGCGCGCCCCTGATCGAGCGTATCGCGACGGCGCCGTATCTGGTCGAGCCCAAGATCGCGCGCACGCGTGTCGCCGAATGGCTCGCGGCGATGCCGGCAGCCGAAGGCAAGCGGATCAAAACGCTGCTCGCCGTTCATTCGATCTTCAACACGCTGCTCGAAAGCCTGGCCGAAAGCTCGCCCTATCTGTGGGAACTCGCGAGCGCGGACACACGCCGGCTACTGCGTCTGCTTGGCGCCGATCCCGACCGTCATCTGGCCGAACTGCTCGCGGAGAATTCGCAAGCGATTGCTTCGGTCGTAGACGAACAAGATGCGATGCGGTTGTTGCGCCGCATGAAAGCGGAAGCCGCACTGCTGATCGCACTTGCGGACATCGGCGGCGCGTGGCCGGCGATGCGGGCGGCGCGCGCGCTGACCGAACTGGCCGATACCGCGGTCGACGCCGCCGTGCGCTTTGCGCTGGCGGAAGCGGCTCGCGCCGGCCAGATCAAACTGAGCGACAAAACGCAGCCGCACATCGGCTCAGGCTACATCGTGCTGGCCATGGGCAAGATGGGCGCGTTCGAGCTCAATTACTCGAGCGACATCGATCTCATCGTGTTTTACGACGCGGAGTCGCCGTTGCTGCCGAAGGACGCAGCGCCGGCACCGATTTTCGTGCGCATCACGCAGCGGCTGGTCAAGCTGCTGCAACAGCGCACCGGCGACGGCTACGTGTTCCGCACCGATCTGCGGCTGCGGCCCGATCCGGCATCGACCGCGATTGCGATTTCGACCGCGGCGGCGATTTCTTACTACGAAAGCGCCGGGCAGAACTGGGAACGCGCCGCCATGATCAAGGCGCGCGCCTGCGCCGGCGATATCGCGGCGGGCGAGGCGATCCTAAACGAACTGTCGCCCTTCGTATGGCGGCGTTATCTCGACTTCGCGTCGGTCGCCGATGTGCACGCCATGAAGCGTCAGATCAACGCGTTTCGGGGCCATGGCGAAATCGCGGTCGAAGGCCACAACATCAAGCTCGGGCGCGGCGGCATTCGTGAGGTCGAGTTCTTCGCCCAGACCCAGCAATTGATCGCTGGCGGCCGCAATCCGAATTTGCGCGACCGCGAAACGCTGACCACGCTCGACAAGCTCGAACACGACCGCTGGATCGACGCCGCGGTGCGCGACGACATGAAGGCGGCCTATTGCTTCCTGCGCACGGTCGAGCACCGGCTGCAGATGGTCAATGACGAACAGACGCAGGTGCTGCCGGCCGAGCGCGACGAACTCGAACGCTTCGCGCGGTTTCTCGGCTATGCCGACCGCGAGGCTTTCGCCAAGGTGCTGCTTGGGCATCTCGAAAAGGTGCAGCGCCACTATGCGCGGCTGTTCGAGAGCGCGGCCGGCAACGACAAACCGGCGTTGGAATTTCCCGCCGGGACCGACGACCGCAAGACCCTGGATCGGCTGGCCGAACTCGGCTTCCGCTCGCCGCTCGAAGCGTCGACCATCATCCGTGGCTGGCTTGATGGCAGCCACAAGGCGCTGAAGGGCGAGGCGGCGCGGGCGCACCTCCAGGCTCTGCTGCCGGCGCTGGTCGAGCATATCGGCTGCACCGACAATCCCGGCGCCACCTTGGTGCTCTTCGATCATTTCCTCGCCAATCTGCACGGCGCGGGCAGGTTGCTGCCGTTGCTGCGGCAAAGGCCCGATTTGATCGCGCTGACCACGCTGGTGCTCGGCATCGCGCCGCGGCTGGCCGATACGCTGGCGCGCAATCCGCAGGTGATGGATGCGCTGGTCGATCCCAGCTTTTTCGGCGCGTTGCCGGACGCGGCTGAACTGAACCGGCGGCTTGACGCGGCGCTCGCGGACGCGCGTTACGACCAGGATCTGCTGGAGCGCATCCGCATGTTCGGGCTGGAATACATGTTCTTGACCGGCGTGCGGATTTTGTCAGGCACCGTCACCGCCCGGCAGGCAGGCGAGGCCTTCGCGCGGCTGGCCGACGCCGTGATCCGCGCCGTTCATCACGCCGTTGCGGACAACTTCGCCGCCACCTACGGCCACATGCGGGCCGAGCAGACCGCGGTGCTGGC
>JANMSH010000016.1:0-3211 GCA_031389105.1 Hyphomicrobiales bacterium
CGGTCTTGAGCTTGGCGCGGAATTGCTCGATCGCGACCTTGCTGGCGGTTGGCCCGATCAACATGCCGTAGCCGCCGGAGCCGTGGACTTCCTTGACGACCAGTTCGGGCAGATGGTCGAGCACATAGGCAAGATGTTCCGGCTCGCGGCAGCGCCATGTCGGCACGTTCTTCAGGATCGGCTCTTCGGCGAGGTAAAACTGCACGATCGCCGGCATGTAGCTGTAGACCGCCTTGTCGTCGGCGATGCCGGTGCCGACCGCGTTCGCCAGCGTGACGTTGCCGGCCTGGTAGGCCGACATCAGGCCCGGCAGTCCGAGAATGGAGTCGGGACGAAACGTCAGCGGGTCGATGAAGTCGTCGTCGATGCGCCGATAGATCACGTCGACGCGGCGCAGTCCCTGCGTCGTGCGCATGTAGACGATTTCGTTTTTGACCAGCAGGTCGCGGCCCTCGACCAGTTCGACGCCGAGCTTGTCGGCGAGGAACGAATGTTCGTAATAGGCCGAGTTGAACACGCCCGGCGTCAGCAGCACCACGTTCGGTTCACGCACTGCGCTGTGCGGCGCGACCGATTTCAACGTCGCGAGCAATTCATCCGGATAATTCTCGACCGGCGCTATGCGGTGTCGCGAGAACAATTCCGGGAACAGCCGCATCATGATCTCGCGGTTCTCCAACATGTAGGAGACGCCGGAGGGCGTGCGCGCATTGTCTTCCAGCACGTAGAAGGTGTCGGCGTCGACGCGCACGATATCGATCCCGGCGATGTGCACGTAGATGTCGTGCGGCACGCTCTGGCCGCTCATCTCCGGGCGGAACGCTGGATTTCGGAAGATCAAATCGTCGGGCACGATTCCGGCGCGCAAAATTTCGCGCGCTCCGTAGATATCCTTGATGAACATGTTCAGCGCCTTGACGCGCTGGGTCAGGCCTTTTTCCAAGAGCCGCCATTCGTCGCCGGAAATAATGCGCGGGATCACGTCGAAGGGGATCAGGCGTTCCTGGGCGTCGGCTTCGCCGTAAACGGCAAAGGTAATGCCGATGCGGCGGAACAGCAGTTCGGCCTCACGGCGCCGGTAGTCGAGCACATCCGGCGGCACTTCCCCGAGCCAACGCGACAGCTCGCCATAGGCCGGGCGGACGCCACCGTCCTGGCCCGTCATTTCATCGAAGCAGGCAACCATCCGTAACCCCCAGCAGACGGCACACGAACCCTAGTCCCTAACGGCTAATACCATCCCTTCACGGAGAGCAGACCTCGAGCTGTCCCCAGCCCTTAATCTGCAAGCTTTAGGCCAAGAAAAACCAAAGAAAAAACGAAGGAAATCCAGCTAAACCATCCATTTGAACGGCCAGGGGCCTGGCCGGCACAGAAGACGCTGCCTAAAATTTGGGCTGACATGGCACCGACTATAAGACCCGGCCCGGGCAATAGTTCCACCCCAACTTGAGTGGTGCGCTTCGCCACGCTAGGTCTGCGGCCACTGGTTCAGAGGAAAAGCAATGCCTGCCTTGCCAAGTGCGTCGCCCGAGATCATCACCGCGGCAATTCTTGTGATCGGCGACGAGATTTTGTCCGGGCGAACCAAGGACAAGAACATCGGCTATATCGCCGATTACATGACGGCGATCGGCATCGACCTGAGGGAAGTCCGCGTCGTCTCGGACGACGAAGCAGCGATCGTGGCCGCGCTCAACGCGTTGCGGAAAACTTATACCTACGTCTTTACCACCGGCGGCATCGGCCCGACGCACGACGACATCACCGCCGAATGCGTCGCCAAGGCCTTCGGGGTCCCGATCAATTTCGATCCGCGCGCGGTGGCGATCATTTCCGAGCGCGCCGCCAAGATGGGTACCGAGATGAACGAGGCGCGCATGCGTATGACGCGCATTCCGCAGGGCGCCGATCTGGTCGCCAACAAGGTGTCCGGCGCGCCCGGTTTCTGGATCGAGAACGTCATTGTGATGGCCGGCATTCCCGCGGTGATGCAGGCGATGGTCGACGAGGTGGCGCCGAAGCTCAAGACCGGTGTCAAGATGATGTCGGAAACGGTGCGGGCCGATGCGCGCGAGGGCGACGTCGGCACCGAACTCGGCGTGATCGCCAAAGCGCATCCCGAGACGATCATCGGCAGTTATCCGTTTGTCGACGACCAAGGCAGCCCCAACACCAATATTGTGGTGCGGGCGCGCGCCGCCGACAAGCTTAGCGCCGCCAAGACCGCGGTTGAGGCCATGCTCAAGACCGTGAAGGTTCAACTCACTTCGTAATTTTAGGGATTTCTAAATGCCGCAATCCGCACCGCCGCGTCCGGAAAAAATCTTTCCAGTGTCGTGGGATCAATTTCACAGCGATACCCGCGCGCTGACCTGGCGGCTGCATGAAGCAGGGCCTTTCGAGGCGGTGGTATGCATCACCCGCGGCGGGCTGGTGCCGGCGGCGATCGTGGCGCGCGAACTCAACGTGCGCATCATCGAGACGATCTGCATCGCGAGCTATCACGACTACAAAAATCAGGGCGAGGTCAAAGTGATGAAGGGCATCGGCCCCGAGGTCACGTCGATGCGCGCGCAGGGCAAGGGCGTGCTGATCGTCGACGACCTGGTCGACACCGGCAAGACCGCGCGCGTGGTGCGCGAGATTTTGCCGTCGGCGCATTTCGCGACCGTTTACGCCAAGCCGATGGGCCGGCCGCTCGTGGATACATTCATTACGGAGGTGTCGCAGGACACCTGGATCTATTTCCCGTGGGACACGGGTCTCGCCTTCGTGCCGCCGATCCGCGAAGGTGGCGATTGAGCGAGCCGGCTGACAACAATAAAAAAGGATTCAGGGAGGATGCCATGCTGACCAGACGAAACTTTCTCACCACCGCGGGGTCTGTGGCGGCTGCCGGCGCTATAAGCCCGGCCTTCGCGCAAGTTGGCTATCCCGATCGCCCGATCCGCATCGTCGTTGGCTATGCCGCCGGCGGCGGCGTCGACATTGTCGCGCGGCTGCTGAGCGAGCCGTTGAAGGCCGCGCTCGGGCAGACCGTCATCGTCGAGAACCGCACCGGCGCCAGCGCCATGCTCGCGAGCAACGCGGTCGCGAAAGCAGCGCCGGACGGCTACAGTCTGCTGGCCGCGGCGTCCGGTGAGGTCGCGATCAACCAGCATCTGTTCAAGGACAAGATGACCTACGACGCCGGGCGCGAATTGGTGCC
>JANMSH010000032.1:0-4271 GCA_031389105.1 Hyphomicrobiales bacterium
AATGAACATGGCCGATTTCCCGGGAGGTTGAGCATGGGGCACACGCTTGTGCCGATGCGCTTTCGTCGCACCGATCCCGTTAACGGTTCATTGCGCTGCATCAAGGTCCACGTAGTGTTACGGATGGCTACAGTGCATGGCTGGGTCCCGAGAATTGCCTACCCGGACATAACTCGCGGGTGGAGTTTTGCTCACCCCGCCAGATCGGCAAATTCCGGGTGCTTGCGCAGGTAATCCACCACAAAGCCGCAGCCGGCGATCACCTTCAATCCGTCGCCGCGTATCAGCTGCAGCGCGCCGTGCACCAGCTCGGATGCGATGCCTCGGCCGCGCAGCGCGCGCGGCGTTTCGGTATGGGTGATGACGACGGCCGACGGCGTCAGGCGATAATCCGCGAACGCCATTGTGCCCTCGACGTCGAGTTCGAACCGGCGTTGCGCCTTGTTGTCGCGAACGGATGCTGCCGCCATACCCTGAATGCTCCAAAACGATTTACTTCAGTTCATTTAGGGGCGTGAACCCGCCGATGCAAACCTGCGACCAAGCGTGGTGGCGCATGGAGGGATTGCGAATATGCGTATTTCGGCCGGCCTGACCGCTGCGCTGTTGGGCGCAGCGATGACGCTCTCACTGCCGCCACCGGTATCTGCCCAAGGTGACCAGTCATGGCAGGCGTGCGTCGGCGCGACATCCTCTCCGGACGACCGGATATCGGCTTGCTCGTCGGTGATCGACGCCAGGGCGGAGACCGGCCGCAAGCTCGCGGCGGCGTTCTGCAATCGCGGCCACGGCCTGACCGAAAAGCGCGAACTGGATGCCGCGCTCGCCGATCTCAACGAGGCCATCCGACTCGACCCGGCCTATCCCTGCGCCCATACCAACCGCGGCCGCGTCTACGCCATCAAGCGCGACCTCGATCGCGCCATGGCCGACTATGACGAGGCGCTTCGCATCGACCCCAGCTTCGCGCTGGCCTACAACAATCGCGGCGACGCCTGGGCCGGCAGGGGCGATCCGGAGCGCGCCTTGGTCGATTTCAACGCCGCCATCCAACACGATCCTGCGCTGGCCATCGCTTATGGCAACCGCGGCTATCTCTACTATCGCAAGCGCGACATGGCGCGCGCGATCGAGGACTACAGCGCGCAAATCAAGCTTAGGCCCGATGTGCTCGCCCATATCAACCGCTGCAATGCCTGGCGCGATTCCGAACAGCTTGATCGAGCCGCCGCCGACTATGCCGAAGTAATCAGGCTGGCGCCGACCGACGCGCGCGGCTGGCGCAATCGCGGCATGATCCGGCTCTACAAGGGCGATAACAAGGGCGGCCTCGCCGACTACGACAAAGCGGTGCAATACGATCCGGCCGACGTGTTCTCGTGGAATAACCGCGGGCAGGCGAAATTGCGGCTCGGCGACAAAGCGGGCGCGATCGCCGACTTCAGGAAGGCGCTGGAACTGCGCCCGGACCTTTCGACGGCGCGCACGAGCCTGCGACAGCTCGGCGCGACGCCGTAGCGGCACGGCCCTCATTGTCGGAAACGACGTCGTTCATGCCGTCCAGTTCCTCAGCTGTTGCCCGGGTGTTTTCTGCTGGCCTGCCGACAACGCAATAACGCGCTGATGCGGTCTTGCAAGGTCCAATGGCCTTCCCCACGTCTTGGGAAGACATACGCCCCCGATGCGGCCGGACCGGTCGTCTGACAGTCGGAGTGTCATGCTCGGCAGCCGCTGACGTATGCCTCTTTTGAAGGGAGGTTTACAATGTCGACTTTTCGTTTTTTGGACACCCATCGAACCTGGGAAGACTGGTGCGGCATGCTGCTTGGCCTGCTGATCGTGCTGTCGCCATGGTTCCCTACCGAGCCAGACCATGGGGTCGATGCGGAGCGCGGCTTCGTGATTCTGAATGCGTTTACGATCGGCATCCTGATATTCGGCCTCGCCCAGCTTGAATATGTCGCACTGCAGCGTTGGGAGGAGGTGGTCGAACTCCTGGCTGGGTTGTGGCTGATCGCTTCGCCCTATGTCCTCAGCTATTCCGGCTCGCTCAGCATCTGGCACGTCTGTCTTGGCGGACTGGTGGTGCTGCTCGCGGCCTTGCAGCTGTGGCAGGACTGGGACTTGAACGAGCAGGATTTGGCCAAGCACGGGCAATAGCCACTGGCGGTGAGCCCCGCCGGTGTTGGCAACAGACCGGCGGGTTTCGCTCGGACGGCGGGTTCTTGAACGAGGTGGCAAGTGGTCCGGTGGCGGCGGTCAGAACCGGCCACCGGCGGCTCATCATGGCTGTCCTCAATCGGGTCAGATCAGCCTATAAGCTGATGGCGCACACGCGGTCATCTTGCCGGCGAGCGCAGCGCTTGTGGTCTGGAGAACGTCATGACGAGCCAAAAGGGCCCCAACATCAAGAAGAAGCAGAAATGCAAGAACTGTGAGGGCAAGGGCCTGCTGAAGAAGGGCGACAAGGTGGTGAAATGCCAGCGCTGCGGCGGAACGGGCTTGCGGTGAGGATGCTGCCGTCGCGCCGGCTCAAGAATGGCCCTCGTCGGGAATATTCAACACCACGCCGCACGCCTTGCAATGCACGGCGTCGCGGTCATGGCGCTGCAAGCCGCAGGTCGGGCAGGGAAATCGCACCTTGTCCGGGTTCAGCAGCGCGCGGGCGAGATTGAAGAACAGGGTGACGCCGAAAATCATGATGACGACCGAGATCAGGCGGCCGAGCGTGCCGGGCAGGGTGATGTCGCCAAAGCCGGTGGTCGTCAGCGCCGTCACCGTGAAGTACAGCGCGTCGGCATAGTTTGTGATTTGCTCGTTGCGAAATTTCTGGGTCTCGTAAACGATCGCGGTCATCACGAAGATGAATACCGCAAGGTTGGTGACGGCGAAGACGACCTCTTCATTTCGCTTGAAGAACGAGCTGTCGGCGCGCAGCCGCTCCAGCATCTGATAGTCGCGCAGCAGCCGCAAGGTTCGCAGGATACGAAGGAAGCCGCCGGCTTCTCCCGCCAGCGGCGCCAGGAATGAAACGATCGCAATCACATCGGTCCAGGTCGAAAACCGGGTGAATTCGCGCAAGCGATGCCGGCTGGCGAGCAGGCGTGCGGCGAAGTCCGAGAGGATTCCGATGCCGAACAGGACGTCGAGCGTCTCGATAGCCTGGCTGGACGGCAGGAACGAGGTCGCGCTGATGAACAGCACCGTGACGATATCGAACGCCAGCAGGGCATAACGGAAACGGACGCCGCGCGGCGTAGCACCCTCGTAGAGATGGCGGATATCGCTCTTCAGGGAATGGAAGGTCATTGAACCGAAGGTCATGGCGACATCTTCATCCGTTTAGGACTATTATTGCAATCACGGATCGGCGAAACATCGTCGCCAGATTTGCCATGAACAAGCTTTCAATTCCGGAGCCGTCCACGTGATCGAAACCGTACCCGCTGCCGCGCCCCCCGGCGGCATTCTGCGCATGTCCCGTCGGGTCATGAATCTCTCCCACATGCTGACGCAAAATGCCCGCCGCCATGGCGACCGTCCGGGCTTCATCTGGGGCGACAGGTCGTGGAACTGGCGCGAGATCGACGGCCACGTTTCGGCGCTGGCGGCGGCACTCGCAGCAAGCGGCATCGTCAAGGGCGACCGCATCCTGGTGCATTCCAGGAATTGCGACGAGATGTTCTGGTCGATGTTCGCGGCGTTTCGGCTTGGCGCGGTCTGGGTTCCCACCAATTTCAGGCTGATGCCGGACGAGGTCGCATATCTCGCGACCGCCTCCGGCGCCAGGGCGTTCCTCTGTCACGGCGATTTCCCTGAACATGCCGCTGCGGTTAAAGCGGCGAGCCCGGCGCTCGCCTTCACGTGGCGGATCGGCGACGGCGCATTCGGCGAGAAATCGGTGGGCGAAGTCATCGCCGCGCATGCCGGTGCCAGGTTCGAAAACACCGCCGTCGACTACGTCGATCCCTGCTGGTTCTTCTTCACCTCGGGCACCACAGGGCGATCCAAGGCGGCGGTGCTGACCCATGGCCAGATGGCGTTTGTGGTGACCAATCATCTGGCCGACCTGATGCCCGCTACGACGGAGCGCGACGCGACTTTGGTCGTCGCGCCGCTGTCGCACGGCGCCGGCGTGCACCAGCTGGTGCAGGCCGCGCGCGGCGTGCCGACCATCCTGCTGCCCTCGGAGCGGTTCGACATCAACGAGGCGTTCCGGCTGATCGAAGCCTATCGCATCACCAATATCTTTACCGTGCCGACCATCCTGA
>JANMSH010000044.1:0-10426 GCA_031389105.1 Hyphomicrobiales bacterium
CGCATGCCCCCGGCACATCCACCGTTCACTCGTCATCATCACCATTTCACGGAGCAAACTTATGCGCCCATCGAACAAGCCATCGTCACGATCATTCCACAAGTCACCGGCCGCCGTGCCGCATCAAGACGACGCCGCGCCTGCGGGAGATGCACCGCTCGACATCGCGGCGCTCCAGGCCAGCATCTTGCGCAAGATGGACGCGTTGCTCGCCGAGCGAAAGTGTTTCTGGGCGGCCTGCCCCAGGCGCGCCTGCCGGCGGCAGAAAATCTGCACGTCGCTCAATGCCGGTTGTCTGAACATGCCGCCGCGGTCGTTGTCGGAGGAAGAGCGGGTTGAGGCGATTGCCGGTCTTCGCCGCATGCTCAATCGCCGCCTGGCGGAATTGGACGCGCAGGGGCGGGGGCGGAAGTGAGAATTGGAAAAGTGCGGCGATTTCGCTTTGCGCGCACAGCCGATGCTTCGCATCGGCGTCTCCAAAATAGAACGGCGGCCGAAGGCCGCCTATGCATTCCCTTTCAGGGGAGCGATAAGCAGCTACTTCACCTTCATCATCTTCTCGGGCTTGGCGCCGACGCGCGCGATGCTTTCGATCGCCAGCGGCGCGCGGCCGGATTTGTCGGCGATCTCGCGGTCCTGCTCGATGATGAAGCCGCGGGCCGGTTCGTCCTTGTCGAGGCCGCCGAGCAGCTCGGCCGGCACGCGCCGGTTGGAGCGCTGCGAGCCGTCTTCATAGAGGACGTCGAAGAAAACGAATTCGCCTTTGGGGTTGGTTCCCGGTTTTTTCGCCATGGCAGTGGTCCTGTCTTGAATACGTCGCCGTGTACAAAAAGAAAAAACCCCGCGCAAGCGCGGGGTTTCTCCAGTTGTGTCAGATCAAACGGCTTGAAGGTTCGCCGCGGCGGACTTGCCGCTGCGCGGGTCGGCCTGCACATCGAACGAAAGCTTCTGGCCTTCGTTGAGGTTGCTCATGCCGGCGCGCTCGACAGCCGAAATGTGAACGAACACATCCGGGCCGCCGCCGTCCTGCACGATGAAGCCGAAGCCTTTTTGGCTGTTGAAGAACTTAACGGTACCTGTGGCCATAGTGGCCTCCTTTGGAAAACGCATTCATTTGCGTCTATGCCCCACACAAACCATTCGCGTGGGCCTCATATCCGGATTTTTGCGAGTTCTTGGGGGAACGGCCCGTTAGGACCAAAACTACAAGTCAGGCTAAATCTCGAATGGCTTCTATATAGGGTTGTGGTGCCGCTTTGGCAATCGCCGTTCCGGCGCGCCGCAGCCGATGGTACGTGGTTAAGGATTGGTTACGATTGTGCGGCGGAAAAGTGGCGCTGCATCATTTGCAGTGCATTTGATCGGACGTTGTGCGCGCGCTGCCGATTTTGGAATCATATGCATGCTTATGCGACAGCGGCGCAACAAACCGCATGAGTCTTGCGCATGGATCGCATGCTGACTTGAGCCTACTGCGGCAGACGAATCCGCGTATATTGCACTGCAACAACAAGAACAAACTTTTCCGGGAAACGCACTGGGTTATCGGGCCTTCGCAAAAGGAACTGATCCCATGGCTGCCATCCGCTCAACGCTCACTTCCCACGATCTGGCTTTCGCCAAGGCGCCCGCTGCCAAAGCTCCGGTTGCCAAGCGCGCCGCCGGCCCCGGCTGGTTTGCTCGCGCCTTCACGGTGTTTCAACAGGCGCGCCTGCGCCAGGCCGAGCGCGAAGTCGCGCGCTATCTCGGCGGTGCCGGCGCCAAATTCACCGACGAAACCGAGCGCGAAATCGAACGCCGCTTTTTGTCAAACAACACGCGTCTGTAACGGCGCGCCAAACCAGACGACCGCAAACTTACTGCAAAGGAAACTGACCAATGTCCACTCTTCACATTCGCACCACGCACGTTCCGCAAGCTTGGGTATTCCCGAGCTTCGGCCGCCTCGTCAGTTTCATCGGCGGGGCGTTCGAGGTATTCGCCGAGGCGCAGGACATGGCCCGCGCCGCGAACAAGCGTTATCCGTTCTTCGCCGAGTAAGAGCGCTAGACGCCCTCGACCACGCGCATGTCACGCTCGACATTGCCGTGGCCGAGGGTCTTGAGCGCTTCCTTGTAGGCGGGCGTGTCGTGAGCGGCGACCGCCTGGTCGAGACTGTCGAACTCGATCATCACCACGCGCTCGTTCATGCCGGCTTCATAAACTTTGGCCGGCGTGTTGCGAACCAGGAAACGGCCGCCGGCGGCGGCAAGCGCGGGGCCTGCGAGTTTGGCGTAAGCCTGCCACGCTTCTGGATTTTTCACCGAACGATACGTCACCACCCAATAGGCCTTCGGCATGATTCTCTCCCTGTTTTATTATTTGATGAAACGCCGCCGCGGACATTAGTTCGCGATCGCCTCGCGCAGCAAGGCCGGCCCTTCTTCGGTGCCGTCGAGCATCCGGTAGGCCCGCCTTGTCACCTTCCAGCCGTCATCGGTGCGTTTGAGATCCCAGCGGTTCACGCCGAGGCGGTGGATGCGATAGCCGCTCGACAGGCCATGGCCGGACAGTTCGATCGGCTTGGCCTCGCGGTTCGGCGACAGCACCTGCAGATAGGAAATCGCCGTCGCGATGTCGCCGTTAAGCGTGACGCGCGGCAGACCTGCGAAGTGGCACAGCCCGCCGGCGATCGCGGCCTGGTGCTCCGGTGTCTTCACCACCGCGCCGATCTTGTCGTTGCCGGTGGCGATCTTGGTGCCGAGATCGATGACGCCGTCACTGGCGAAGGCGTCGACGTAATAGCGCGCGGTGCCGGTGTCGGCGGCCGGCGGATGACTGGCGATCAGATGATAGATCGCGAGCGTGTCCTCGACCGCGCGCAGGCGATCCTCCAGCGTGCTGTCGTTTCGCGGCGTGGCCATGTGAAAATCCTTCTGAACGCTGGGCTTTTTCGGACGGTGAAAAGTTACCCTTAATTTCGTGAGTGAATCAATTCGTGATGGAACCCCTCACATGCAATTCAACAATGTCACAAAGTTGCCCCACTTGGCCGCGACAAGCCGCGCTTACCCGAAAATCTGGAGCCGACATGATTCGCAATTTTTGCCTTGCCTCGATTTTGGTCGCGCTCGTTTCCGGGTCGGCCGCTTCCGCACAAGAACAACGAGTCGTCCGTCTCGACGCCAACGGTAATCTCGATTCGCTGATCGCCCGCCACGCAGCCGCTTATAACGTGCCTGAGGATCTGGTGCGTCGCGTCATCAAGCGGGAAAGCGGCGGCCGTGCGCACGTCATCAGCAAGGGCAATTACGGCCTGATGCAGATCAGGCTCGGCACCGCGCGTGGCATGGGCTATCGCGGCACCGCCGCCGGCCTGCTCGATGCCGACACCAACATGACCTATGCGGTGAAATATCTCGCGGGCGCTTACAAGGTCGCCGGTGGCAACCACACCCAGGCGGTTCGTTATTATGCGGCCGGTTATTACTACGCCGCCAAGCGTAAGGGCATGCAGGATAACAGCAACGACAACCCGCTCGAGGCCTTTGCCGACACCACCGCCACCACTGTCAAGACGCGGACCGCGTCGGCGGAGCCGTCGAACGCAGGCTCGGTCGGTCCCGGCAGCATGGATTTCAGATAAGCCAGCTTAGCTACTCCGGCGTTATCGCGCCGGAGTGTCGCCGCGGTCGTTGGCCGGCTGGTTCGTCGCTTGTTTGGCCGACGATGCCTGCTGGGTGGCCTGGCCACCGAACAACACTTCAAAAATATTGGGCGCCGTGGGTGGCGGTTGTTTGACCGGTTTGGCCTGGCGTGCGCGGTGCACCGGCTTTCTCCGGCTTTCGCTGGGCGCCTTCACGCGGCGCGGCTTGATGACCGGCGGCTTTTCGTCCGGCACCGCGGTCGGCAATTCGGTCGATGACGTTTCGCCGATATCGATCGGAATCGTCGCGCCGGGCAGTTCGGCGATCGTGCCGGTCGTGTCGTCGGGATCGGTATCGTTGCGTTCGACCGGCAGGCCTGCGAGTTTCTCACCCGCTTGCGCTTCTTCTTTCACATCTTCACGAACCGGCGTGTCCGGCAGATCGCGCAGGCGGCCGAGTTCATCGGCGCGCCGCACCGCGGCAAGAATAAGAAACTGCCGCCACTCCGGATGCTCGTCGATCTGCTGCAATGGACCACGCGCCGGCATGACCGCCGACGCCATGCGCTGATGCGAACCGTCCGGCGGACTGAGCGCGAGCACCAGGATCATAATGGCGAGAAATACACCGCCCACTGGGATGATTCGAAGCATCGGCAGCATGATCGATGAGTAACTGAGTCGGTCTTTTTCGCCAAAGACATCTTGCGCTGCAAAACCGCGTCATTTCACACGCATGACGAGTCCTGCGGCGTGTTGCGGCTCCTGCGAGTCCGGCGCGCGCAGAGAGCAAGGGGCCGTGACAGCCGATACCCCGGTTGCTAGGAACGCCTATAGAAATGTCGGGGGAAGCCATGTTCAAGAAGCCTAATTGTCCGGTCATCGCCATCGAAGAGCACTATTGGGACCCGGAGCTGATCAAGACTTATGTTGGCGCCGAGGGCAGCCGCGGCGGCGACATGGAGGCGAAGCTGTTCGACCTCGGCGAGCGCCGGCTGAAGGAAATGGATGAAGCCGGCATCGACATTCAGGTGCTGTCGCACGGTGCGCCCTCGACGCAGAAGCTGCCGATCGAGACCGCGGCCAAGCTTGCCGCCGACGTCAACGATCGGCTGGCCAAAGTATGCGCCGCGAACCCGAAGCGCTTCGCCGCTTTCGCCGCGCTGCCCACCATCGATCCGAAAGCCGCCGCCGACGAGCTCGATCGTTGCGTCACCAAGCTCGGCTTCAAGGGCGCCATGCTGCACGGCATGACCAATAATGAATTTCTCGACGGCCCGAAATATTGGCCGATCTACGAGCGCGCCGAGAAACTCGACGTACCGATCTATTTTCATCCGTCGCAGCCGCACAAAGCGGTGACGGAAGTCTATTATCAGGATTACGCCAAGGACTTCCCGCTGGTGGTGCGGCCGGGCTGGGGCTACACGGTCGAGACCGCAACGCAGGCGATCCGGCTGGTCCTCTCGGGCGTGTTCGAAAAGCATCCGAACCTGAAGATCATCCTCGGTCATCTTGGCGAGACGCTACCGTTCCTGATCTGGCGCATCGACTCGGCGCTCAAGCGGCCGGGGCAGAAGCCGATGAGCTTCCGCGATATTTTCTGCAAGAACTTCTATGTGACGACCAGCGGCTTCTTCTCCAATCCGGCGCTGCTGTGCACCGTGATGGAAATGGGCGTCGACCACATTCTGTTCGCGGTCGACTGGCCGTTCGTCGAGAATTCGCCGGCGACGGAATGGATGAAGGACATCCCGCTGTCCGACGAAGACAAGGCGAAGATATTGAGCGGCAACAGCAAGCGGCTATTGCGGCTGTGACCACTTGACCGGATTTTGCCGGTAATATTCGGCGTCATCCTTCGACTGCGTCCATTCTGAATTGTTGCGCCATTTGACGTGGCGCGACGCCATATCGGCGCCGTAGCGCACCCGGAACAGCAGCGTCCGGCCGGCGCCGTTTTCGTATTCGTGCACTTCGCCGGGCGGATGCACGATGAAGGAGCCGGGCGTCACCGGAACGGTTTCCGTGGGTGTGTGCATGACGCCGCCGCCGGAGAAACAGAAATAGATCTCGGTGGCGTGCGGGTGGCAGTGATAGGGGCTGATCTGGCCGGGCTCCCAGCAGGCGACTGTCACGTCGCCGTCGGCAATCTTGCCGAGGATTTTTTCGACGTGGTGCTTAGGATTCCACTGTTGTTCGCGTTCGAGGCTGAAGACGTGCATGTTATTGGGCTCCCGGCGGTGAGGTTGGCGCAAGGCTAGCGCATCCGACGGCCGGGCAGGAGGGGGCAATTGCGCAACGCCCGCGCGCATTGATAGAACGTAGTATTCGCTTGGTGCCGGGCCCGTAGCTCAATGGTTAGAGCCGACCGCTCATAACGGTCTGGTTGCAGGTTCGAGTCCTGCCGGGCCCACCAATGTTTTCTATGGTTTCTAACTTCAGCAAAGCTACGTTTTCCAACGTTACCGCCAATTTTTCTCGCGCACTGTAACCCAGAGCGTGATAATTCCCGTCGCGTGTGTTCAATGCGAGTCTGATACGGATTTTGAGTGGTGTCCGATGTCGAAGTCCATTGTAGCTATGGTGATTGTGCTAGCGGGGTCGGTTTTATTGGCCCCATTGACGTTGGTAATGCCAGGCAGCGTTCTCGAGAACGTCGCCAATGGTTGGAATTGGCTGCTCACACCTATTAACGGAGCTCAGGGGCATCATATCCCGAACGCGGTCGCATGGCATGGCCGTCTGATGGTTCTGGCTTGGGCCATCTTGATGCCGGCGGCGTTCGTCGTGGCACGCTTCTACAAGATCACGCCGGGTCAGGACTGGCCGCGCCGGCTCGACAACCCGTTTTGGTTCGTGAGCCATCGCCGGCTAGGTTATACGATCGGAATTATGACTGTCCTGGCTTTGGTCTTCGTGATATGGGGCAGGGGAAACCCAGCCTTATGGCAAAGCCATCACGCCATCACCGGCTGGGTCATATTCGCATTGGTGTGTTTCCAGATCGTCGGCTCATTGTTGCGGGGCACACACGGTGGACCGATTGATCCCTTCACTCGGCAGTCACGTCCGCCCGAGCAGTGGCCGGGCGATCATTTCAGCCTGACGCGGCGGCGCATTTTCTTCGAATATTCGCACAAGCTAATCGGATACCTGCTCGTGTTGCTTGCTGCCTGGACGATTGTCAGCGGGCTTCATGCTGCGGACGCGCCGCGCTGGATGTGGATTGGCATTGGCATCTGGACGCTGATTTGTGTCGGCGTGTTTGTACATTTGCAGCGCAAAGGGAAATGTATCGATACCTACCAGGCCATATGGGGCCTCGACGACACATTGCCGGGCTCTCGACGAAAGCCGATCGGTTTTGGCATCACCCGGATCAATCGAAAATCGCCGGACAGCGAATGAGAAATATCTAAAGTCGCCCTGATCAAGGTTTTCGTCGACTTTTTTCCTGAGTCGAGATGCGCTTTCTTTTCAACGCCAGTGAGCCCTTCTTTGGTGCCACGCCTTCGAGCGAAGCCTGCAAAAAGTGCTCCAGGCGATCCAAGCCTGTTTTCAGCTTTAAATTTCCTTCCGAAAGCCAGTTCCGAATTTCGATCTGGTAGATGCAGAACAGTATCCAGCCGATAGCGCGATGATCTTGCGAGGTTCTGATCGTTTTATTCTGCTTTGCGAAACGAACAGATTCCCCGATCAGTGAGATGACCTTCTCACGGGTAGACCTGAACTTGTTCGCTTGTTCGCCTGAATCGTAGAACACCATTTCGCGCAACATGAGGCGCGACAATTCCGGCTGTCGGGCGAAATATTCATAGTGATTTCGAAAGATCGCGAGCAGATTTGTCATCAAGGGCGCATCCGAGGAGATCTCGGATCCCGCCTTCCTGATCGTCGCTTCAAGATCGTCGTTTGCGATGAGAAACAGCAGGTCGCGCTTGTTAGCGGCGTAGGTGAAAACCGTCCCCATGCCAACGCCCGCCCGCACCGCGATCTCGCGCGTGGTGGTGTCGTCATATCCTTTCGACACAAATAGCTCCTGCGCCGCGTTCTTGATGCGCAACAGCTTGTCACGCTTGTTGCGCTCGCGCTGGCCGGGAGGAATCACTGACGGCTCGTGCACATGACCCTCATTTTGCTTTGCTTTCGTTAGCATAGCCCCGCCTTTCGTTTCAGCGTTCTTCTGTCCGATGCCGCGTCTCTGATCCCCGGCCCGATTCTCAATACGGCACCCTTGACATTTAATTGAGCGCGCTCAAAAATGAGCGTAATCAATAAATGCCGCCGGATCGGCCCGCTGTCAAATGCTCAGGCAGTCAAGGAGCCGGACAAGAAGGGTGGCGCAGGGAGGGTTGATGTCTGTCGGCGTTGTCAGATCCATTGTGTCCAGTGCCGGTGTCGCAGCCGCGACGCGTCGTCGGGCGCTCGAATTGCGCAATGTCAGCCTCGCTTTTGGCGCCGCGGCAGGCAAACGGACGATCCTCGACAACATCAGCTTCGACGTTTTCGACGGCGAAATGCTCTGTCTTGTCGGCCCATCCGGCTGCGGCAAGACGACAATTCTGCGGCTGCTGGCGGGTTTGCTGCGGCCCAGCAGCGGCGAGATCCTGTTCGAGGGATCGCCGGTTGCTGCGCCCTCGCGCGAGCGCGCCATCGTGTTTCAGGATTATACAAATGCGCTGCTGCCTTGGCGCACCGTCGCCGGCAATGTGGCGTTGAGCCTTGAGGCGCGCAAAGTCCCTGCCGCCCACCAATCCGACATTGTCGGCGATCTGCTCAAGAAAATGGGTCTGCAACAGGCGGCACAGCAATATCCCAGCCAGCTCTCGGGCGGAATGCAACAACGCGTCCAGATCGCGCGGTGCCTCGCACAGCAGCCAAAAATCATGCTGATGGACGAGCCATTCGGCGCACTTGACGCCATGACGCGTCAGGCGCTCCAGGATGAATTGCTCCAGCTCTCTGCTGAGCAGCGGATGACTGTCGTGTTCATCACGCACGATCTGGAAGAGGCAATTTATCTGGGAGACCGCGTATTCGTCCTTGGAAGCAACCCCGGGCGTATTCTTGAAGAAATTGAAGTCGATCTTCCGCGCCCACGCTCCCAACTCGAAACGCGTGAAGACCGGCGCTTTCTGGCTCATCGCCATCATCTCTTCGGCCTGTTGCAGGGGCATTGATCATGCAACGGATCCTGCGAGGCCTCGCATTCCCGCTTTTCGTCGCATTGTTATGGGAAACGACAAGTCGCACAGGACTGCTGACGTTCGAATTCCTGTCGCGGCCGTCGGACATCCTGAGGGCTGGCATTACAGGACTGCTCGACGGTTCGATCCTGCTTGCGACCTGGCAAACGTTCGAAGCGGCTTTGTTCGGCCTGGTCCTGGCCATGGTTGTTGGAATTCTGACCGGCAGTATCCTGGGCTTGTCTTCGGCGACTGAGCGAGTCGTCGGACCGACCATCGAAGCATTGCGGCCAATTCCCGCCGTCGCTTTCATTCCGCTTTCATTGCTGCTGTTCGGCTTCGGACTGCCGATGGAAGGCATGATCGTTGCCTACGCTTGCGTCTTTCCCATCCTGATTGCCACGATCAATGCGGTACGCGGCATCGAGCCGCGTCTGCTTGAAGTCGCACGCGCGCTGGAACTGTCATTCGCCGCGCGCATGTGGAAGATCGTGCTTCCCGCCGCGCTGGCGCGGATCAACGTCGGCATTCGCGTTGCCGTTGGATTTGCGCTTGTCGTCGCCGTCACTGTCGAGATTATCGTCAATCCCCGTGGCCTCGGGTACAGTCTCATCATCGCGCAGCAATCATTCCGCGTCGATTTGATGTACGCGCAATTGCTATGGCTCAGCATCGTCGGTTACGTCATCAATGCGGCGCTTCGCACGGTAAAGACGTCACAGCCCGCGCTCCAGGCCGGAGGCGTACTGTGAGACGGCAGACACTTTGGTTGAATATCGGCGCCGTTCTGTTTGCCTTGGGGCTTCTCGCGACCTGGCAAATCCTATCGGATGCGCGCGTTATTTCGTCGGTTTATTTCCCGCCGCCGTCTCGCGCGATTGCCGAACTGTGGATCCGCATTGGCGACGGCTCCGCGTGGTCATCGGTCCAGTCGACGTCATTGCGGATGCTGTTTGGCTGGGTCTTCGCGTCGCTACTGGGCATCGTCATCGGCGCGGCAATCGCCTCTTCGCGGCTTGCCCGCGATTTCCTCGAGCCGACGCTCGAATTTGTGCGGCCGTTGCCGGCCTCGGCCATCATCCCGGTGGCTATACTTTTCCTTGGCCTGTCCAACCAGATGTCGATTTCCGTCATCGCATTTGGCGCCATCTGGCCGGTGCTTCTGTCCAGTGTCTATGGCTTCAGCTCGATCCAGGGCCGGTTGCAGGAAGTGTCCGCTGTGCTTGGTCTTAGCCGCGGCGAATTCTTGCGCAAGATTGCGATTCCTTCCGCAGCCCCGGACATTATGTCCGGCGTGCGTGTGAGCCTTGCGATCTCCCTCATTCTCGCGGTCGTCACCGAGATGCAGGCATCGTTGCCCGGGATCGGCCGCGACATCTTCATGGCGCAGCGCAACTTTCGCAGTGCCGATCTCTATGCCGGGCTCATTCTGCTCGGGATCATCGGATTCACGGTCAACTACGCGTTGCTAGCGTTCGAGCGGCGCATTCTGCGCTGGCGCGCTCCCAATTCCTGAAAGGTTCTACTATCGTGGCGTATTTTGTTGGCACTGACGTTGGCGGGACCTTTACGGACCTTTGGGTGTCCGAGAGCTCTGGGCAAACCAGAGTAT
>JANMSH010000078.1:0-12719 GCA_031389105.1 Hyphomicrobiales bacterium
GGCGTCGCTGGCCCCGGGGCGCAAAAACGGCACTTATCTCTTGCCGATCGCTACCAGCTACGAGACCAACGGCTCACGCACGTCGTCTAATCGGGCGATTCAGTGGGGCGAGCAGATCGTCAAGCCGATCTTCGAATCGAAAGACGATCTCGAGGTCATGTACCTCTTGGCTAAGAAGCTCGGTTTCGCCGATCTGATGTTCAAGAATATCAAAATCGAGAACAATCTGCCGGTGGCCGAGGACATCCTCCGGGAGATCAATCGCGGCGGCTTCTCGACCGGCTACTGCGGGCAGTCGCCTGAGCGATTGAAGTCGCACATGGCGAACCAAAAAGATTTCGACATGCTGACGCAGAAGGCCAACTCCGGGCCGAACAAGGGCGATTACTACGGTCTGCCATGGCCGTGCTGGGGCACGCCAGAGTTCAAGCATCCCGGCACGCCACTGCTTTACAATACCAACCTTTCGGTCAAGGAAGGCGGTGGCACGTTCCGTCCGCGCTTCGGAATCGAGCGCGAGGAATCACTGCCGGACGGCACCAAGCGCATGGTCAGCCTGCTCGGCAACGGCTATTACTCCAAGGACTCCGAGATCAAGGACGGCTACCCGGAATTCACGCTGGGCGTCCTTAAGAAGCTCGGTTGGGACAAGGATCTGACCGAAGCCGAGATGGCCGTGATCAACAAGATCAACCCGACCACGCCTGATACGGTGTCTTGGGCGATCGATCTGTCCGGAGGCATCCAGCGCGTTGCCATCGAACACGGTTGCACCCCCTACGGTAACGGCAAGGCGCGCGCCAACGCGTTTGGCTTGCCCGATCCGATCCCGGTGCACCGCGAACCGATCTACACGCCGAGGCCCGACCTCGTCGCGAAGTACCCGACGCTGCCAAATGCTGTGCAGTTCCGGATGCCGAACATCGGCTTCGATGTGCAAAAGGCCGCTGTCGATAAGGGCGTCGCCAAGAGTTTCCCGCTCATCCTCACCTCGGGCCGTCTGGTCGAATACGAGGGCGGCGGCGAAGAGACACGCTCGAACAAATGGCTCGCCGAGTTGCAGCAGGACATGTTCATCGAGATCAATCCGAACGATGCCTCCGAGCGCGGCATCAAGGACGGCGGATGGGTCTGGGTGACCGGCGCGGAGGGCAACTCGAAGGCGCGGATGAAAGCGCTGGTCACCGAGCGGGTGGGCAAGGGCGTGACCTGGTGCCCGTTCCACTTCGCCGGCTGGTTCGAAGGCGTCGATCAACGCCCCAACTATCCCAAGGGTACCGATCCAATCGTGCTCGGCGAGAGCGTGAACTCTCTCACCACCTACGGCTTCGATCCGGTCACCGGCATGCAAGAACCCAAAGCCACCCTCTGTCAGGTCAGAGCGGCGTAAGGAGCAACGATCATGGCACGTATGAAATTCCTCTGCGACGCCGACCGTTGCATCGAATGCAACGCTTGCGTCACCGCCTGTAAGAACGAACACGAGGTACCTTGGGGCATCAACCGCCGGCGCGTCGTCACGATCAATGACGGCAAGCCCGGCGAGCGATCGGTCTCCATGGCCTGCATGCACTGCACCGACGCGCCTTGCGCGGCGGTCTGTCCGGTGGATTGTTTCTACACCACGGCGGATGCGGTGGTGCTGCACTCCAAGGATCTGTGCATCGGCTGCGGCTATTGCTTCTACGCGTGCCCGTTCGGCGCGCCGCAATATCCCAAAGTCGGCAACTTCGGATCGCGCGGCAAGATGGACAAGTGCACGTTCTGCGCCGGCGGCCCGGAAGCCGACGGCAGCAAGGAAGAGTACGCCAAATACGGCGCTAACCGGCTCGCCGAAGGCAAACTGCCGCTTTGCGCCGAGATGTGCTCGACCAAGTCGCTGCTCGCAGGCGACGGCGACGTCATTGCCCAAATCTACAAGGAGCGGGTGTCCAAGCGCGGCTACGGCTCCGGCGCTTGGGGCTGGCAGACGGCCTACCGCGAATCAATCGCGACTTGATCCAAAGAAATATTGCCGGCGGCGTGGCAAACCGCGCCGCCGGTTTCGACAATAAAAATTGAGAAAAAACTGAGAAGACAAAGGGGAGGGGATGCCAATGTTGGGCATTTTGGCGAAAATCATGACGAAGATTCGCTTCATCGCCGGCGCTCTCGCGCTTGCTTTCGTGATCGCCGTGGTGGCGCCGGTTTCCGCGCAGCAGCCAAGCTCGGTCAACCCCACCGCGAGTGCGGTCAATGAGCAGAAGCTTCTCCAGGAGCTAACCCGAATTCAGGGCCGAGGCAGCATCCCGGATGCGACGTCCTATGTGCTCGAACAGCCGGCGGGTCGCGAGTGGCGCCAATGGCACCAGGTGACGCTTCGCTGGATCGGCGCCATCGCCATTCTCGGCATGCTCGCGCTGCTGGTTGTTTTCTATCTGACCCGCGGTCAGGTCAAACTCGAGAGCGGCTTCTCCGGCCGCAAGATCGTGCGCTTTAACGCGCTCGAACGTGTCGTGCATTGGCTTACCGCCACCTGCTTCATCGTTCTCGCCATCTCCGGGCTTAACGTCACGTTTGGAAAGGCCCTGCTGCTGCCCTTGCTCGGGCCTTCGGCTTTCTCCACGTGGTCGGAGTTGGCAAAATATTCGCACAACTTCCTCAGCTTTCCCTTCACCATCGGCGTCGTGCTGATCTTCCTGATGTGGATCGGCAGCAACATGCCGAGCCGGGTCGACGTCGAATGGGTTAAGCGCGGCGGTGGCATCGTCGGCAAGGATCATCCGCCGGCAGGCCACTTCAACGCGGGCCAGAAATTGATTTATTGGATCGTCGTGCTCGGCGGCGGCGCTTCGGCAGTAACCGGTTATCTGCTGCTGTTCCCGTTCTATGGCACCGAGATTTCGGGCATGCAGCTTGCCCAGGTCATCCATTCGGTCGTGGCCATGCTGTTTATCGCCGCCATGCTGGGGCACATCTACATCGGCACCATCGGCATGCAAGGCGCCTATGAAGCGATGGGCGAGGGCACCGTCGACGTCAATTGGGCTAAAGAGCACCACAGCCTTTGGCTAGAGGAAGAAAAGGCTCGCACGGCCGCGAGCGAAACCCAACGTCAGGCAATGGCTAGGCCCGCGGAATAATCGTTTTTTTAATAAAAAAGAAGCGCGCAGCGCCAGTTCGCGCATGGAAGCGGTCAGCATTCCGGCTTTCGGAAGCAAGAAGGCTCGGCCGCTTACCGGCCAAGCCTTTTGTCGTCGAACCTTTTGTCGTCAAGCCTTGGGCCGTCAAGCCTTGGGCCGTTATGCCCCGAGGCGCACACCGGTCGTGCTGAACGCCTTATCCGCCGGCTCCTGGATGCTGTTGAGTACAACGCCACCTAACACCGCAATGACAACAGCCGCGACGCAAGCAATGATGAAGCTTTTCATGAAGTGCCCCTCCCAGAGAAATCGTTGTTTGGAATTATAGCAGATATAGGGAAGGTTCGAGAGAGCTAAGTTTAGAGGGACTTCGCCGACGACAGGATCTGCCGGCCGGTCTCGGGCGGGGCAATTTGCCATTCCCTCTCGGTCATGGAACCCAAGGGGTCAGCGTGCGTTGAGATACCGGTTTATTTGGGAGTCTCACATGCGGATTGCACTTGCCTTGATTACTTTGGCCGCGTCCTTGACGATGGCGTCGGCGCAAACTACCGCCCCCGTTAATCCCGTGGACCCGCCGGCGCAAAGCACCGGACGTACCGAAACGCCGGAGACGAAGGGGCAATTGCAGCCTCAAGGCTGGACCGGGCCTATCAACACCACGAGTGGCGGGGCACCGGCGGAAAGCCCGCAGGGCCAAACGCCTCCGGGTATGCAGGCCGCGCCGGAAGGTTCATCTAAAACCGTCGTCGAACCGCCGAAGTAAATAGAGCGGCGAATGGGGCTAGGTATCGCCACCATCGTCTCGACAATTAAAATCGTATTATTTGATCGCTGTATTGGCGGAAGGGGTGAGATTCGAACTCACGGTACCCTTGCGGGTACGCCGGTTTTCAAGACCGGTGCCTTAAACCACTCGGCCACCCTTCCGTAACACTCCGGCCTTACGATGAGACCAATGAGACCGCTTTAGTCCAATGGTCGAAGCCAGCCGCACTTGCAAGCGAGTGTAGCCTTGGCAACCTCATGGCAATATTGCGGCCTGCCACAAAATTGCCAAACCCTAGTGAAACCAGTCGTTTACCACGACTTCTGCGAACAGTATCGGCAAAGTCGGCTCCAGAGTATTCTACGCCTTCGAAATTGGGGACTTCTCGCAGGATGAGCGGATTCGGGGGGAACGGCGCATTCTGCCGTGTCGCGCGCCTTATTGGGCTTGGCGCGGGCTGTCTGGCCTTGGCCAACTGCACCGGCGGCACCAGCAAAGTCGATAATAAATACGGCGTTTCGGCCAGCGCCCGTGTGGTCGAAGCGGGCCAGCCGGTGCCCAAAGGCGGCGGCAGCTATCGGGTCGGCAAGCCCTATACGGTCGCCGGCCGCGTCTACATTCCGGAAGAAGACGTGAACTACAGCACCACCGGGGTCGCCTCCTGGTATGGCGACGATTTCCATGGCCGCTACACCGCCAACGGCGAAATTTTCGACATGAATTCGATCTCGGCCGCGCATAAGACGCTGCCGTTACCGTCTTATGTCCGCGTCACGAATATCGCCAACAAACGCTCGATCGTGGTGCGGGTGAACGACCGCGGGCCCTTTGCCCATGATCGTGTCATCGACTTGTCGAACAAGACCGCGCAGCTTCTGGGCTTCCACAGCCGAGGCGTTGCCAAGGTGAAAGTCGACTATATCGGCCGCGCGCCGATTGCCGGTTCTGACGACCGCAAATTGCTGGCGACTTTGCGCGAAGGCGACAGGCCCGCCACCATGCTGGCACAGAATACCGCCCCGGTACGCCAAGCCGCGTCGCGCACCGCCGCGCCGGTTGATGAAACGGTTGAAGTTGAAGAAGCGCCACCGCGGGTTCGGGTGGCGGCTGCCGATAAAAGCTTTGCCCCGGCGTTTTTCGATTCCCGGCCGCTGGCCAGCAGCAAGACGATTCAAGAAAACGCCAACCCCAAGTCGGCTTCGCGAGCGCCGACCACCGAACTCGCGGCCAATGCGCGGCCCCGTCCGGTGGTGACCGCCGAAGCCATACCGCCGGCAGCGCCCGCGGTTTCGCCGGTTTCCGCCTATGCCCCGACCCGCTATGATGCGCCTGCGGGCTTCATGAGCGGCCGCGGCCTTTACTGAGCCGTAATTCCCGCTCACTGGGCTGCTTATCGGTCATTCGGACGCGGGGAATAACCGCGTTTTCGGCTTATTGCGATACACAACCATGATCCGCCGGACTTTTCAGATCGGAGCCTTGCTGACGGCCTTCGCGCTTGGCCTTGGCGCCATGGCCTATGCAGCGCCGCCGAAGAAGGAAGCGCCGGCGCCTGCGGCAAAGAAAGAAGGGACCAAAAAGGACGCCGCAAAGAAAGACGAGCCGCCGATCACCGCGCCACACGCCATTCTGATCGACGGCGACAATGGCGCGGTGCTGTTCGAGCGCGACGCCGATACGCTGATTTTCCCGGCCAGTCTCGCCAAGCTGATGACCGCAGAATACGTCTTCAACGAACTCAAGCAGGGCCGCATCAAGCTCTCCGACGAATATGTCGTCAGCGAGAATGCCTGGCGCAAAGGCGGCGCGCCATCAGGTGGCTCGACTATGTATGCCGCGATCCACAGCAGAGTCTCGGTCGACGATCTGCTGCACGGCATGATCATCCATTCCGGCAACGATGCCTGCATCGTGCTGGCCGAAGCTATCGCGGGTAACGAAGCCGAATTTTCTGCCAAGATGACGCAGCGCGCGCGCGAAATCGGCTTGGCCAAATCGGTGTTCACGAATTCGAACGGGCTGCCCGATCCCGGCACGCAAGTCACGATCCGCGAGCTCGGCCTGCTGGCGCGGCACATCATCCGCAATTACCCGCAGTATTATCCGATCTACAGCAAACGCGACTTCCTGTGGAACAAGATACGCCAGCAGAACCGCAACCCGCTGCTCGGCACGCTCGACGGCGCCGACGGTTTGAAGACCGGCTTCACCAAGGAAGCCGGCTATGGCCTGGTCGGTTCGGCCGTGCAGAACGGTTTGCGGCTGGTCGTTGTCGTCAGCGGCTTGAAGACCGCCAAGGAGCGAGCCGACGAGGGCAAGAAATTGCTGGAATGGGGTTTCCGCAGTTTCGAACAGCGCGTTCTGTTCGCGGAAGGCCAGACCATCGGTACGGCTAAAGTTTTCGGCGGCGCCGATAGCAAAGTGCCGCTGTTGGCTTCGGGCCCGGTGCGCGTGATGATGCCCAAAAGCGGCACCGACCGGCTGATCGCGCGCATCGTCTATAACGGCCCGGTGCCGGCGCCGGTCACGGAGGGCCAGCGTATCGGCGCGCTCAAGATCTGGCGCGGCGACACCGTGATCTTGGAAATGCCGCTCAAGGCCTCCGAAAACGTCGGCCGGGGCAACATCTCGCAACGCGCCTTCGATGCTGTGAGTGAATTGATGATTGGCCTGTTCCGCGCCGGTGCCGAGCGGCTATAAACCGCGTCATGCCCATGCGCCGGGCATCCATTTCGCCGCCGAGACAGAATTAGATGCGCGGACATTTCATCACCTTCGAAGGCGGCGAAGGCAGCGGCAAATCCACCCATGCGGCGACGCTGGCGCAGCGGCTCAAATCGCAGGGTATCGATGTGGTGCTGACGCGCGAGCCCGGCGGCTCGACCGGCGCCGAAATCATCCGCCACATCCTGCTGTCCGGCATCGCCAAGCCGCTCGGCGCGGAAACCGAAACGATCCTGTTTGCCGCAGCGCGCGACGATCATGTCCGCGCCACCATCATGCCTGCGCTTCAGGCCGGCCGATGGGTGATCTGCGACCGCTTCATCGATTCCACCCGCGTCTATCAAGGCGTGCTGGGCAAGGTCGACGGCAAGCTGATCCGCAGCCTCGAGCGCGTGACGGTCGGGGCGGCGATGCCTGAACTCACTTTCATTCTCGACGTGCCGGCCAGCGTCGGTCTCGCCCGCGCCAAGAGCCGGCGCGGCGCCGCCACGGCCGATCGTTTCGAGGCGGAGTCGGTCGAGTATCATGAGAATTTGCGCCAGGCCTATCTGGCATTGGCCAAGCTCGAGCCCAAGCGCTGCATCGTGGTCGATGGCCGCGCGCCGCGTGACGTCGTGGCGGAGCGTATTTGGGATGCCGTGCGCGAGCGGCTGCAAGCCGAGCCGCGAGCACTCGCGGCGGAGCCGGTTGCGCCGTGAGCGACGACGACAGCGACGATCGGGAGATTCGACTGCCGCGGGAAAACTTCACGCTGTTCGGTCACGCCGATGCCGAACGGACACTGCTCGAGAGCTACCAGAGCGGGCGCATTCCGCACGCCTGGCTGATCGGCGGGCCGCCCGGCATCGGCAAGGCGACTTTGGCCTACCGGCTGGCGCGTTTCGTGCTGGCGCATCCCGATCCGAACGCACCGGCCGTGCAAGAGGCCACGTCGCTTGCGGTCGACGCCGATAACCCGGTCGGGCGCCGCATCGCCGCGCAGGCGCAAGGCGATCTGCTGGTGCTGGAACGCACCATCAACGAACAGACTGCCAAGCTCTATACCGTGATCCGGGTCGACGACGTGCGCCGCTCAGTCGGCTTTTTCGGCTCGACCGCGGGCGAGGGCGGCTGGCGCATCGCGATCGTCGATGCGGTCGACGACCTGCAACGTGAAGGCGCCAATGCACTGCTGAAAGTGCTGGAGGAGCCGCCGGCGCGCACGCTGTTGCTGCTGATCAGTCACGCGCCCGGCCGTGAGTTGCCGACCATCCGCTCGCGCTGCCGGCGTCTGTTGCTGCGTCCGTTGGCCGACGCCGACGTCGCGCGCTCGATCGCCATCGCGACCGGCCGCGATGCCGGCGATGCCGACGTGAAACAGGCGGTGAACGCCGCCGATGGCAGTGTCGGCCGCGCGCTTCGATTCCTCGACGAAAAGGCGCTGGCGTTGCGTCAACGCGTGCTCGACCTGTTCGCGCAATTGCCGAACCCCGATCCGCGCGCGCTGCACGCATTGGGCGACGCGCTCGGCGGCAGCGAGCCGCAGACGCTGGCCGCCTTCATGGACCTGGTGAACGGCTGGCTGTCGGCGCAACTCGATACCGGCAACAAACAAGCCTCCCGCATGGCCGAGGTCGCGCAGACCTGGGAGAAGGTCAACCGCGCGGCGCGTGATGTCGAGACCTACAATCTCGAACGCAAGCCGCTGGTCTTTGCCGTATTCGGAGCGCTGGCGCACGCGGCCCGCGCCTAACCAACATCCTATATCGTTGTCACTGGTTTTATAATGTGAGAGGTATGCGGCAGATTATTTTCACAAAAATGTAATGCGGTTTGAGCTGTTTTGAACAGCAATAGTTCCGATCCGGGTGCAATAGTTGACCAGTTGAAATGGTCGTCGCCGCGATATGGGGTACCGCTGGCGGACGGCATTGCAAAAAGGGAAAGAGCATGAAATCGCTCGTCGTAAAACGCTCCATCGTCATCGCCGGCCACAAAACCAGCGTCAGCCTCGAAGAACCGTTCTGGCGCGGCCTGAAAGAAATCGCGCAAGGCCAGCAAATGACGTTGTCGACCATGGTCGGCGATATCGACACCCGGCGCCGCCAGGGCAACTTGTCGTCCGCCATCCGGCTATTCGTGCTCGACAGCGTGCGCACACGCGCTCCCGGCATAGCCACCCCGCATGCCGTCGATGGCATGCAGAGCGATATGCAAAGAGCGGGCTGAGGCGGGCTGCTAACGGGGCTAGCGACCCGTCAGCGTCGGTTGTCGAAAGGCCGGGCGTAACGCCTAGTAGCCGCGCCGCCGGACTTTCTTGGCGGCCTTGCGTGCCGCGTAACGGGCATCGCGTTCGGCTTTCTTCTCAGCTTCGAGGGCGGTCGCTTTTTCGGCTGTCTCGGCGGCGGCGAGGGCTTCGAGTTGTTCGGTTTCGCGTTTCGCCTTGGCGTCGAGCTCGGCTGCGCGCGCGGCTTCCACTGCGAGTTCGGCTTCGCGGACCTTGCGGGCGACTTCCCGCTCGGCGGCGCGAACTTCACGCGCCTCGTTGATGGCGATCCGGTTCAGACGGGCCTGTTCGAGGGACGGATCCTGCGCCGCAGCGCGGAATTTCTCCAACATCGCTTTTTTGACGGCGGCGGCATTGTTCCGACGTTCCAGAACGTCGGGGCTTCGAAAGTTGCTCATTCATACTCCTGAGGGGGAATCCGGCTCGATGGCTATATGGCGTGCCGCGGCGCCAATCGCAACATCACAGCGGCCGGATTCACGGCTTTATGCGGTCCCGCAAAGCGCTACGGGACCGCAAAACTCATCTTCAGGAGGCCATACCGTGTCCGCCTATGGCAGCCGCACGGTCATGCTTTGCATCTTATTGCCCGCCGGCGCCCCCTCCGGATAGCTGTCGAAGGCGAACACGTTACCGACCGTGCCGGCGGGAACGGTGTAAATCCCTTCGCCGGTGCCTTCGTCGCCGGTCCTGATATCGCCGAGCAGGCGCACGCATTTCAGGAAGAAATGATAGGTCGTGTTCGGCACCAAGGTGAGGCCGACCTTTATGTTCAAAGAGCCGTCGCCATTCTTGACGATCCAAACGGTGCCTTTCGTCAGCAGACCGTTCGGATCGGTGACGTTGCCATTGGAGCAGTCGGAGAAATCCTGGAGGATCAGCGGCACGCTGGTAACCTGCTGCGCCGCAGCCGGCGTGCTCGCGGCGAGCGCAAAACCAAGACACCCAAGCAAAGCTACGCAAACCAGTCCACGCGAACGCGACATCGACACCATTGAAGCCTCCCGAATGCGCAATGAAGCTTCGGCAAGACTACACCTATTACGGGCATTAAAAAAAGCACTATAATAGAGGTGGCACGCGCTTTTTTATTCGCTGGGTGTCATTCATTCGACATCGACTAACCTATGCGGGTCATGACAGCGACGTCTTTCTGACTGACACTGCGGTGTCGAGCGCACTGACCGCCTCGGTTCTGCTCGCGCGTTCGCAGCCGCCGGGTTCCATCCTCAAATCTCTCGCATGAGATTCTGGTGGCGAAAGCCTCAAATTTTACAAGTGTTTAACCTTAATCATCCCATTGTCGTTCACCTGATTGCAGGGGTGAGCGGCGTCTCGCGACGGCATCCAACTCTCGCAATCGGCCCGGCTTTTTTTGTAAGCAGTCGAGTTGAGTTGCGTATATGTCCGCTAAGCGTGCGACGTTTAACTCCGTCAATTCTCGCCGCGCTTTGCCACGTGGCGCCGCGCGCCGGACCGGCCGTGCTATCGGCAGCAGTGTGGTCCTTGGTGTCGGTGCGGTTGCGGCCGTAGGCCTGCTGGTGACCGTCGTGACGGTGTCGGCTGCCTGGATCCTGAACAGTGGCCTCGCCAGCCATCCCCGTATTCACGCCAAAGCGATGACAGGGCCGGGGACGCTGGGCCTCGCCAACGCCGACCCGAGATTGGCGTCCGCCAGCCCGAATTTCGAACCGAAGTGGGCGCGCGCATCGGTCGCTGCGAAGCCGATGATTCTCGACGTTCCGGACGATCAGGCGAAGCGCTACCTCGCACAGGCGCCGGTCGTCACACGGTCGCTGGCTCCCATTGCCGTCGCGGTTCTGTCGCCAAAGATCGCCGTCGAACGCGTTGACAGCGTGCCGCTACCGCCGGCGCGGCCCCATCAGGCGCAGCGTGAAGCCTTCGGCCCGCCGATCGAAAAATTCACGCCGCAGGTTGCCGCCATCGCGCCGGCAGCGCCGCCTGCCACCGAGAAACGCGTGGTGTCGCGGGAAGACCGCAACAAGGTCGCGCTGCCCGCCGAACTCGGCGACCGCACCGCGGTCTATGACATCTCCGCGCGCGCGGTGTTTTTGCCAAGCGGTGAAAAGCTTGAGGCGCATTCGGGACTGGGTGACAAGATGGACAATCCGCGCTTCGTCCACATCCGCATGCGCGGCGCGACGCCGCCGAATGTCTACGATCTGCGACTACGCGAGCAGCTTTTCCATGGCGTGCGGGCCATCCGCTTGACCCCAGTCCACGACGACAAGATGTTCGGGCGCGACGGCATGCTGGCGCACAGCTACTTGCTGGGGCCGAACGGCCAGTCGCACGGCTGCGTGTCTTTCAAGGACTATGAGAAGTTCCTGCAAGCCTTTCTGAAGGGCGAGATCGATCGCCTCATTGTCGTGCCGGAAGGCGGCACCCAACTGGCGCTCGCCGTCCGGGAACGCCGCGGTCAGGTGAAGCGGTATGCCTCCAGCGACCCGCTCCCGGATCGTAATCCGGGCGTTTGGTAGAGCAGGGCGCACGAAAAAAGCCCGGCGCAAGAGCCGGGCTTTTCCCAATCAGGATGCGTCGAAGTCGACGCGATCGATTTACTCGATCACTTACTTACTCGATTACCTGTACGATGCGGCGCGAGCCCGGATCGACCAGCACGGTGCGATTGTTCACGACGGTATAACGGTAGTTCTTCACGCCGTATTCGGCGGGCACTTCGTAATAAGTGACGCCGGACGACGGCAGTTCGGCACCGATCACGACATCGCGGTCGTACTTATAAGAGGTCCGCTTTTCCTTCACGACGTAAGTGCGAAAGCCCGAGCGTCTGTCATCTGCAATGCCGCCAACAACCGCGCCGCCGACGCCGCCGACAACCGCGCCTACGGGGCCGCCGACAATCGCACCACCGACTGCGCCGCCTACGGCGCCTGAAGTAGCATTACTCTGAGCATGTGCCGCAAGCGGTATCGCCAAAGCGGCGACGAACGCACCGGCCATCAATATTTGCTTATTCATTTTGAACTCCCTGTCTTGTGGCCGACGGCACGCATACCGTCGCGGCTCATTCAAACTTGAATGGGTTGAGCACTTAATGCCGGCAGGGTCACTATCGTTCCACGACTTGTTCAGTTCGCATGACGATAGTTTTTGTAACGATCAGCGCAAACCAAGGAAGCCGGCAACAACGAGGACGACAACTATGACGCCGATGATGTAAAAAATGTTCATGGGGTACCCCGATTGAAACATGCGCGGCTTCACATGAAGGCGCCGCAGTTCCTAGGAGATACGTTCTGGTGGGCATTAAGTTCCGGTTTGCGGCGACGGTGGCAGCCATAAGATTCGGAGCAGGCGGCTAACCTCGCCTCTGCCTAAGCCTTTTGCAGCGCCGTTGACGCGCCGGCAATGGCGTCCCGGGCTTTCTCTTCGAATTCCTTGGCCAGACGATTGAGTTCGGCGGCCACAAAGCGGTCGGCGCTGTCGTCGGCCGTCCGGCGGCAATATTCGGCTTGGCTCAGGAGGTATTCTCGCGACGTCATGGGGCCCTTTTGGCTACGCAGAACCAAAAACGCTTTTCTCAGGCTTAGGTTCCTGACGCCGCTATCGATAACGCTAGCCGCTGCTTCGCTTGCCCCCGACGCCCGCGGTTGTTACTTAAAATTGGTAATCTTCGGGCCGAGTCACGCCGCGCCCCGTCTCCAATTAAAGCGACAAATGCCCTCTAAACCACCCTTCTACATCACTACTGCCATCTCCTACCCGAACGGGGTGCCGCATATCGGCCACGCCTATGAGGCGATTGCGACCGATGCCATAGCGCGGTTCATGCGGCTGGACGGCTACGACGTCT
>JANMSH010000086.1:0-7780 GCA_031389105.1 Hyphomicrobiales bacterium
GATTGCCTGGCTGAGGCGCCGGAGGCCGCGACGCGATGTCCGGCCTGCCGCTCGCCCCGGCTGGTGCGGCATCCGGAAGCCGCCACGTTGACGATTGCGCATGTCGACTGCGACGCCTTTTACGCCACCATCGAGAAGCGCGACGACCCAACGCTTGCCGATAAGCCGGTAATCGTCGGCGGCGGCAAACGCGGCGTGGTCGCGGCCTGCTGTTACGTGGCGCGCACCTACGGCATTCGTTCGGCAATGCCGATGTTCGAGGCGCTGCGGCGCTGCCCGGACGCGGTGGTGATCAAGCCGAACATGGCGAAATACGTCAAAGCCGGGCGCGAGGTGCGCAAGGCGATGCTCGACTTGACGCCGCTGGTGGAGCCGCTGTCGATCGACGAAGCCTTTCTCGATCTGACCGGCACCGAACGCCTGCATGGCATGAGTGCCGCTAAGGTGCTGGCGCGCTTCGCGAGCCAAGTCGAACGCGACATCGGCATCACAGTGTCGATCGGGCTTTCGGCCAACAAATTCCTCGCCAAGATCGCGTCCGACATGGACAAGCCGCGCGGCTTTGCCGTGCTTGGGCAGGCCGAGGCGGTGGCATTTCTGGCGCCAAAGCCGGTTGGCTTCATCTATGGCGTCGGCGCGGTCAGCGCGGCCAAGCTTGCCAGCGACGGCTACCGGCTGATTTCCGACCTGCAACGCGCCGACAAAAATGACCTGATGCGCCGTTACGGCGAGGAAGGCATGCGGCTGTGGAACCTGGCGCGTGGCCTCGACCAGCGCACCATCAGCGCCGACCGCGAGACCAAAAGCGTGTCGGCGGAAACCACGTTCAACGCCGACATCAGTGAATTCCGCCCGCTCGAGCAGCATCTGTGGGACCTGACCGAGCGCGTCTCGACGCGACTGAAAGCCAGCGCCTTGGTCGGCACGACCGTCACACTCAAGCTCAAGAGTGCCGACTTCAAAATCCGTACCCGGGCACGTTCGCTCAGACATCCGACGCAGCTTGCATCGCGCATCTTTGCCGCCGGACGCGATTTGCTCAGCCACGAAGTCGGCCAGACCCGCTTTCGCCTGATCGGCATCGGCGTCAGCCATCTCGAAGACGCCACCGGAGACGATCTGTCGGATTTGATCGACCGCCGCGCCGCCGGTGCCGAACTGGCGGTCGACAAACTGCGCGCGAAATTCGGCAAGGACGCGGTCGTGAAAGGACTGGCGTTGGACGATGACTAGCGCGACGAACTCGAGTTAGGCCGTCGCCGTTAACGCGCTCAGCGGGACATCCAGCGCATAGATGAAACCATCCGGCTCATAGGCAAGCTGAACCTGACCGTTCAATTGTAATCCGAGCGAACCCATCATACGCGTACCAAAGCTTTGGCGCTGA
This sequence comes from Hyphomicrobiales bacterium, assembly GCA_031389105.1. GTDB lineage: Bacteria > Pseudomonadota > Alphaproteobacteria > Rhizobiales > Xanthobacteraceae > Pseudolabrys. Next base: position 1,388 of record JANMSH010000086.1, read on the forward strand.
GGCTGGGCGACCGGGGGCCCGCCCCGCTCGGTCCAAGTCAGCCGCAGCCGCTGATTTTCGCTCTCGACCGACCATATGATCTCGACGCGGCCGGTGGGAACGGAAAGCGCGCCGAACTTCGTGGTGTTGGTGCAAAGCTCATTGAAGGTCATCGCCAGGGCGATCACGGCGCCGGATGTGATGCCGATGTCGGGCCCATCGATCGAGAAATGGCCGGCGCCCTGGCTATCGTAAGGCTCGGTTGCGCCGCGAACGGTCTGGGCAAGACTGGCATTGGCCCAACTGGCCTGCATCAGCAGGTCGTGGGCGCGTCCCAGCGCGGCCAGACGGCCTTCGATGGCCTGTTGGCCGTGCTCAATGCTGGTCGCGGTGCGCAGGCTCTGCGTGGCGATGGCGCCCACCGTCGCCAACGTGTTTTTGATGCGGTGATGCATTTCATCGAGAATGAGCTTCTGCAGCTTGTCGGCCGCCTCGCGCTCCTTAGCATCGATACCGGCTTGCGCCAGCAGCACCTTGGCGTCGATGCCGGCTTGCTCCAACAGGAGCCGTAAGCTGTCATTCTCCGCCGTCAAACTTTCCTGCACGGCGGAGAGCGGTACAATCGGGCGTGGAACCAGTTCGAATAGCACCGCCGGCAAAATTGGCTCCGGAACGATCGCAAGGGCGCCCGCGCCGACCATTTTCTGCAACTCGGCGATCATTTCCTTCACGTCCAGCGGCTTACCGAAGAAGCGGCTATCGGCGGGTTTATCGGCGTCGGTTAGTCTTACCTGCCCGGAAACTAAGACGATCTTGATGGCGGGCCAGCGCTGATGCACGGCATGAGCCAACTTCAAGCCATCGATACTGCCGGGCATCTGAATGTCCGTGAACAGCAGCGAAATATCCGACCGCGACTCAAGAATTTGTAGCGCCTGATCGGCGTTCACAGCTTCCACTGGATTGAACCCCGCGTCCTGAACGATATCGAGTGCGCGCATGCGCAGCACCATCTCGTCTTCAACGACCAAGACATTTGGCCGGGGATGGGGTGGAAGAACCATGCAGGACCTGACACTTTCATTGAATAAGCACCGAACGCCGCGCAGACGGTGCTTCGTACCCATCTCCAGAGACTGGAATGGCAACTGATGAAAGACTTTGTGTTTGCGCCCGACTCGAAGCGAATGTATCACAATCAACCAGTGGTGCGCCTTTTGCGCGCCACTGGCGAGACAATACGGCGGCGAGACAATTCGGCGCAAACCAAAAAGTTCCCGCCATTAAGTCAAAACGGACTTTGCGAGAAAGGCTTTCAATAGGCCCAAGCTGATTTAGGGACAAGGTTTCTCTTTTTTCATCTCCAGCGACGTCATTTCGCCGGTGATGGAGAAGTCGCTGTAGTTGAGCACCAGCCCGCGTGAAATGCCGTTTTCGTAAAGCTCGAACGCGATGGAATAGACCGGCGTCTGCTCGCCGCTTTGGTCGGCTTTCGCATCCTGCTTCTCGAAATAGCTGATCGTCACCGGCCAGCGCTTCAGTTTGTCCAGCGCCGGCACTTTGGCGCCTGCGTCGGTGGGCGGCTTTGCGCCCGGCGCGATCGGCCGGCCGATCACGGTGAGCGTGTTGTAGAGCTTCTCGCCGGTCTCAGAACCGTCATAGACCGGGAATTCCAGAATGGACTTGTCTTCGCGCGCGGCAATAATAATCCGGCGCATGTGTTCGGTCGGAAACACCGAACCGACCGGCACGTTCAAAGCCTTTTCCTTCGGCTTGCTGAGATTGATTGCAACCGTGCTGGCGCTGCGCTCGGCGCGGCCATTCACGACATCGGTGCGCTTGTCGTTGAGGACGTTTTCCGAGTTGAAGCGAAATTTTTTGGCGGCGCCGTCTTCCCAGGTTGTCGACCGCAGATCGCTCAGCGCGGCCTTGCCCTCGCCGGAATCGAGTTCCGACACCTGGCGGAATTGCAGTTCGTAGCCCTCGCAGGCATTGCCCGAAAAATCATAGAGGATACGGCCGCGCACGGACTGGATACTACGGCCCTGCGATTTCGATAGCTTGAGGTCGTAAACCGCCCGGTGCGGCGCCAGAATCACCTTGTCGCCGGGAGCCGCGGCGACAGATGAATCATGAGCAGCAAAGGCGGCAAGCCCGAGCACAAAGATTGCCGGGATTAGCCGGAAGGCGACGGTCATAAGGCGGGCCTCTCCGCGGCGCGTTTGGGCACCGTATCCGGATCAAGGAAGATGCGAAGATAGAGGCAAGATAGAGGCCGGCAGGCTTTTCGGCAACAAGGCTGCCTTGCGCGCTGCGCCGTGATCGGCCAATAGAGCATCCTCGCATTCAGGGGGACCTTATGGCCGGAACGGTTGAGAAAACACTCGCAGATTTGGGCATCGAACTGCCGAGCCCGGCCAAGCCGATCGCCAATTACGTGGCCTGCGTGCGCAGCGGCAACCTGCTGGTGGTATCCGGTCAACTCTGCTTCGGCTCGGAGGGCAAACTGGTGGCCAAGGGCCAGCTTGGCGCCGGCGTATCGGTCGAGGACGGGCAAAAGGCCGCGCGCGCCTGTGCGGTCAACCTGCTGGCACAGATCAAGGCGACCATCGGCGAACTCGACAACGTGACCCGCGTGGTGCGGCTCGGCGGCTTCATCAATTCCGCACCCGGCTTTACCGACGGCCCGAAGGTCATGAACGGCGCCTCGGATCTGATGGTCGAAGTGTTCGGCGACAAAGGCCGCCATGCCCGCTCCACGGTCGGCGTTTCGGCGTTGCCGGCCGATGCCGCGGTCGAAGTCGAAGGCATGTTCGAGGTGTCCTAATTTCACAGATGGACTGGCTCACCGCGCAACCGATCGCGCACCGTGGACTGCATGACGCCGCGGCCGGCGTGATTGAAAATACCGCCTCGGCATTCAGTGCCGCCATTGCCGGCGGTTATGCCATCGAAACCGATTTGCAGCTCAGCGCCGACGGCGAAGCCATGGTGCATCACGACGATACGCTCGGCCGGTTGACCGACGGCAGCGGCGCGCTCGCCGGTCTGAGCGCCGCCGAGATCAAGGCGGTGCCGTTCAAGGCGACCGCCGACCGTATCCTGACGCTGCGCGAACTATGCGATCTGGTGGGTGGCCGCACGCCGCTTGTGATCGAACTCAAAAGCCATTTCGACGGCGACCGGCGGCTGGTGCAGTGCGCCGCAGAGGTGCTGGCGGACTATGCCGGTCCGGCAGCAGTGATGTCGTTCGACCCGGCCATTGTCGAGGCAGTGCGGCAGATTGCGCCATCGCTACCGCGTGGCATCGTCGCCGAGCGGTACTACGACCACTCTGAATGGGACCGCATGCCGAAGGCCGAGAAGCGCCGGATGGCGTTTCTGCTGCATGTGGCGAGCACGCGCCCGCAATTCGTCGCCTATGGCATCAAGGATCTGCCCTCGATAGCACCCCTGGTCGCGCGCTGGGTTTTCGGCCTGCCGCTGCTGACCTGGACGGTGCGCAGCGCGGATGACCGTGCGACCGCGGCGCGCTGGGCCGATCAGATGATCTTCGAAGGCTGGCGGCCTTGATCGCGAATACCGGTTGCCAGATATGCCGAATGTCGGCGCGAACTTCGACGCATTCCCGGCACAGAGTCGGGTAAAATGACGCCCGATGACCGATTTCGAACTCCAAATCCGCATCGTCAAATCGATTGCCGACGTTCCGCCCGCAGCGTGGAACGCCTGCGCCGGCAATGCGGACGCGGACGACCTTAAACCAACACATGAGGATAACTCGCCCCCGCAGTTATCAACACGAGGACAGTCACCCAACCCATTCATTTCACACGAATTTCTGTCATCCCTTGAGGCATCCGGCTCGGTCGGCGGTCGCACTGGCTGGCAGCCCCGCCACCTGTTGGTCGAGGACAACCAAGGGACAATCCACGGCGCTGCGCCCTGCTACGTAAAATCCCACTCGCGCGGCGAATACGTGTTCGACCAGGGCTGGGCCGAAGCCTTCGAACACGCCGGCGGCGACTACTACCCCAAGCTCCAGGTGGCGGTACCGTTCACCCCGGCGTGCGGTCCGCGCCTCCTCGCCCGGCCGGGACCGCACGCCGGGGCGGTGCGCGGCGCGCTGGGCAATGCGCTCATCGAGATCACCACCGCAAGCGAGTTGTCGTCCGCCCATGTCACCTTCCTGACCAAGCTGGAATGGGACGCGCTCGGCAAGCGCGGCTTCCTGCAACGCACCGACCAGCAATTCCATTGGGAGAATGCCGGCTACGCCACCTTCGAAGATTTCCTTGGCCAGTTGTCATCGCGCAAGCGCAAAACGATTCGCCGCGAACGCAAGGAGGCGTTGGGGCCCGGTATCGAGATTTGCTGGCTCACCGGCTCGGACCTGACCGAAGGCGTCTGGGACGCGTTCTTTGAATTTTACATGGACACCGGCTCGCGCAAATGGGGCCGCCCCTACCTCACCCGCGAATTCTTCTCGATTGTGGGCCAGTCGATGCGCGACCGGATTCTGCTTGTGATGGCCAAGCGGGCCGGCCGCTGGATCGCCGGCGCGATCAATTTCATCGGCACTGAGGCGCTCTACGGCCGCAACTGGGGCGCGGTCGAGCATCACCCGTTCCTGCATTTCGAGGTCTGCTACTACCAGGCCATCGACTATGCGATCGCGCACAAGCTCGGCCGCGTCGAAGCCGGCGCGCAAGGCGAGCACAAACTGGCGCGCGGCTACATGCCCCACACCACCTACTCGGCCCATTTCATCGCCAATCCGGCGCTGCGCCGGGCCGTCGCCGAATATCTCGCCCGCGAGCGGGCTTATGTACAAGCCGCCGGCGAGGAGCTTGCGGCGGCCGCGCCGTTCCGCAAGGATTTGGTCGAGCAAGAGTAGACGGCGCATGATCCCGAAAAGTGGGTACCGGTTTTCGGATAAGATCATGCGCAGAAAACAAAGAGCCGATTCGGGGAACGTCGATGCCGAGCTACGATCCGAACAACATCTTCGCCAAGATTCTGCGCGGCGAACTGCCCTGCTACAAAGTCTACGAAGACGACAAGGCGCTGGCGTTTCTCGACATCATGCCGCGCGCGCCCGGCCACACGCTGGTGCTGCCGAAGGCTGCGGCGCGCAATCTGCTCGACGTTAGCGCAGACGATCTCGCCCATGTCGCGATGGTGGCGCAAAAAGTCGCCAAGGCCGCCATGACCGCCTTCGGCGCCGACGGCATCACCATCCAGCAATTCAACGAAGGTGCCGGCGGCCAGGTGGTGTTCCACCTGCACGTCCATGTCATTCCGCGCAAAGCCGGCGTCGCCATGAAGCCGCCGGCGGCCGAGAAGGAAAAGCCGGACACGCTGGCCGATCAGGCCAAGAAGCTCGCCGCGGCGATTTCGAATTAGTTTTGGCTGAATAGATAGCCGCCGATCAGCAGCGCCGCCTCGCCGACAATGACACCGGCAAACACCGAGCGCCTGATAGCCACGAAGGCCAGAAAGCCCAACACCGCGGCCCCGATCCGCACCGACAGCGGCACCGTGGTCAGCGCGCCATTGGCGAACAGGATGAGCTTGGCGACGACGCCGGCCAGTAGCGCGGTCGCCACCGCCCGCGACCAGACGACAATTTGAGAATCCTCGTTGAGACCGCGCGCCATCACCAGTCCGAACACCCGCCACACCTCGTTGGGAAGGTAGCCGACGATGATCAGCACCAGATACGGCCACAGGTCGGCGACGACGGCGTTCATCGCGCGGCCTCGCGTACCCGATGGACCAGATAGGCCAGCGTGCCGCCGATCAGGCCGGTCCACATCAGGTCGAGCCCGATGGCGAAATAGGCGAGCAGCGGCCCGAGCACGAGACCGAGTGCTAAGGCGAGCCTATCGACCATCATGCGGGCGTTGTTCGCCGTCGAGATCAGGAATGACATAGGCGTCAGGAACAGCAAGGTCGCCGCCATCAGCACCGGCAGACCGGCGGCGAGGTAATAGCCGACAAAGCCGAACGCCACCGCGGTGCACATGTATCCAACCGACAGGCCGTTGCAGAACGCGATACGCCTGTTGTGTGGCATGCCGGGCAAGAGACGCAGCGACTCCACCCACATGCTGGCCGCGGTGAAATGCGCCGGCAGCAACAGGTCGCGCGTCCGCGTATTCGGCCCGCGCAACAGCGGCAGCAACGCCACCACCATCGGAAACAAACGGATCGCGCTCAGCGAGACCGCCAGCGCCGCCTCGATCAGCGATGCGCCGGTGCCGAGCGCGGAGATCAGGATGACCTGCGCCGGCGCCGCCCACACCAGCACCGACGATAACGCCAGCCACCACGGCGCAAAGCCGAAGTCGTGCGCCAGCGCGCCCATGCCGACATAAGTGCCAGCCAGCACCAGGAAGAACACCGACGTCA
>JANMSH010000405.1:0-1580 GCA_031389105.1 Hyphomicrobiales bacterium
GCCAATCCTGTTCGATGCGCTCCTTTTGTCCGCCGGCTTTGAGACCGGCGGCAAGCAATGCGCCTTCGGTGGGATCGCCAACCGCTGTCCATGTCCCGCCTTCCTCGACGAGATGTGCATTGTTGCAACCGAGGAGAACCGTGGCGAGCTCGAGTAGTGCCGCCGCGTGTGGTCCTGTCGCCGTCTTGCCTTCAAACCGAACTTCGCCTTCCGGCCCGTAGCCCTCGCCCGTGACCTCGTAGCTTTGGTCCGCGACGTACAGGGCGCGCACGGTCATCTTGCCGACGGTCAGGGTGCCAGTCTTATCGGTGCAGATCACGCTCGTTGAGCCAAGCGTCTCGACCGCGGCGAGTTTGCGGACGAGCGTGTGGCGACGCGCCATACGCAACACGCCAAGTGAAAGGGCGACCGTGACTACGGCCGGCAGCCCCTCTGGCACCGCGGCCACGGCGAGGCTGATGGAGGTCATGAACAGTTCGACCAGTTTTGTCTCGCGAAGCAGCCCCAGCCCAAAGAGCAGCCCCACGATGCCTAACGCCGCCCAGACGAGGATGCGCCCGACCGAGTCGAGCTGCCGCTGAAGGGGCGTGCCTTCATCGGAGTGTGCCTCTTCAATCAGTCCCGCGATGCGGCCCAGCTCAGTCTTCATCGCCGTGGCAACGACAACGGCTTGTGCCGTGCCAGCCGCCACGCTCGTGCCCATGAACACCATGTTTTCACGGTCGCCAAGCGCAACGTCGCCCTGCGCCAACGTCGTGGCCCGTTTCATCACGGCCTCCGACTCGCCGGTCAGCGCGGACTCGATGCACGTGAGCGAGGCCACTTCCAGGAGCCGGGCATCCGCCGCCACCAGGTCTCCGGCTTCCAGCGCCAGGATGTCACCGGCGACGATTCCCGAGGCAGGAATCGCCGTGACTTGCCCGTCGCGTCGCACCTTCGCTTGGGCCGCGGTCAGCTTTTTGAGCGCCGCGATCGACTGCTCCGCGCGAAACTCCTGATAGAAGCCAATGGCGGAATTGAGGACGACAATGCCGAGAATGGCGATCGCGTCCACCACTTCGCCCAGCGCGCCGGAGATCACCCCGGCGGCGATGAGAATCCAGGTGATGAGGCTCTTGAACTGGCCGAAGAGGATCTGGAGTGCGCTGATGCGCTTGCCTTCCTTCAGTTCGTTAGGGCCGTCAGCGGCGAGCCGTTCGGCCGCTCCCGTCGCCGAAAGTCCAGTCGCGTTTGTGCCCAGGTGCGTCAGCACGTCCTCGGCGGACTGGCTGTGCCAGGCCTCCCCTTGAGGATGTTCGGCGACGGCGGGCGTCTGTGTCACGCGGGCCACGCGATCGCCTTCCAACCGACGAACACAGCGAGCACCAGCAGTACGACTCCACCTAACAGATATGGCGCGTTCACCTGCCAGATGAATAGCGCTCCACCTAACAACGGTCCGGCGGCCTGACCAAGTCTGCTGGCCGCGTTCTGGACGCCGAGCGACGCGCCCGCCTGCTCCTCTCCACCGCGCTTGGAGACGAGCGCCGAAAGATTCGGCGCGATGAAGGCCATGCCGAGAGAGAGCAGCGCCACAAAGG
>JANMSH010000123.1:0-3717 GCA_031389105.1 Hyphomicrobiales bacterium
CGTCGGACTGGCCGTGCGCGAAGTCGTAGCTCGGATAGATTTTCCAGGTGGTGCCGGTGCGCGGATGCGGCGCGTTGAGGATGCGGTACAGCACCGGATCGCGCAGGTTGATGTTACCCAACGCCATGTCGATCTTGGCACGCAGCACCCGTGCGCCGTTCGGGAATTCTCCGGCCCGCATGCGGCGGAACAAATCGAGGTTCTCGTCCACGCTACGGTCGCGGAACGGGCTGTTCTTGCCCGGCTCGGTGAGCGTGCCGCGCGCGACGCGCATGTCGTCCTGCGACTGGTCGTCGACATAGGCGAGGCCCTTGCGGATCAGATCCTCGGCCCAGCCGTACAGCCGCTCGAAATAATCCGAGGCGAAATACAGATGCTTGCCCCAATCGAAGCCGAGCCAGCGCACGTCGCGCTCGATGGCGTCGATATATTCCTGCTCTTCCTTGGCCGGATTGGTGTCGTCGAAACGCAGGTGACAGCGACCGCCGAATTCCTCGGCGATGCCGAAATTCAGGCAGATCGACTTGGCGTGGCCGATGTGAAGGTAGCCGTTCGGCTCGGGCGGAAAGCGGGTGACGACCTGCGCGGCGCGGCCGGCCTCAAGGTCGGCCTTGACGATGTCGCGGATGAAGTCGCGGCCGGGCTCGGCAGCCGGCGGCGCACCGCTTGCCGGATTCCCACTTGTTGGATTCCCGCTTGCCTTATCGTCCGTGGCCATGCTTCCTCGCGTTCAAGTCAACCAACGATGCGGCCATTGGCTCGCATTCAAAGGCGGCTATGCCATGGCGTGCCGTTCGGCTCAATGTCAATCGCGCTGACACCCCTGCCCGCATTTGTGGTACACGGCCCGCGATGACTGTCGTGACTCGCTTTGCGCCTTCCCCCACCGGCTTCCTCCATATCGGCGGCGCCCGCACCGCGCTGTTCAACTGGCTCTATGCCAAGCGATTCGGCGGCAAGATGCTGCTGCGGATCGAGGACACCGACCGCGAGCGTTCGACCGCGCCGGCCATCGCCGCCATCATCGACGGCCTGACCTGGCTCGACCTGTCCTGGGACGGCGACATCGTGTTCCAGTTTTCGCGCGCCGAGCGTCACCGCCAGATCGCCGAGCAACTGCTGGCCGAGGGCAAGGCCTACCGCTGCTACGCCAGCCCAGAGGAACTCACGGCGATGCGCGAGGCCGCGCGCGCGGAGGGCCGCTCCAAGCTTTACGACGGGCGCTGGCGCGACCGCGACCCGTCCGACGCGCCGCCGGGCGTCAAACCGGTGATCCGGCTCAAGGCGCCGCAAACCGGCGAGACCATGGTCGAGGATCAGGTGCAAGGCCGCGTGGTCTGGCAGAACGAAAACCTTGACGATTTCGTGCTGCTGCGTTCCGACGGCAATCCGACCTACATGCTGGCAGTCGTCGTTGATGATCATGATATGGCCGTCACCCACATCATCCGCGGCGACGATCACCTCAACAACGGCGCCCGCCAGACGCAGATTTACCAAGCGCTCGGCTGGAACGTCCCGGTGATGGCGCACATTCCGCTGATCCACGGGCCGGACGGCTCCAAGCTGTCGAAGCGTCACGGCGCACTCGGCGTCGATGCTTATCGGGCGATGGGTTATCTGCCGTCGGCGATGCGCAACTATCTCGTACGGCTCGGTTGGGCGCATGGCGACCAGGAGATGTTTTCGACCGAGGAGATGATCGCGGCCTTCGACCTGCCGGCCATCGGGCGCTCGCCGGCCCGCTTCGATTTCGCCAAGCTCGAGAATCTCAACGGCCACTACATCCGGCACAGCGGCGACGCCGAGCTGATTACCGACCTTGAAAAGCTTCTGCCCCACATCGCGGGCGGCCAGGAATTGGCCAGTAAAATGACGCCGGCGCTGCGCGCCAAGCTGCTCACCGCCATGCCGGCGCTCAAAGAACGCGCTAAGACCTTGGTCGAACTGTTCGAGGCCTCGCGTTTCCTGTGGGCGAGCCGCCCCCTGGACATTAGCGACCAGGCCAAGGCCGTTCTCACCCCCGAAGCCAAGGCCCTGATTGCCGCTTTGCTGCCCGAACTGGAAGGCGTGACCGACTGGACCGCCGCTTCCGTCGAGGGCGTCGTGCGGCCTTATGCCGAACGTTCAGGCCAGAAGTTGGGAGCCGTGGCGCAGCCGTTGCGGGCGGCGCTCACCGGCAGAACCACCTCGCCGCCGATCTTCGACGTGCTCGCCGTGCTCGGCCGCGACGAGAGCCTGGCGCGGTTGCGCGACCAGGCGGGCGATTCCACGCCTTGAGATTCCACTTGGCAGAACGGCGCTATGCCTCTTCCAGCTATGCCCAATTAACGGGCCGGTGCGAGACCGGAGTCATCTTGCAGCGCACTATCTTGCGGTGCACACTTGGCTGGGCTACCTCAAACTGCCCCGGAACTTTGCACGCCTAAAGAGGCGTCACATAGACCGGCTAACGATTGCTTCCCACCGCCTGCGCTAATCGAGGGCTCGACCATGGATGCCAAGACCGACGAAAAAAAGACCGGCACGATCACTGTCGGCAATAAGAATTGGGATTTTCCGATCTACGACGGCTCGGTCGGCCCGCAGGTGATGGACATCTCCAAGCTCTACGGCGAAAGCGGGATGTTCACCTACGACCCCGGTTTCACCTCGACGGCGAGCTGCGAGTCCAAGATCACCTATATCGACGGCGACGAAGGCGTTCTGCTCTATCGCGGCTATCCGATCGAACAACTCGCCGAGCACGGCGACTTTCTCGAGACTTGTTACCTGCTGCTGTACGGCGAACTGCCGACGCCGGCGCAGAAGGCCGACTTCGACTATCGCGTCACGCGCCACACCATGGTGCATGAGCAGATGAGTCGGTTCTTCCAGGGCTTCCGCCGCGACGCGCATCCGATGGCGGTGATGACCGGATCGATCGGCGCGCTGTCGGCGTTTTATCACGACTCCACCGACATCTCCGACCCGATCCAGCGCATGATTGCCTCGCTGCGCATGATCGCGAAGGTGCCAACGCTCGCGGCGATGGCTTACAAATATTCGGTCGGCCAGCCGTTCATCTATCCGAAGAACGACCTCGACTATTCCACCAACTTCCTGCGCATGTGCTACGCGGTGCCGACCGAGGACTACAAGCCGAACCCGGTGCTGGCGCGCGCCATGGACCGCATCTTCATCCTGCATGCGGACCACGAGCAGAACGCTTCGACCTCGACGGTGCGGCTCGCCGGCTCGTCCGGCGCCAATCCGTTCGCCTGCATTGCCGCCGGCTGTGCCTGCCTGTGGGGTCCCGCGCATGGCGGCGCTAACGAAGCGGCGCTCAACATGCTGGCCGAGATCGGCTCGGTCGATCGCATTCCTGAATTCGTCAAGCGCGCCAAGGACAAGAACGACAGCTACCGTCTGATGGGCTTTGGCCATCGCGTCTACAAGAACTACGATCCGCGCGCCAAGATCATGCAGAAAACTTGCCACGAAGTGCTGGCCGAGCTTGGCATCAAGGACGATCCGCTGCTCGACGTCGCCATGGAGTTGGAAAAGATCGCGCTGCACGACGAATATTTCATCGAGAAAAAGCTGTACCCGAACATCGATTTCTATTCGGGTATCACGCTCAAGGCGATGGGCTTCCCGACCACCATGTTCACCGTGCTCTTTGCCGTGGCGCGCACCGTCGGCTGGATCGCGCAGTGGAAGGAAATGATCGAGGAC
>JANMSH010000174.1:0-32947 GCA_031389105.1 Hyphomicrobiales bacterium
GGGCGTCGCGCATGTGAACGCGTCGTTCAACAACACGATGATCACGATCACCGACGCGCAGGGCAACACCATTGCCTGGTCGTCGTCGGGCACCATGGGCTTCAAGGGCTCGCGCAAGTCGACGCCCTATGCCGCGCAGGTTGCCGCCGAAGACGCCGCCAAAAAGGCGCAGGAACACGGCATGCGCACGCTCGAAGTCGAAGTGTCCGGCCCGGGTTCAGGGCGTGAATCGGCTTTGCGCGCTCTGCAAGCGACTGGCTTCACCATCACGTCGATCCGCGACGTGACCACGATCCCGCACAATGGTTGCCGCCCGCGTAAGCGTCGTCGCGTATGAATATTCCATCGAGCGGGCCGTTTGGGTCCGCCACTGCTGAACTTTCCCTGCGCGACCAGAATCCGCGCCGCTCAATAGGTGAAGAAGTGATCCAAAAGAATTGGCAGGAATTGATCAGGCCGAACAAGCTCCAGGTGACTGCCGGGTCCGACCCCGCGCGCCTCGCCACGTTGGTGGCCGAGCCGCTCGAACGCGGATTTGGCGTGACGCTCGGCAACGCGCTGCGCCGCATTCTGTTGTCCTCGCTGCAAGGCGCGGCGGTGCAGTCGGTGCACATCGACGGCGTGTTGCATGAATTCTCCTCGATCGCCGGCGTGCGCGAGGACGTCACCGACATGGTGCTCAATATCAAGGACATCGCCATCAAGATGCAGGGCGAAGGCCCCAAGCGCATGGTGGTCAAGAAACAGGGACCGGGCACGGTCACCGCGGGCGACATTCAGACCGTCGGCGACGTTGTGGTACTCAATCCCGATCTCGTGCTGTGCACCCTCGACGAGGGCGCCGAAATCCGCATGGAATTCACCGTCAATACCGGTAAGGGCTACGTCCCGGCCGAGCGCAACCGTCCCGAAGACGCGCCGATCGGCCTGATCCCGGTCGACAGCCTGTATTCGCCGGTCCGCAAGGTCTCGTACAAAGTCGAGAACACCCGCGAAGGGCAGATCCTCGACTACGACAAGCTCACCATGACGATCGAGACCAACGGCGCGGTGACGCCCGACGACTCGCTCGCTTACGCGGCACGTATTCTGCAAGACCAGCTCAACGTGTTCGTGAACTTCGAAGAGCCCCGCAAGGAGCAGGCGACCGAGACCATTCCGGATCTCGCCTTCAACCCGGCGTTCCTCAAGAAGGTCGACGAGCTCGAGCTGTCGGTGCGTTCGGCCAACTGTCTCAAGAACGACAACATCGTTTACATCGGCGATCTCGTTCAGAAGACCGAAGCTGAAATGCTCCGCACGCCGAACTTCGGCCGCAAGTCGCTCAACGAGATCAAGGAAGTGCTGGCACAGATGGGTCTGCACCTTGGCATGGAAGTGCCGGGCTGGCCGCCGGAAAACATCGAAGAACTCGCCAAGCGCTTCGAGGATCATTACTAGTCCGCACATCGCGGCGGCGCCTTAACGGCGTTTCAGGGAGTTACTTCGATGCGTCACGGAAAAGTTTACCGCAAACTCGGCAGGCACTCGGCTCACCGCACTGCCATGTTCGCCAACATGTGCGCGTCGCTGATCAAGCACGAGCAGATCGTCACCACGCTGCCGAAGGCCAAGGAGTTGCGGCCGATCGTCGAGAAGCTGGTGACGCTCGCCAAGAAGGGCGGGCTGTCGGCCCGCCGTCAGGCGATCTCGGAAATGCGCGACGTGCCGATGGTCAGGAAGTTGTTCGACGTCATCGGCCCTCGCTACAAGGACCGTGACGGCGGTTATACCCGCGTGCTCAAGGCCGGTTTCCGCAAGGGCGACAATGCGCCGGTGGCGGTGATTGAGTTCCTCGATCGCGACGTCGATGCCAAGGGTCTGGATTCAGGCCCGGTGCAGGCCAAGAGGGTCGACGAGAACGAGACCGTCGCGGCGTAGCCGTGCAGGTAACCGAAATTTTCAAAAGGGCGGCGCTCAGCGTCGCCCTTTTTGTTTGGGGGGTTGGCTTCGTGCAGGCCGATCCGGCGCAGGATCGCGCGCTGATCGAAGCTGCCGCGCGCGGCGATGTCGCCGCCGTGGGTAGACTGATCGGCGAGGGCGCGGGCATCAACGCGCGCGACGGCGGCGGGCGCACAGCGCTGCTAGCGGCCACGCATGGCAACCGGATCGAAGCCGCGCGTCTTCTCATCGCTGCTGGCGCCGACGTGAACGCCAAGGACAATATGGAAGACAGCGCGTTCCTTTACGCTGGCGCGGAAGGACGCAATGAAATCCTGAAGATGACGTTGGCGGCCGGCGCCGATCTCAAAAGCAACAACCGCTATGGCGGCACCGCGCTCATTCCGGCGGCGCATCACGGCCACCCCGAGACCGTGAAGATCCTGCTCGCCACCAAAATCGACAAAGACCACGTCAACAAACTGGGTTGGACCGCGCTGCTCGAGGCCGTGATCCTCGGCGACGGCGGCAAGGTCCATACCGACATCGTCGCGCAACTGGTCGCGGCCGGAGCCGATGTGAACCTCGCCGACCGTGACGGGGTCACGCCGCTCACCCATGCCCGCCGCCGCGGCTTTGCCGCCATGGCCCGCATCGTCGAGGCCGCCGGCGGGCGCTGAACTAAATCATGCGGACAACCGGCGCGGCCGATAGCCGGGAATCGGGCGTCACGTTATGATAACGGTTCTAATCTAGATGCAACCAAACAGTTGGAAGCAAGCGGGGTTAGTCTCATGATCCGGATAGTTTTAACGGCGCTGGCTTTTTCATTTGCGCTGATCGGAACCGCGAATGCGCAATCCGATCTGGTCAAGCGCGGCGACTATTTGGTCAATACCATCATGACCTGCGGCAACTGCCATACGCCGAAGGGCCCGCCCGCCGCTATCGCTGGTAAGGAGTTCTCCGGCGGCCTGTCGTGGGACGAGCCGCCGTTCAAGGTGACCGCGTCGAACATCACCCCGGACAAGGAAACCGGCATCGGCGCCTGGAGCGACGCCGAGATCGTCACGCTGATGCGTACGGGAAAACGTCCGAACGGCGTGCAGATCGCCGAGATTATGCCAACCGCGTTCTATGCCATCATCACCGACAACGACATGAAGGCGATCGTTGCCTATTTGCGCACGCTCGCGCCGGTGAAGAACACCGTGCCCGATCCAATCTACAAGATGCAGATTCCGCATCATCTCTTTCCCGGCGGCGAGAAGCCCTACACCGAAGCGATGATGAGCGACCCGGTCAAGAAGGGCTTCTACCTCGCCACCATCGGCCATTGCATGGAGTGCCATACGCCGATGGGGCCTCGCGGCCGCGAAATTGCCGACAAGCTCGGCGCCGGCGGCTTTGAATTCACCGGGCCGTGGGGCAAGTCGGTGGCGCGCAACATTACGTCGAGCAAGGAGAAGGGCATCGGGGCCTGGACCGACGCCGAGATCAAGGCCGCGATCACCCAGGGCAAGCGCAAGGATGGCAGCCCGCTCAAGCCGCCGATGGGCTATCCGCATTACGCCAAGATGACCGACGGCGATCTGAACGCGGTCGTCGCCTATCTGCGGACGGTGCCGGCGAAGGAATAGCTCTCCCCGTCAGAACGGGAGAGGGAGAAGCGTCGGGCGGCCTTCAATTAGCCCCGCTACAGGCCTATATCTTGGCTATTCGCCGGGATTCGACACCATGCGCCTCAAGCCCTTTCTGACTGCTGTTTTGACCGCCGCCGCGGCCTTTGCTGCGGACGGCTTCGCCGTCGCCCAGGAGCGGCGCGTACCGAACCCCACCGAGCTGCGGCTATCTTACTCGCCCGTGGTGCAACGGGTGGCGCCGGCGGTGGTCAATGTCTATGCCGCCAAGACGGTGCAGAACCGCAATCCGCTGCTCGAGGACCCGATCTTCCGGCGCTTCTTCGGCGTGCCGGGCGGCGGCGGCAGCCAGGTACAGCGCTCGCTCGGCTCCGGCGTGATCGTCGACGCCTCTGGCTTGATCGTCACCAATTTCCACGTCATCGACGGCGCCGACGAAGTGAAGGTGTCGCTCGCCGACAAGCGCGAGTTCGAGGCGACCTTGGTGCTCAAGGATCAGCGCAGCGATCTCGCGATCCTGCGCGTCAAGAATTCGCGTGAGAAATTTCCGTTCCTGGAGTTTGCCAATTCCGACACGTTGGAAGTCGGCGACGTCGTGCTGGCTATCGGGAACCCTTTTGGTGTGGGCCAAACAGTAACGCACGGCATCGTCTCGGCGCTGGCGCGCACGCAGGTCGGCATTTCCGACTATCAGTTCTTCATCCAAACCGACGCGGCGATCAACCCCGGCAATTCCGGCGGCGCGCTGGTCGATCTCACCGGGCGGCTGGTTGGCGTCAACACCGCGATCTTCTCGCGCTCGGGCGGTTCGCAGGGCGTCGGCTTCGCCATCCCCGCCAACATGGTGCAGGTCGTGGTGGCCTCCGCCAAAGGCGGCGGCAGCGCGGTGAAACGGCCGTGGCTCGGTGCCAAATTGCAAACCGTGACGGCGGAAATCGCCGACAGCATGAGCCTCAAGCGACCGTTCGGCGCGCTGATCGCGAGCGTGGTCGCGGACGGCCCGGCGGCACGCGCCGGCCTCAAACCCGGCGACGTGATCGTGTCGGTCGACGGCCAGCCGGTCGACGACACCAATGCCTTCGACTACCGCTTCGGCACCAAGGCGCTCGGCGGCACGGCGAAACTGGTCGCGCTGCGCGCCGGCCGCGAGACGACGGCGGCGGTCGCCTTGCAGATCGCACCGGAAATGCCGCGCGATGAAATCATAATTCGCTCGCGCTCGCCGTTCTCCGGCGCCAAAGTGGCGAACCTGTCGCCCGCTTTGGCCGACGAATTGCAATTGCAGAATGTCGACGACGGCATCGTCATCCTCGATGTCGACAACGGCTCTTACGCCAGCAATCTCGGCTTCCAGCGCGGCGACGTGATCGAGCAGGTCAACGGCGAACGCATGGTCAAGACGCGCGATCTCGAACGCGTCAGCAAAACGCCGGGCGCGAGCTGGCGCATCAATCTCATGCGCGGCGGGCAGAAGATTTCCGCGGTGTTTGGCGGATGAGCCCGCGCGTTAAAGCGAGCGGCCCCAATTTGTTCGCCGCCGCCGGCCTCGACAAGGATGCGCCGCGTCCGCTCGCCGACAAGCTGCGACCGCAGAAGCTCGACGAGGTGGTGGGGCAGGACCATCTGCTCGGCCCCGATGGCGCACTCAGCCGTATGCTGGCGACGCGCTCGCTCGGCTCGCTGGTGTTCTGGGGTCCACCCGGCACCGGCAAGACCACCGTGGCGCGGCTTTTGGCCGACACGACCGAACTGCATTTCGAACAAATCTCGGCGGTGTTTTCCGGCGTCGCCGACCTCAAGAAAGTGTTCGACGCCGCGCGGCTGCGGCGCGAAAGCGGCAAGGGCACGCTGCTGTTCGTCGACGAGGTGCACCGCTTTAACCGCGCCCAGCAGGACAGTTTCCTGCCGGTGATGGAAGACGGCACCATCGTTCTCGTTGGTGCCACCACAGAGAATCCCTCGTTCGAGCTCAACGCCGCTCTGTTGTCGCGTGCGCGCGTGCTGGTGTTCCGCTCGCTCGATGCTGAGGCGATCGAGAAACTGCTCAAGCGCGCCGAGGAGATCGAAGGCAAACCGTTGCCGCTCGACGAACAGGCGCGCACCGCGCTGGAGCGCATGGCGGACGGCGATGGCCGCGCCTCGCTGACACTCGCCGAAGAAGTCTGGCGCGCCGCGCGTCCGGGCGAGGTGTTTGATTCTGTGAAGCTGCAGGACATCGTGCAGCGTCGCGCGCCGATCTACGACAAGGCGCAGGACGGCCATTACAATCTGATCAGCGCGCTGCATAAATCGGTACGCGGCTCCGATCCCGATGCCGCGCTGTATTATCTCGCCCGCATGCTGGACGCCGGCGAGCCGCCGCTCTACATCGCGCGCCGCGTCGTCCGAATGGCGATCGAGGATATCGGCATGGCCGATCCGCAGGCGCTGGTGATCGCCAATGCCGCCAAGGACGCCTTCGATTTCCTCGGCAGCCCGGAAGGCGAACTCGCCATCGCGCAGGCGGTAGTCTACGTCGCGACCGCGCCGAAATCGAATGCCGCTTATGCGGCCTTTGGCGCCGCGATGCGCACCGCCAAGGAAGCCGGCTCGCTGGTGCCGCCCAAACACATTCTCAACGCGCCGACCAAGCTGATGAAAAGCGAAGGCTATGGCCGCGGTTATTCCTACGACCACGATCAGGACGAGGCCTTCTCCGGGCAGAACTATTTTCCTGACGCGCTGCCGCGCCAGAAGTTCTACGACCCGCCGGAGCGCGGCTTCGAGCGCGAGATCAGGAAGCGGCTGGAATACTGGGACAAGCTGCGCAAGGAACGCAACGCCGGACAGCAAGACGAATGACGGTTTTGAAGGTCGCGGCGGTGGTCATGGTGCTGGCGTTGGCTAACCCGACATCAAGCCTCGCCAAGGAAACAGTTGCCGGCCGCTGGGCGGTCGATATTGAGTCGTGTTCTCTTTTCGGTGGCGGGTCGCCGCTGATTGTGTCCGATTATGCGGTGCGCTGGTCTAACGACGCCTGCCGGATCGAGCGCATGTACAAGACGAGCGATACGGTTCATATCCAGGCACTGTGCTGGGGCGACGGCGGCGAGCGCTCCATCCCGGTGTCGTTGCGTGCCCATGCCGGGCGGCTCGCGGTGACCTGGGACCGCAGCCGGCGCGGCGATTTTCGGCGCTGCCCGTGAGATGGAAGAATCGATATGAGAATGCGTAAAGGCGGTTATGGCGGCGGCAAGAAAGCCGAGGGCGGGCGTGGCCGCGGCACCGGCCGTGACCGCGACGAGCGCAACAAGGAGCGTTCCAAGGAACGGTTCAAGGAACGGGCCGGCGGACGATCCGGCGCACGCTTGGGCGAGCGCACCACGCGTCAATCCGACCTGCGTGTGAAGCCTGCGTCGAAGCGCGACGCCGGCCGGGGCCGCGCCGTTCATGCGCGCCCGCCGCGCGAAGCGCCGATGGAAGTCATGCCCGTAGCCCCGCCGGCAGCTCCCGCCAAGCCCGCGTTCTTTTCCTCGAATGTGCAAACCGTCAGCGTCACGCCGGATGAGAACGGCATGCGGGTCGACCGTTTCTTCGAGGGGCGGTTTCCCGGCCTGTCGTTCGGCCATATCCAGCGCATCATCCGCAAAGGCGAAGTGCGCGTCGATGGCAAGCGCACCGAACCCAAAAGCAGATTGGAAGCCGGGCAGGCGGTGCGCATTCCGCCGCTGCAGCTCGAAGCACCCAAGCCGCGCGACGACGCGCCGCAAGCGCAGAAGGACCGCGCCTTCATCCGCTCCATCACGCTTTTCGAGGACGACGACGTCATGGTGCTCAACAAGCCGATGGGCTTGGCCGTCCAGGGTGGCTCCGGCACCACGCAACATATCGACGGCATGCTCGGTGCGCTACGCGGCACGCATCCGGATGCGCAGCGCCCGCGTCTGGTGCACCGGCTCGACAAGGACACCGCGGGTTGCTTACTGGTCGCCAAAACCCGCTTTGCCGCCGCCGCTTTGGCCAAAACCTTCCGCACCCGTACCGCGCGCAAGATTTATTGGGCGCTGGTCGCCGGCGTGCCGAAGCCGAAGCAGGGCCGGGTCTCGACTTATCTCGCCAAACAGGAAGAGGAAGAAGATTCCTACATGCGTATTGCCAAGCATGGCGAGCGCGACGCCGTGCATGCCGTGACCTATTACGCGGTGGTCGAGACCGCGGCGCAGAAGCTTGCGTGGATTTCGCTCAAGCCGGTCACCGGCCGCACCCATCAATTGCGCGCCCATATGGCGCATGTCGGTAATCCGATCGTGGGGGACCCGAAATATTTCAACATCGAAAACTGGCAGTTTCCGGGCGGCATGCAGAACAAGCTGCATTTGTTGGCGCGCCGCATCGTGGTGCCGCATCCGCGCGGCGGCAGCATCGACGCCACCGCGCCACTGCCGCCGCATATGGCGCAGACCTGGAACCTGATCGGCTTCGATACCACGCGCTATGACCCGATCGAAGAGGCGCCGGAGGAGGACTAGCGGACGGCGCGCGGGGTCTTATCTTTCAGGGATGCCGCGATTTTCGCTCATGGCTTTGCTGGCGCTGACAGCTTTGATGTCGGCTCAGCTGGCCCGCGCCCAATCCCAGCTTCTTGCCGACGACGACCGCTACTCCATCATGCGGCCGGAAAAACCCGAACCAAAATACGAACCTTGGCTGGCGCCGAAATACCAATCGCCGCGCGGCACGCGTGAACGTCAGGTCGCGCCACCATCGATCCCGGAGCCGCAGCAAAGCGTCACGGTGCCGCCGTCACTTTACGTGCCGCAGACCGGTCAGGTGTTGCCGAACTTGCTGACCATTGGCTCGGGGCCACGCGGCGCTGAGACCTCGCAGGATCGCGCGGTGCGTTGAGCCAACCAAGCCGGCGTCTATGGCTCCGCCGCTGGCGATCGCAATGCCTATGTCGGTAGTTGCATCAACCAATAAAAAATCAGATCTCTTCCATCACCTGCGCGTAGGAAATCATCGCGAACAGCGCGGTGCCGCCGATCATATTGCCGATCAACACCGGCACGAAGAAGCTCCCGAGCATCCGCCACCATTCCCAATCGCCGGACAGCAACAGCATGTTGGCTTCCACGCTGCCGGCGACAATGTGGGTGAAGCCGCCGATTGCGATCAGGTACGTCATCAGCGTGATCACGGCGAATTTCGCGCTCTCCGCGCTGGGAATCATCCACACCATGGCGGCAATCAGGAAGCCGGATGAAATGCCCTGCAGACCCATGTGCCACCAGTCGTACTTGAGCAGCACACGGCTGATATCCTGCATGCCGCGTAGCAGCTCCGGCGGCAGCACCGGCGTGAAGGTGCAGAACATCGCGGCGAACAGCGTGCCGGCAAAATTGGCCACCAGGACGATCGACCATAGGCGTCCCATCCGGCCGATATTGGCCCAGGACGGATTCTTGAACACAGGCAAAACCGCCGTGATCGTGTTCTCGGTAAAAAGCTGCTGGCTGCCCAGCACGACCATCAGAAAGCCGACGCAGTAGCCAAATGACGAAACCAGCGGCGTCCATGTTGCGTCGGGCAGATGCTGTTGAAGGATAGCCTGCGCCAGGAGCGAGAAGCTGATCGACAGGCCGGCGGCGACGCCCGACCACCACAGCGAGGTGACAGGACGCTTCATCTCCTCTTCGCCCAGCCGGCGCACCACCTCGTAGATCACCGGCGTGCGCGGCATCGACATTTCTTCAACGTCGTGGACTTCGCGCCGGCTGATGCCTTTGGGCGCCTTGGCCTTGCTGCGGGCAGCCGTCATCGGGCAGGCGCCTGGCGTGTGTCCATGGCGCATCAACGTGCAGGCGGGGCCTGAGTTCCCAATGCGGAACTGCGACAGCTTGACAGGCAACCAAAAGGTTGCATATTGTCTCTATGGATGCGGTGTTCAAAGCGCTGGCCGATGAAAGCCGTAGGGATCTGCTCGATCGCCTGCGTGCCGATAATGGCCAGACCTTGGGCCATCTCTGCAAAAGCCTGCCGGACATGAGCCGGCAGGCCGTCAGCAAGCATCTCGCGCTGCTGGAGGAGGCCAACCTGATCGCGACCGTCAAACGCGGCCGCGAGAAGCTGCATTACCTCAATCCGGTGCCGATCCACGAGATCGCCGAACGCTGGATCGGGAAGTTCGAACGCTCTCGCTTGCAGGCGTTGAGCGACATGAAAAAAGCGCTCGAAGCAGGAGAGAGTGATGAGTAAGTCGTTATTTGTTTATGTCACCTACATCCGTTCCACGCCGGAAAAGCTCTGGCGCGCGCTGACCGAACCTGAATTCACCCGCCAATTCTGGTGCGACACCTGGCAGGACTGCGGTTGGACGCCCGGTGCTTCCTGGAAATTGATGATCCCCGACGGTCGCGTCGGCGACAGCGGTGAGGTGCTCGAGATTGAGCCGAACAAGCGGCTGGTGCTGTCCTGGCGGAACGAATTTATGCCGGAGCTTCGCGAGGAGGGCTATTCGCGCATGACGTATCTGCTGGAGCAGCAGGGCGACATGGTCAAGCTCACCCTCACCCACGAGATGGAGCGCCCACAGTCCCAGCTCATCGATGCGGTTTCGAACGGATGGCCGTCGTTGCTTGCGAGTCTCAAGAGCATGCTGGAAACTGGCGAAGCGCTGGAAGCGACGAGACGCTGGCCGGAGGGCATGTGATGGCAAAACGAATTGGAACGCGCGAAGTCGTGACATGATCGACACGGCCAAATTCAAACCGGGCACGGGGAGCGCGCGCCTGGCCGACCCTTAGATCGAGCAGGACTACCGCGCCGACCGTTTTGCCGACGATCGCCGCCGCGCCTTGCTGTTGATGGCGTTTGGCGCCGGCCCCGCAGCCGCGATGATCCCGCCTTTCGCGTCGATCTACCTGCCGATCGTCGGCCTAGGCGTACATGTATGCGGCGAAAGCCGCCGGCCGCGATCAGGTGGCGGTCGGCCGGCTCTAGGCAGCTTAACGCAGACTGGCGTTGAATTTATCGAGCACGGCCTGGCCGGGGCACAGCTCCTTGACGTCCAGCACGTTGAGCGGCGTGTCGACCGTGTCGAGATGCGCGTGCAGGTCTTCAGGCTCTTTTTCCATATACAGAAGACCGGTGACGATCTGGCCCTTGGCGACGTGATGCTGGAGGAAGCCCTGCGCCGCGGTGCGGTCATGAACGTCGTAGTCGGCATCGAGCTTGCGCAGCACTAGCTTGGAGCCGTCGTGCTGCTCGACGATCTCGACTGTGCCGGGCTCGTATTTCACTTCAATCGGCATGCGGCTGGAGATGAAATCGAGCCGGTTCACCGCCTCGTTGTGCTCGCGGACGAAATCGAAACTTTTGGTCGAGCCGGCGTGATTGTTGAAGGCAACGCAGGGGCTGATGATGTCGATGAAGGCCGCGCCCTTATGCGCAATCGCCGCCCGGATCAGCGGCACCAGTTGATGCTTGTCACCGGAGAAGGAACGCGCCACGAAACTGGCACCGAGCTGCAGCGCCATGGCGGCGAGATCGATCGAATTGTCGGTGTTGATGACGCCGCGCTTGGACTTCGAGCCGCGATCGGCGGTGGCGGAGAACTGGCCTTTGGTCAGGCCGTAGACGCCGTTGTTCTCGACGATATAGGTCATGTTGACGCCGCGGCGCAGCGCATGCGCGAACTGACCGAAGCCGATGGACGCTGAATCGCCGTCGCCCGACACGCCGAGATAGATCAGGTCGCGGTTGGCGAGGTTGGCGCCGGTCAGCACCGACGGCATGCGGCCGTGCACCGAATTGAAGCCGTGCGAATTGCCGAGGAAGTAGGTCGGCGTCTTCGACGAGCAGCCGATGCCGGAAATCTTGGCCACCCTGTGCGGCTCGATCGACAGTTCGAAGCAGGCCTGGATGATCGCCGCCGTGATCGAGTCATGACCGCAGCCGGCGCACAGCGTCGACACCGTGCCTTCGTAATCGCGGTGGGTGTAGCCGAGGTCGTTTTTCGGCAGGTTCGGGTGATGGAATTTCGGCTTGGCGAGATAGGTCATGAGTTCACCTTCATCGGCGACACCTTGAGCGCTTCCAGATGATCGCCGATCGCTTTGGCGATGAAGCGGGCGGTGATCGGCGTGCCGTCATAATGCAGGATCGGCACCAGCCGCACCGGATCGATGCCGCATTCGTTCACGACCAGCGAGCGCAGTTGCGCGTCGCGGTTCTGCTCGACCACGAACACGAAATCATGGTCGGCGACGAAGCTGTTGACGCTGGAATGGAACGGGAAGCTGCGGACGCGCATGCGGTCGAGCGAATGCCCGCGCGCCTCGATCATGTGGATCGCCTCGTCCATCGGTGGCGAGGTGGAGCCGTAATAGATCACGCCGTATTTGGTCGGCTTACCGGCAGTGGCGATCAGCGGGCGCGGCACCAGATCCTTGGCGGTGTCGAACTTGCGCACCAGCCGCTGCATGTTGTCGACGTAGGGCGCTGCTTCTTCGGTGTATTTGGCGTAGCGGTCGCGCGACGTGCCGCGGGTGAAGAACGAGCCCTTGGTCGGATGCGTACCGGGATAGGTGCGGAACGGGATGCCGTCGCCGTCGACGTCGAGATAGCGGCCGAAATCCTTGCCGGTTTCCAGTTCCTCGGCGGTCATCACCTTGCCGCGGTCATAGGCGCGGTTGTCGTCCCAGACAAACGGCTTCGCCAGATGATGGTTCATGCCGATGTCGAGATCGAGCATCAGGAAGATCGGCGTCTGCAGCCGGTCGGCGAGGTCGAAAGCCAGCGCGCCGAACTCGAAGGATTCGGTCGGGTCTTCCGGGAACAGCAGCACGTGCTTGGTGTCGCCATGCGAGGCATAGGCGCAGGAGATGATGTCGCATTGCTGGGTGCGCGTCGGCATGCCGGTCGAGGGGCCGGCGCGTTGCACGTCGACGATCACAGCGGGAATTTCCGCGAAATAAGCGAGCCCGATGAACTCCTGCATCAGCGAGATGCCAGGGCCGGACGTGGCAGTGAAGGCGCGCGCGCCGTTCCAGCCGGCGCCGATCACCATGCCGATCGAGGCCAGTTCGTCCTCGGCCTGAACAATCGCGTAACGCGCCTTCTTGGTGTCTGGATCGACGCGCATCTTGCCGCAGTGACGGGTGAAGGCGTCGGCGACCGAGGAGGAGGGTGTGATCGGATACCAGGCGCAGACCGTGGCGCCGCCATAGACCGCGCCGAGCGCGGCCGCGGCATTGCCTTCGACGAAAATGCGGTCGCCGACCTTGTCGCACTTCTTCAGGCGCAGCCCGAGCGGGCATTCCAGATTGAGCAGCGCGTAGTCGCGGCCGATATGCAGCGCCTTGATGTTCGGTGCAATCAGCTTGTCCTTGCCCTTGTATTGCTCGCCGATCAGTTGCTCGACCACCGTCACGTCCATCTCGAGCAGAGCGGTGAGGGCGCCGATATAGATGATGTTCTTGAACAACTGGCGCTGGCGCGGGTCGGTATATTCGCGATTGCAGATCGCGGTCAGCGGAATACCGACCACCGAGATGTCCTGGCGAAATTTCGAGGGCGGCAGCGGCTTGGTGGAGTCGTAGAACAGATAACCGCCCGGTTCGATCGAGGCGATGTCCTTGTCGAAGGTCTGCGGGTTCATCGCCACCATCATGTCGGTGCCGCCGCGGGCGCCGAGATGGCCGGCTTCCGACACGCGCACTTCGTACCAGGTCGGCAGGCCCTGAATGTTGGACGGAAAAATATTACGGGGGGCAACAGGTATGCCCATGCGCATCACGGCGCGCGCGAACATCTCGTTGGCGCTGGCGGAGCCCGAGCCGTTGACGTTGGCGAAGCGGACGACGAAGTCGTTTACGCGGCTGATCGGCGTTGCGGTCGACATGAATTTCCTGCGTAGGTCATATCCAACAAAAACTTCTGCATGTCCCAGGCGCCGGTCGGGCAGCGCTCGGCGCAGAGACTACAGTGGAGGCAGACGTCCTCATCCTTGACCATGACGCGGCCGGTCTTGAGCCCGTCATGGACGTACAGATCTTGCGAAAGGTTAGGCGCCGGCGCGGTGAGGCGCTTGCGCAGATCGGCTTCCTCGCCGTTTTCGGTGAAGGTGATGCAGTCCATCGGACAGATGTCGACGCAGGCATCGCATTCGATGCAGAGTTCCGCCGAGAATACCGTCTGGACGTCGCAATTCAGGCAGCGCCCAGCTTCCTTGACGGCAAGCTGGATATCGAAGCCCAACTCGACCTCGGCTTTGATATCCTTGAGCGCCACGACCTTGTCGCGCTGCGGCACCTTGTAGCGCTTATCGGGCTCAATCTCGTTGTCGTAGGACCATTCGTGAATGCCCATCTTCTGGCTCATCAGTTCGACCGCCGGGATCGGGCGGTCGGCGATGTCTTCGCCATTGAGCATCTTGTCGATCGAGACCGCGGCTTCGTGGCCGTGCGCGACCGCCCAGATGATGTTCTTGGGGCCGAACGCGGCGTCGCCGCCGAAGAACACTTTCGGGTTGGTCGAGGCGAAGGTCACGGTATCGACCTTCGGCATGTTCCATTCGTCGAACTCGATGCCGTTGTCACGCTCGATCCAGGGGAAGGCATTTTCCTGACCGACGGCGACGAGCACGTCGTCGCACGGGATGTGCTGATCCGGCTCACCGGCGTTCACCAGTTTGCGGCGGCCCTTGGCGTCACGCTCGGCCTTCACCTTCTCGAAGGTGATGCCGGTGAGCTTGCCGTTCTCGTGCGTGAATTCCTTCGGCACAAGGAAATTGTGAATCGGAATGCCCTCGTGCTGGGCGTCTTCCTTTTCCCAGGGCGAGGCTTTCATTTCGTCGAAGCCCGAGCGAACCACGACCTGTACTTCCTCACCGCCGAGACGGCGGGCGGAACGGCAGCAGTCCATCGCGGTGTTGCCGCCGCCGAGCACGATCACGCGCCTGCCGATCTTGCTGATATGGCCGAACGACACGCTCGACAGCCAGTCGATGCCGATATGGATATTGCTGGCGGCCTCCTTGCGGCCGGGAATATCGAGATCGCGGCCGCGCGGTGCGCCGGAGCCGACGAAGACCGCGTCCCAACCTTCGGCCAGCAGCGCCTTCATACTGTCGATGCGCTTACCGGCGCGGAAGTCGACGCCGAGATTGAGGATGTAGCCGGTCTCCTCGTCGATGACGCTGTCGGGCAGACGGAATTTCGGAATCTGCGTGCGGATCATGCCGCCGGCTTTCTGATCGCCGTCGAAGATCGTGACCTGATAGCCGAGCGGGGCGAGGTCGCGCGCGACCGTGAGCGAGGCCGGGCCGCCGCCGACCAGCGCAATGCGCTTGCCGTTTTTCTTCTGCGCGGGCTTGGGCAGCCGCGCGGTGATGTCGTCTTTGTAGTCGGCGGCGACGCGCTTCAAGCGGCAGATCGCGACCGGTTCGTCTTCGACGCGCACGCGGCGGCAGGCCGGCTCACACGGCCGGTCGCAGGTGCGTCCGAGAATTCCCGGAAACACGTTCGACTTCCAATTGATCATGTAGGCGTCGGAGTAACGCCCCGCCGAGATCAGGCGGATGTATTCAGGGACGGGCGTGTGCGCCGGACAGGCATATTGGCAGTCCACGACCTTGTGAAAATAATTCGGATCGGCAATGTCAGTATTCTTCATCGACTCCTCGAAACGCGCCCCGAACTACGCACTTAACGGCGTCGCGTCACAGCCTTTGCGGCTGAGTTTCCCCCGGTCCGGCCTAGTGATCCGGCTCGAATCCAAGGCCAGATAATATTGCTTAGAAGCGCTCAAAGCTACTTATCCTTCCGTCTTGGCGGAGGTCCATCAACCGCTAGTCGCTGTTGACCTTTTCGCTCCCTGAAAGCGGCATGAGCATGACATAAGCATCCTGTTCCAGTATGCGGAACGGAGCGGTTTGAAGCGCTGTTTTCATACGGCAATTGGCGGGCGGTACGTAGCGGTTCCGTCCTGTTGCGGCGCACAATAACGGAAGCGTGATGCGCGACATATTTACCGAGATTTTCGAAAACCAGCCGCTCGATCCGATGGTCTCGGCGCGCCAGGGGGGCCGTGCGTCATTGCGCAAGCGGTTCTACGAGCGCGCGTCTGTCAGCGAGACTGCGGGCGAGGGCGGCTTCGCGATCCTGCTCGACGGCAAACCGGTCAAGACTCCGGTGCGGCGTGCGCTGGCGGCGCCGACGCAAGTGCTGGCAAATCTCATTGTGCGGGAATGGGACGCCCAAGAAAAAGTGATCGAGCCCGCGCGTATGCCGGTGACGCGGCTGGCCAACGCGGTGATCGACGCGGTGGCCGATCATGCCGCGGCGGTGGCCGACGAGATCGCTAAATATCTCGGCTCGGATTTGCTGTGCTATCGCGCCGACGCGCCGCCGGGATTGGCCGCGCGTCAGACGCAGCATTGGGATCCGGTGATCGCCTGGGCTCACGACACGCTCGGCGCGCGTTTCGTACTGATCGAAGGTGTGGTCTACGCGGCACAACCCGACGCAGGGCTTAGCCCCGCGCGCAAGGCGATCCCCACAGATCATTGGCGGCTCGGCGCGGTGGCCTCCATCACGACTATCACCGGCTCTGCTTTATTGGCGCTCGCATTGACCCATGGCGCGATCGATGCGAACGCGGCCTGGGCCGCCGCGCATGTCGACGAAGATTTTCAGATGGAATATTGGGGCCGCGACGACCAGGCGCTCGCGCGCCGCGCGTTTCGTTTGGCCGATTTCGAAGCGGCGGTGGCGGTGCTGAGATACTCCGTCGCCTGAAACGAAAAAGCCCGGCAACATGCCGGGCTTCCCGTTGGAGGCTATTGAACGAAGACTACTTCTGCGGCTGCTGAGCCGGCTTCTCAGCCGGCTTGTCGCCCTGCTGGCCACCCTGGCCTGGATTCTGGGTCTGCTGGCCGGGTTTCTGATTGTTGTCGCCCTGTTGGCCGCCCTGCTGGCCACCTTGATTCTGTTGGCCGCCTTGGTTCTGGTTGCTCATAATGGAACTCCTTAGGTTGAACTTCTTCAACACACGATAACCGCCCCCGGCATCGTTACGTTCCGCGAACGGCGCGTGTTTTCTTTTTTGTTTTGCCACTTGTTGATTTGACTCTCGCCGCGCATACGAGATCGCAATCGTCGTCGCCGATTTTAAATTGCGGCTTTACGGTGTTCAGGCACCACGGCAGATTAATTCGTCGTCGGGCCGGGCTTTGCATTTGTTGCGGCTTCGATCTCCGCCGCACGATCGAAACTCACCTTGGCCTCGTCGTTGCGCCTCATGGCAATGAGCGCTGCCGCGCGGGCTTTGTGCGCTATGGCAAAAACCGGATTGAGCTTGATGGCGTGATCGAGCGCCGCCAGCGCGTCGTCGAGTTTGCCTAATCCCATCAGCGCCACGCCATTGCCCGCATGCGCCTCGGGGAGGTCGGGCGCCAGCGCCAGCGCGCGGCCGTAACTCTCGACCGCCTCCGGCAGCTTACCCATGTCGTGCAGCAGCGTGCCGCGGTTGAGCCAGTCGGCGCCGGAATTCGCATTGAGCGCGAGCGCGCGGTCGTAAGCCTTGAGCGCTTCCTCGGGGAAACCGGTGTCGGCGAGGATGCTGGCGCGGTTGCCATGCGCGGCGGCGAAATTCGGGTCGATGACGAGCGCCTGGTCGTAGGCCTTGATCGCCTCGAGCGGCTGGCGCAACCGGTCATAGGCCTGGCCCATCAGATTGTGCACGCGCGCCTGCGGCTTGCCGACCTCGATGGCGCGCTTGGCCAGATCGACGCCTTGCTGGTACTGGCCGTCCTCGCAGGCGACCACGGCGACATAATAGAGCGCGTCGGCATTGGTCGGGTCGCGCTGCAACGCTTCGACATAGCGCTCCATGGCCAGTTCGAGCTGGCCCTGGCGGTGGTGAAACAGGCCCTGTTGGAGGAGCGTGGCGGCGTCGGGGAGGTCGGTCATACCGGCTTCTAATCAGGCTTTGCGGGCCGTGCCAAGCTTTCTGCGTCCGACCCGGCCATGGTATGGCTTTTGCACGCAATATCCGGCGATTATCGCGCAAAGCGGACCTTAAGGGACGAAGCGGCCATGAAAGACATCCTCGACAGGCTGGAGGACCGTCGCGCCGAAGCGCGGCTGGGGGGCGGCGAGAAGCGCATCGAGGCCCAGCATAAACGAGGCAAACTCACGGCCCGCGAGCGCGTCGAACTCCTGCTCGACAAGGGCTCGTTCGAGGAATTCGACATGTTCGTCGAACACCGCTCCTCCGACTTCGGCATGGAAAAGACCAAGATCCCCGGAGACGGCGTCGTCACCGGCTGGGGCACGGTCAACGGCCGCGTCGTCTATCTGTTCTCCAAGGATTTCACCGTGTTCGGCGGCTCGTTGTCGGAAGCGCACGCGCAGAAGATCATCAAGGTGCAGGACATGGCGATGAAGGCGCGTTGCCCCGTCATCGGCCTGTTCGATGCCGGCGGCGCGCGCATCCAGGAGGGCGTCGCCGCGCTGGGCGGTTACGGCGAGGTGTTCAAGCGCAACGTGTTGGCGTCCGGCGTCATTCCCCAGATCAGCGTCATCATGGGGCCGTGCGCGGGCGGCGATGTCTATTCGCCGGCCATGACCGACTTCATCTTCATGGTGCGCGACACGTCCTACATGTTCGTCACCGGGCCCGACGTGGTGAAGACCGTCACCAACGAGGTCGTCACCGCGGAAGAGCTCGGCGGCGCTTCGGTGCACACCACGAAATCCGGCGTTGCTGATGGCGCGTTCGAGAACGACGTGGAATGTCTTCTTCAAATGCGCCGGCTGATCGACTTCCTGCCGGCGAACAACGAGGCCGGCGTGCCGGAATGGCCGTCGCAGGACGATCCCGACCGGCTCGATGAATCGCTCGATACGCTGATCCCGGACAATCCGAACAAGCCTTACGACATCAAAGAACTGATCCTCAAAGTCGCGGACGAGGGCGACTTCTTCGAGGTGTCGGCGCGGCACGCCATGAACATCGTCATCGGCTTTGGCCGCATCGCCGGGCGCAGCGTCGGCTTTGTCGCCAACCAGCCGCTGGTGCTGGCCGGCGTGCTCGACTCGGCGGCCTCGCGGAAAGCTGCGCGCTTCGTGCGCTTCTGCGACGCCTTCAACATCCCGATCGTCACCTTCGTCGACGTGCCCGGATTTCTACCCGGCACCGACCAGGAATATGACGGGCTGATCAAGCACGGCGCCAAACTGTTATTCGCCTACAGCCAGTGCACGGTGCCGCTGGTGACGGTGATCACGCGCAAGGCCTTCGGCGGCGCCTACGACGTAATGGCGTCAAAGCATGTCGGCGGCGATCTGAATTACGCCTGGCCGACGGCGCAAATTGCCGTCATGGGTGCGAAAGGCGCGGTCGAGATCATCTTTCGCGCCGACATCGGCGACAAGGATGCCATCGCCGCGCGCACCAAGGAATACGAGGACCGCTTTTTGTCGCCCTTCGTCGCCGCCGAGCGCGGCTATATCGACGACGTCATCATGCCGCATTCGACGCGCCGCCGCATCGCCCGCGCGCTGGCAATGCTCAAGAACAAGCACGTCGAGATGCCAAGCAGGAAGCACGACAATTTGCCGTTGTGAAGCCGTTGGACTGGGAGGCGTGCCTTTTGGTATGATGAGGGTGGGAAACCAATCCGGGGACCTGCCATGGCCAAGATCGAGAACACATCGCGCAAGCTTGTTCTGAGGGAAGGCCCGACCACACTGACGCTCGACAAGGATGCGGGCAAGGCGACGCTGCAGCAGAAAGTCTTGTTCTGGAGTAAGAAACCGGTCGAATTCGCTCTCGCCGAGATCGACGATATCGCGGTGAAGTCGGATAAAGACGGCCTCTCGGGCGCGACCATCTATCACAGCGTCCTGCACCGCCGCACGGGCGAGATCACGGTGCTCACCACCGGCGAAGCCAAGGACACCGAGGCGACGGTGAAAGAGCTGCGCGGATTCATCGGGCTTTAGGGTCTGCGCACGCGCTGGAGAGATATTACGTGCGGCATGGCGACATGCCGGCGCGGAAAGCCAATACTGTGCCAGTGTAATACTCTCTAACCGTCCACCTCACGGCCCCATGTCCCCACCGTCGCTGCCTTACGTCGCCGTTCCTGAATCCTTCAAGCTGCCGCCCGGCATGAACTTCGGCGGCACGTCGGGTGTCGCGTTCACGTCCAAAGGCACCATCTTCATCATCCATCGCGGGCCCAACCCGCTGATGGAGTTCGATGCCGACGGCAATTTCCTGCGCGGCTTCGGCGACGGCATGTTCGACAGGCCGCACGGCCTGCGCATCGACGTAGATGACAACATTTGGACGACCGACGTCGCGTCGAACCTCGTCTACAAGTTCAATCCGTCCGGGCGGCTCGAGATGGTGCTCGGCGTCAAAGGCTGGACCGGCGAGTGGCACCCGTACGGCCACCTGAAACTGTTCCAGGAGCCGAACGAGGCGGTGGTCGGTCCGACCGGCGACATCTACGTGCTGCAGGGGCACGGCAAAGCCGAGTCCTGCATCCACAAATTCGACAGCGCCGGCAATTTCATCAAGACCTGGGGCAAGAAGGGCAAGGGCCCGGGCGAGTTCGACCTGCCACATTCGCTGGTGTTCGACGCGCAAGGGCTGCTCTACGTCGCCGACCGCAACAACGGCCGCATCCAAGTGTTCGATGCCGACGGCACTTACATCCGCGAGACGTCACATCCCGGCACGCCGTGCGGACTGTTCATGACTGCCGATCAGCACATCTGGCTGGCGCACGGCCACACCGGCGAGGTTATGAAGCTCGATCTTGCCGGTAACGTCGTCGGCAAGATGGAGGGCGCGGGGCAGGGCAAGGCGCCCGGCAAATACGGCGAGGCGCATTA
Organism: Hyphomicrobiales bacterium; assembly: GCA_031389105.1. Taxonomy (GTDB): domain Bacteria; phylum Pseudomonadota; class Alphaproteobacteria; order Rhizobiales; family Xanthobacteraceae; genus Pseudolabrys. The sequence goes on from JANMSH010000174.1 coordinate 20,447, forward strand.
CATCGCGGTCAGCCCGCGCGACGAGATTTTCGTCGCCGACACGCTGAACTATCGCGTGCAGAAGTATGTGAGGGCGTAGCGCCCGGCGGTCGCGGCCGTTACATCTTCTCCATGCCCAATATCTTCGCCACCGCGGCGGTGTTCTCACCCTGCTGCTTGATTGTCGCAGCCAGCGCCTCCGGTCCAACGGATATGCGCGCTTGCGGGCTGGTGAAGGCACTCCCCGTTTACAACCATGGTTCGTGCCGTCACACTCACGGTTGCAACACCGGGGGGTGAGAGATGGCCGACGAAGCAGCAAAGCTTAAGCCTGTGCGAAATGCCGGGGTGACGGCCGGCCTCGATCCGCGCATTCTTGGCGCTTACAAGCGCATGCTAATCAGCCAGTTCATCGGTACCTTCGGCCTCGTCGTTGTCCTGGCCCTGATCCTGGGAGTCGGCTTTTGGTCTGCGTGGTCGCCGCCGCTGCTGCTGCTCGTGGTGCTGGCCGGCATGCTCGGCGCTTTCTTCAGCGCGCTGACGCGGCTTTACCACGTCGACCAGGCGGGCGCCGCGCTCATCACGCCGACGCTGCAGGGCCTCGGCGGCTGGTACATGGCGATGTATTCCTCGGTGCCGCCGGTGATCGGCGCGATCGCCGCGCTTGTCCTCTACATGCTATTCGTGTCCGGACTGGTGCAGGGCGACCTGTTCCCGGAAATCGACTGCGTCAAAGAAGCAGTGTGCGACAACATTTCTAATCTGATGAAGAATTATTGGCCGGTCGAGCCCTCCGACTACGGCAAGGCGCTGGTGTGGTCCTTCATCGCCGGATTCTCCGAACGCTTCGTGCCGGACCTGCTACAGACGCTGGTGAAGAAGGAAGAGAAGAAGAAAGGGAAGTGAGACGCTTGGCGTATGCCGCCGCATGGTCCGCGTGCTACGCCCAACTTGGTGTGATTTGATTATAAAAGAAGTTTTGCGTCGTTTAATCAATACGTCGGCGCTTCCGTTTTGCCCCGCGCAAACAAAGGCTCAAGATTTTCGCACAGTCCGCAGCCGCTCTCCCGGTCCCATCGAATAGACCGTGTGCTCCAGCTTATCGTCGGATCGTAATTCGCGCGGACACGCTCGGCGGCCACAAGAATTTCTCGGATCAATTCGGGCAGGGGGCGATGCTGCTCATGCGCCCACCGCGTCAGATGGGCGTGCAGATCGGGTTCGAGGTTTATGATGGTTTCGGGCATATCCGGCTCCTGAGTGTATTTATCACAAAAGCAACCTTAGGTTAAGGGGCGTCCCCTTGCGCCGCTTGCCCTCAGTCCAAATGCCGCATCGTCTGGTTGCTCCCTTGCTCACTTCCTCAATCCCGCGCACCATCCCCTCTGACCGCCAATAAGGCGGCATAGATGGGGAGACGCATGGCCAATCTCACAGCACGAATCCGCATTCTCGCATCCGCGACCGCGCTTTTGGCGCTCGCCGCCACGGTGCCCGCGCAGGCTCAATATCCCGAGCGCAACATCACCCTAATCGTGCCTTACGGCGCGGGCGGCGGCACTGATGTTACCGCGCGCATGCTGGCGCGCGACCTGGAAGCGGCGCTGGGCAAATCGGTGATCGTGGAGAATCGCGCCGGCGGCGGCGGCTGGGTCGGCTGGGGCGCGCTCGCGCAAGCCAAGCCGGATGGCTACACCATCGGCTATCTCAACGTGCCGAGCATGTATTCCGGCTATCTCGATCGTCAGTATAACCGCACGGAAACCTTGGCGAGCTTCACGCCGCTGATGAACCACGTGCTCGATTACAATGTGTGGGCGGTGAAGACGGACTCGGCCTTCAAGAGCATCAAGGATGTGGTCGAGGCCGCCAAGAAAGCGCCGGAAACGATCACGGTCTCCGCTTTCGGCGCCGGCTCCGACGACCATCTCGCCATTCTCTCGATGCAGGGCGAGAACGCGATCAAGCTGATCGTGGTGCATCACAAGAGTACGGCCGAGGCCAAGACCGCGGCGCTCGGCGGCCACATCCATATCCTCGGCGCCAACATCAGCGAAGTGGCGGAGGAGGCCAAAGCCGGCACGGTGCGCATCCTCGGCGTCATGTCGCCGGAGCGCTCGCGCTTCATGCCGAATGCGCCGACCTTCAAGGAGCAGGGCTACAATCAGGTCTGGTCGGTGTCGCGCGGCATCGCCGCGCCCGCCGGCCTGCCGAAGGATGTCGAGGCGAAACTGAGCGCGGCGCTGGAGAAGACGCTGTCGTCTAAGGAGCACCAGGACAAGGCATCGAACCTCAGCCTCGAGCCGAGCATCATCAAGGGCGCCGACTACGCCAAGTTTCTCAAGGACAACGAGGTCTCGACCAAGAAGCTGATGGGTTGGTAGCGTAAGCTTTCCGCCTCACCCTGGGGAGAAAACAAATGCTCAAAAAATCAATCGTCATCGCAACACTGGCGGCGCTTGCTTTAGGCGGCGCTGCGCTCGCGCAAAATGCGCCGGTGTCGCCGTCACCGATCAAGCGTACGCCGATCGGCAAAACCGAAGTGCCGGGCGGACAATATGAAGTGATCTCGGCGACGGTCGAGATCGCAGCGGGCTTCAAGGCCGGGCGGCATTTCCATCCCGGCATCGTGCAGGCGCAGGTGGTTGAAGGCGAGTTCTGGCTCGCGCTCGATGGCCAGCCGGAGAAGACCTACAAAGCGGGCGAGGCGTTAGAAGTGCCGATGAAGGCGGTCCACAACGAAGGCGCTGCCGGCGACAAGCCGGTCAAGCTGATCGCGGTCTACGTGGTCGAGAAGGGCCAGCCGCTGGTTACGCCGGTGAAGTGAGGAAGGCGCCAACCGCAAACACGGCTATGCCCGGCAATGACGGTTTTGAGGGTGGTGAGGGATAAGAACTTACTTCCCCTGCACAACCTTATTGCGCAACACGCCGATGCCGTTGATCTCGATTTCGACGGTGTCGCCCGGCTTGATGTTTTCCGGAATGCCGTCGGTGCCCATCCACATCACGTCGCCCGGCTCGATGGTGCAGTATTTCGACACTTCCGAAATGTAGGCCGGCGCGTCGAAAATCATGTTGTTGGTCTTGAAGCGGTCGGTCTCACGGCCGTTGACGCGGATGACGGTGGTCATGTCGTCGGGGTTCAACCCTGTGACGATCCACGGTCCCATCGGCTTGAAGGTGTCGGAATTCTTCGAGCGCCACATGGTGCGGTCGATCTTCTGCCAGTTGCGCTCGCTGACGTCGTTGCCGATGGTCCAGCCGAACACGTAGTCGAGCGCTTGTTCCTTCGACACGTTGCGGCAACGCTTGCCGAACACCGCGACCAGTTCGCCTTCGTACTGGAATTGCTCGCCGGCGTCGGCCGGCTTTACGATGTCTTCCTCGTGCGCAATGAGTGCGTTGTTGGTGCGGTAGCCGATGTCGGGCTTTTCGGGGAAGGACGGTTCGGTGCCGCGCTTCTTCGCCATCTTGAGGATGTGGTCTTTGTAATTGATACCCACGCAATAGAAGGTCGGCGGCACCACCGGAATCAGCAACTTGACGCTCGACAGCGGGTGGGAGGCGCCGCGCTTGTGCTCGCCGAACGGCGTGCCCTCAATGGCGATCACCTGGTCGCCTTCGATCACGCCATAGCTGGTCTGGTTGTTTTTGCTGAAGCGGCACCACGTCGTCATTTAAGTCCCCGCGAATTTGTGGCGCGGCCGACAAGCTGCGCAAGGAGCGTGACTATAATAGGACGCGGCTTCTGTGAAGCCCCGCGCTCGATAAACCTTGGCCGTGATTGGCGCGGCCTGCGCAAGCCTGTTATTCAACGCGTTCGGGAGCGGCTATGACGCGCGACCATATCGGAGTTCTGGCGGCGGTGGCTTCGAGCGCGATCGGTGGCATTGCCGGCGGCGCCACGCGTTTCGTCATTCATGCCACCGATCCGGTCACGCTCGGCGTGTTCCGCTTCGGAACCGGCTTCCTGATTTTGCTGCCGATCGCGCTGCTCATGAAAAGCCGCTGGCCGAAAGGCCGCGACTGGATCGCGGTGGTGCTGCTCGGCCTACTGTTTTTCTTCGCCTTCTCGGTGCTCTTCAATTTCGCTTATAGTTTCACCACGGCGGCACGCGGCGCGCTCACACTCTCGACTATGCCGCTGATGACCATGCTGGTCGCGGCTGCCCTCGGCATCGAACGGATCGGAGCGCGCAAGACCATCGGCGTGCTGATCGCCATGGCGGGCGTGGCGCTGGCGCTGATGTTCGGTCTGTCGGACGCGCCGGACGGCGCGTGGCGCGGCGAACTGGTGATGCTCGCGGCGACGTTCTGCATCTCGCTCTACAATGTATGGTCGCGGCCGTTCATCGCGCGCTCCGATCCGCTGGCATTTCTGACGGCCGGCATGGGCGCGGCGGCGCTGTGTCTGCTGGTCTGGGCGCTGGCGATCCACGGCTTTGACGCCGTTCCTCAGTTCGGTGCACCGGAATGGATCGCGATCGGTTATCTCGGCGTGGTTGGCAGCGCCGGTGCCTTCATTCTCTGGGTGTTCGCGCTCGGCCGCACCAGCCCTACCAAAACGGCGGTGACCATCACGGTCAACCCGGTGTTTGCCTCGATTGTCGGTGCGCTGGCGATCGGCGAAGGGATCGGACTCAATCTGGTCGCCGGACTGGCGGCGGTGCTGGCCGGGATCTGGATCGCCACAACAAGCGGCTCCAGTGTAAAGTCCGACGTTATTGCAGGAGGAAAACCATGAGCGCACCAATCGACTATGCCGATGCGTCCCCTGACGTGCGCGCGGTCTATGACGACATCAAGAAGTCGCGCAACGTGCCGGACGTGAATAATTTCTGGAAATATCTGGCGCGCGATCCGGCGACGCTCAAGCGCACCTGGGAAAGCATCAAACATATCATGGCGCCCGGCGCTTTGGACCCGCTCACCAAGGAGATGGTCTACCTCGCGGTGTCGGTTACCAATGGCTGCGCCTATTGTATCGCCAGCCACAGCGCCGCGGCGCGCAAGGCAGGGATGACGGATGCGATGTTCGGAGAGTTGATGGCGGTCACCGGCATGGCAAACGAAACCAACCGGCTCGCCAATGGCTATCGGGTGCCGGTCGATGCGGCTTTCCAGACCTGATCGGCGCGAAAAAAGCAATCAGCCCCGGGCGCGAAGTGGCGCCGGGGTTGATAGATTTAAATTCACGCTTAGCGGCTGGCCGGCGGTGTCGACGGCGCAGGCGCTGTCGGCGTGGCTGGCTGCGGCGACATCGAGCCCGAACCGGTGGTGCTCGGCGGCGTCACGTTACGCGGCGCGCTGCCGATGGTCGTGGTCGCCGCTGGCGGGCTGTTGCTCGCCGTGGTGTTGTTGCTGTTGTAGCCGGCAATGATAACGAACGCGACCAATGCCAATACGGCAAGGCCGGCAACCCAGCCCCACATTCCACCGACGACACTCTCGTCACGACGCAATACTGGGTCGCTCAGCCGCGGATCGCTATTCCGTGGATCGGTAAAGCGCGGATCTGTCATGGCTTCCTCCATAGTAGACGCGCATGAAGCGCGTTGAATGGAAGAAACCCGCGACCCGACGCGTTGGTTCCTAAAAAACCGGTATATGCAGAGTTGTTATGCGCGCTTGGGTTCCGTCAGGCGAACCGCCAGAACCCACGCGATTCCAAATACGGCGAAAAAACATGCGAGGAACACCGGCAGGCTCGGGCTGACCGACCACATCTTTTCCACAGTGCGGCCGATCATATACGAACCGAATTCGCCGATCAGGACGAGCACGATATAGACGACGATAATTCTCATAAAAAACGACCCCCAAACGGTGAATTCGCGCGGGACGCTATCACGCCGTTGGCAAGAGAAAGGCCTGTAATCGCGGAATTTACGGAAATGCTATGCCAGCCGCCTTATTTGCCTTCCCGCCGCGGAACTCATGAAATCACCACTAAGCCCAACGAAACTGGCGATCGCCGCCGCGCCGCTGCTGTTCGTGCTGTTGTGGAGCACCGGCTTCATCGGCGCGCGCTACGGCCTGCCTTATATTGAGCCATTGACCTTCCTGGCCGTGCGGTTGGGCTTCGTCGTGCTCATTCTCGGCACATTTGCAATCATTCTGCGGGTGCGCTGGCCGGACCGCATCGAAACCGGGCACAGCGTGGTGGCAGGCCTGATGGTGCATGGGCTGTATCTCGGCGGCGTGTTCACTGCGATCAGCCAGGGCGTGCCCGCCGGTATCTCGGCGCTGATCCCGGGCTTGCAGCCGATTCTCACCTCGACCTTCGCCAATCGCTTCATGGGTGAAACCGTGACGCGCATGCAATGGTTCGGCCTGGCGCTGGGCTTGGCCGGCGTCGCGCTGGTGCTGCACGACCGCACCATGCTGGCGGCCGCGACCCCGCTCGGCTGGATCATGAGCGTTGTGTCGCTGATCGGCATCACGCTCGGCACGTTGTACCAGAAGAAGTTCTGCGGGGAGATCGACTGGCGCACCGGAAATTTAGTTCAGTACATCGGCGCCGGAGTGCTGTTTACCCTCGGCGCCTTCGCCTTCGAAACCCGCGTCATCCACTGGAGCGGCGAACTGGTGTTCGCCCTTGCCTGGCTGGTGATCGTGCTGTCGCTCGCGGGCGTCGGGCTGATGTACTGGCTGATCCGCCGTTCGGCCGCCATCGGCTTTGCCAGCCTGTTTTATCTGGTGCCTGTGGTGACGGCCTTGATGGCTTACGTCCTGTTCGACGAGAAGCTGGACATGCTCTCGATCATCGGCATGGTGATCTGCGCCGCCGGCGTCTTCATCGTCAACAAAGGCGCGCGCGTGACGCCGGCGGCGGGGAATGCGGCGGCTTCGGTGACCCGCGAAAATTAATCGATCGAATTTTATCCTCTCGCGAAATTCTCCGCTAACGAACCGGGGAGTTTACGAGTCAACGAGGATATTCCTTTACCGGCCATACCTAATCTGCCGTCGCCGCGAGCATCATGCCGCGATGCGGAGGCGATGTGCAGGCTTCAAAGAAATACGACACGGCTCACCGCGCGGCTCAGGCGCTTCGAGGCGAGGTGATCGAACTTTTCGCAAAGATCGAACAGGCCGTTGGCGCGGTACTCGTCCACGCAGCAACATTGCCTGAATATAAAGCCCTGAAGCCGGCGTTCCCGCATCTCATGGGCCTGAAGCTTGAACGCCTTCGCCAGTTGATGGGCGAGGGCGGCGCGTTACGCTCCCGAGCGAGCGGAACTGCTTCCCTCGTCGATAAGCTTTCCTCGTTCGAAGAGCTTCGGCACTTTATGGCGCATGGCGTCGTCGAAGTAGCGCTCAAAGAGAATGGCGAGCCGATTTATGTATTCCGTATGATCAGCGCGTCTTCGGGAACCCCGTCGGAATCCACACTCATCCTCACGCGCCCGGAGGCTCAAAGCCGTACGGCGCGGCTTGCAAGCCTTGCAGGTGCCTTGGCATCGAAGCTCGAAGCTATAACGGATGGCATGGCCAAATCGCTGAAATAGGGCATGCCCACGAACGGCCTTCGTTCTAGCGTGTCAGCACCAACTGCGTCTGCGTCACCAGCGCACACAATTTGCCGTCGTTGCGGGTGATACGGGTCTGCCAGACCATCGTGGTGCGGCCCTTGTGCAGCGCCGTGCACTCGGCTTTCGCGACGTCGCCGATCGGCACAGCGGAAAAGAAGTTGGTCTTGCTCTCGATCGTCGTGGTCGTTTGACCGTCCTTCAGATTGGCGCTGGCGGCGGTGCCGCCGCAATTATCGGCCAGCGCCATGATCGCGCCGCCGTGCATGATGCCGAAACGGTTGTTCAAGTCTTCGCGCACGACCAGCTCTGCCATGACACGGTCGGGCGTGATCTCAGTGATCTTGATGCCGAGGAATGTCGCGAAGGGCGGCTGGTTGAAGGCGTGTGGATTGACGTCACTCATTGTTTCAAAGGCTCCAGCCTAATTTTTCCAGCCATTGCGACGCGAGCGCTAAATCTTTTTGCGTCAGGTTATGGCTGGCGGGGACGATTTCGTAAGTGACGTCGGCGCCGGCTTGCGTGAGTACGGCGGCGAGGCGGTCGCGCGAAGCGGCCGGCACCATCGGATCGCCGCCGCCGGATAGAACAAGCACCTTGGTGCCCTTCAGACTGGGAAGGAGTTGCGGCTCGAACGGCAGCATGGCGCGGATCAGGATGGCGCCGGTCAGCACGCCGGGCTTCGACAACAATAGCGAGGCGGCGATGTTGGCGCCGTTGGAAAATCCAACCGCGACCGGTGCCGGCAAATCATGAGCCTTGCGGGCGTGGGCGATGAAATCGGCCAGTTCCGCGGTGCGTACCTTCAAATCATCCAGATCGAACACGCCTTCGGCGAGGCGGCGGAAAAACCGCGGCGCGCCATGCTCCATCACCTTGCCGCGCGGCGACAGCAAAGCGGCGCCGGGTGACAAATTCTGACCGAGAGGAATCAGGTCGTTCTCGTCGCCGCCTGTGCCGTGCAACAGCAGCAAAGGCGGCAAGCCCTCCTGCGTCGCCGGAATGAAGCGGTGAACGAAACCGAGGTCGGCCATGGCACGACTTTTGGAAGGTTTGCGGATAAGGCGCAAGACGGAAATGGGCCCAATAGAAGAGGGGCGCGGTTTCCCGCGCCCCTTGCAGTCAGCGTCCGAATTGAAGTGCCTAAGCCTTCGGCTGCGGCACGATGCGGATATAGGGCTTCGGCGACTTCCAGCCTTCCGGATAAAGCTTCTTGGCTTCGTCGTCGGTGATGGCGCCGGTCAGAAACACGTCCTCGCCCTGTTTCCAGTTCGCCGGCGTCGCCATGCGGTGTTTGGCAGTGAGCTGCAGCGAGTCCAGCACGCGCAGCACCTCGTCGAAGTTACGGCCGGTGGTCATCGGATAGACCAAAATCAATTTGATCTTCTTGTCCGGGCCGACGATGAACACGTTGCGCACCGTCTGGTTGTCGGCCGGCGTGCGGCCTTCCGACGTGCCGGATGTCGAAGCCGGCAGCATGCCCCAGGCCTTTGCGATCGCGAGATCGGTGTCGCCGATCATCGGATAGTTCGGCGCGAAGCCGACCACGTCCTTGATGTCGACTGCCCACTTCTTGTGGTTGTCGACCGGATCGACCGACAGGCCGATGATCTTGGCGTTGCGCTTGTCGAATTCCGGCTTGAGGCGCGCCATGGTGCCGAGTTCGGTGGTGCAGATCGGAGTGAAATCCTTCGGGTGCGAAAACAGCACGCCCCAGGAATTACCCAACCACTCGTGAAAACGGATTTTGCCTTCGGTGGTATCCGCTTCGAAATCCGGAGCGGTGTCGCCAATCGCCAATGCCATGACAAGTCTCCAATAAAGATCGTTATGAGTTCGGGCGCTTCATATAGGGTGCGGCCTATGGGTGGAATAGGTCGGCGCGCAAAGAGCAACGATGCATCGTCTGCTGCTGTCCGTGGAGAATAAACCGGTGGTTGCTGATTGCCGGGCGATAAGGAATTTCCCCCCACCTGCGAGGTTGCGCTAGATACTCAGCCCCCAAGACAGTATTGTGATCGCGCCGGTATCCGCAGCCGTCTCCCGCTCGGGCGAGGGCGCCACTCTCAAGGCCGCATGTTCAAGCGCATTTTGATTGCCAATCGCGGCGAAATCGCCTGCCGGATCGTCAAGTCGGCCCGCAAAATGGGCATCGAAACGGTCGCCGTTTATTCGGACGCCGATAAGGATGCCCTGCATGTCGAGATGGCCGACACCGCCATTCTGATCGGCCCGCCGCCGGCGGCCCAGAGCTACCTGGTGATCGATAAGATCGTGGCGGCTTGCAAGGAAAGCGGCGCCGAGGCGGTGCATCCCGGTTACGGCTTCCTGTCCGAGCGCGAAGCGTTTCCCACGGCGCTGGAAGCCGCCGGCATTGTCTTCATCGGGCCGAACGCCAAGGCCATCGCGGCCATGGGCGACAAGATCGAATCCAAGAAGGCGGCCGCGGCGGCCAAAGTCTCCACCGTGCCGGGCCATCTAGGCATCATCGCGGACGAGATGGAGGCGGTAAAGATCGCCAACCAGATCGGCTACCCGGTGATGATCAAGGCTTCCGCCGGCGGCGGCGGAAAGGGCATGCGCATCGCCTGGTCGGAATCCGAAGTGGCGGAAGGTTTCGCCCGCTCAAAGTCGGAGGCGAAGTCTTCGTTCGGCGACGACCGCATGTTCATCGAGAAATTCATCGTCGATCCGCGGCACATCGAAATCCAGTTACTCGGCGACAAGCACGGCAACGTCATCTATCTCGGCGAGCGCGAATGCTCGATTCAGCGCCGCAACCAGAAGGTCATCGAGGAAGCGCCGTCGCCGCTGCTCGATGAAGCGACCCGCAAGAAGATGGGCGAGCAGGCGGTGGCCCTTGCGAAAGCCGTCGGTTACGACAGCGCCGGCACCGTGGAATTCGTCGCCGGCCAGGACAAGAGCTTCTTCTTTCTCGAGATGAACACGCGGCTACAGGTCGAGCATCCGGTGACCGAACTGATCACCGGCATCGATCTGGTCGAGCAGATGATCCGTAGCGCCGCGGGCGAGAAGCTGTCCATCAAGCAGAGCGACGTGAAGCTTAACGGCTGGGCGGTCGAAAGCCGTGTCTATGCCGAAGACCCATATCGCAATTTCCTGCCTTCGATCGGGCGCTTGACGCGTTATCGGCCGCCGGCCGAGCACAGCGCCAATGGCATCACCGTGCGCAACGACACCGGCGTCTACGAGGGCGGCGAGATTTCGCTGTTCTACGATCCGATGATCGCCAAACTGGTGACGCACGCGCCGACGCGTGAGCAGGCCATCGACGCGCAATCCGACGCGCTCGACGCCTTCACCATCGACGGCATTCGCCACAACATTCCGTTTTTGTCGGCGCTGATGGCGCATCCGCGCTGGCGCGCCGGCAAGTTGTCGACCGGCTTCATCGCCGAGGAATTCCCGGAAGGCTTCAAGCCGGTCGCGCCGGATGGAGCGCGGGCCGAAGTGCTTGCCGCGGTCGCTGCCGCCATCGATCACGTTCTGGGCGAGCGCAAGCGCCAGATTTCCGGCCAGATGATGGGCCGCACCGTGACCCGCGACGGCGCGCGCGCGGTGTGGCTCGGCACCGACGAATACAAGCTCGAGGTCAAGCGCGAGAACGGCACCATCGAGGTGAAGTTTCCCGATAAGGGCAAGGCTGGCCTGCGGCATGTCAATTCGAACTGGCAGCCGGGCGATCCGATCTGGTCCGGCACCATCAACAGCCAGCCGGCTTGCGTGCAGGTGCGGCCGCTGCCGAATGGTTTCGCGCTGGCCTATCGCGGCGTCGAGACCAAAGCCTTCGTCTACACCGAGCGGGAGGCTGCCTATGCGCGGCTGATGCCGGTCAAGACGGTCGCCGACAGCGGTAAAGAAATAAAATGCCCGATGCCGGGGCTGGTGGTCTCGATCTCGGTCAAGGAAGGCCAGGAGGTCAAGGCCGGCGATACCGTTGCGGTGGTCGAGGCCATGAAGATGGAAAACGTGCTGCGCGCCGAGATCGACGGCATCGTGAAGAAGATCAACGCCAAGCAGGGCGACAGCCTTGCGGTGGACGCGGTGATTCTGGAGTTCGCGTAGAGCCGTCGCGTGGCGGGTTGCGCAAATTCTGCTAAATCGATTTCATGACGCTTTACTTCGCCTACGGCTCCAACATGCAGATATCCGCCATGCAGGCGCGTTGTCCGTCGGCGCGCGCCATCGGTCCGGGGCGGCTCGATAACTATCGTTTCTTCATCGGCGTCGATGGCTGGGGTTCGGTGAAAATGAGCCCTGGCGATACCGTGCATGGTGTGTTGTGGCGCGTGACGCCACGCGACGTGGCGGCGCTGCATGCTTATGAACTGCTGCACAAAGGCCTATACGACGTCCGCCATCTGCCGGTGCGTGAAGGCAAGCGACGCGTGCTGGCGATGCTCTATCTGCTGCGCCGCCGTGCCGCCGGGCAACCCAAGCCCGGCTACGTCGAAATGATCGCGGCTGCGGCGCGGGGCTGGAAATTGCCGGAGCGCTACATCCGCTCGGTGGAACGCTGGTCGGTGTCGCGCTGGACCGGCGCGCGGGTGATCGACGTCGGAGACATCACATGAATGACGAGGCCCGTGTCATCCGCCATGTGTCGGTGCGCGGCCAGGTGCAGGGCGTCGGCTTTCGCGCCTTCGTCGAGCGTCACGCGCTCCGGCATGGGCTGGATGGCTGGGTGCGTAATCGCCGCGACGGTTCGGTCGAGGCGGTGTTTGCGGGCTCAAAGTCTGCGGTCGAAGCCATGATCGCCGAATGCCACACCGGCCCGCGCCACGGCAAGGTCGACGCGCTCGATCAGCGCGATGGCACCGACGACGACCTCACATTGCGCGCGCCGGGCGATGTATTCTCGGTGCTGGCGACGGTCTGATTTCGTGCCCGGGCGGGGCGAAGCTTGCGCCGGGCCCACATCCAGATGCCGGTGCAGAACAGCAACATGAAAGCGCTCGAGATCACCA